>NZ_FNTG01000002.1:301938-603877 GCF_900104795.1 Burkholderia sp. WP9
GGCGTCGATACATAAGCGATTTTTCCATGACTCAATTTCAGATTCTGACATCCACCTAAGCTGGACGAAGATTTGAAGGTAAGACCCGACGGCGAAGGACCTGTCGGGGTAGGACGGTCTATCAGCAAGGTTGAACCATTCAGATCCAATACTGCGTTTTTTAAATTAACGAATACGAGCGGCCTGACGCGATAGACCTTTCCGTTTCCGGCCACGACCGTGACGCCGGACCGCATGGCACGCGTGAAATATTCCGTATCGTCGTCAACGCCGTTACCCTTCGCACCCAGCTCGTCGATACGCACGCTGCTCTTTTTACCGTCTGGCCTTGCAATGCCGGAAGAAGCAGATGCATCGCTTTCTGCCGATCGCGCCAAAGAGGGCAACAGAAAAGACACCCCGGTCAGGATAACTTTCACAACGGAGCGTCTTTTCTCCAGGCGATCGACCGGTTTCATCGGCTCTCCGTCGACCGCGAACCGAACGTCTTCGCCGGCTGAACGGCCTCCTCCACCAGTTCGTCAGTCAGCGGTTGCGAGGCGGGCATCATTGCGGCATACACCCCCTCGTGTTGGGCCGCTATCTCGTCCCAGGTAGGCGCAATCGTCCTTCTCACCGGTGGACTCCATGGTCGCGTCCAGTCCAGAATCCTCGCCGCTATGTTGGCAGGATCATCGTCTGCGGGAACCAGCAACACACGCTCGTCATTCGAAGGCTCATAACCTGTTCCACACTGCTCGAACTCGTCCTGCGCGCCCGGAAACGTGGAAAGAACCTGCGTGCCCAGCTCGGCCGAGTACCAGAAACTTCCTCGTCTTGCCGAAAGACCATCAGAGAACAGCTGAAGAACTACGTCACACGCAGAAAGCCGTAACGCCAGTTCATCCGCCCGCTCGATATAGCCGCACAATTCGACATTGCCTTCGAGCCGATACTCCGCGATTTTTTTGCGAAAATTTTCCCGTTTCTCGTCGTGCCCATCCGGAAAATCGCCGCACATAACCAGATTCACTGCGCACCCTTTGTTCAGCAGCGCATTGACAATATGGAGCATTTTTTCCGGCTGTTTCCATTCATAGACGAATCCGAAAAAGCCTAGCACCAACTGGCGAGCGGACTCGCCGTGGCCGAGCCTGCTTCTTCCGAGGCCCAGCCGCGACAGTGCGCTTTCACGTGCCGCCAGAATATCGGCTGTTTCAAGCTCTGGAATATCAACATTCACGGCGATCGGAATGACCACCTGTTGTTGAGCGCTCCTCGTATACTTTGCAATCCGTGAACTTAAAAATGCTTTTCGTTCCCGTTCAGAGGCAAAGATCAGGACGTCTGCCAGAAGAATCGTCAAATAGACGCTTGCACGGCGCAACACGTGCATGCTTCGCCATTCGTGCAACGTGATAGCCAGGCGGCTCGATCGAAAAAAGAGCCGACCTATGACTGGCACGACGCCAGGCATGACCGATGTCCCCCACCCCTCAACCGGATACTGGATATGTACAATGTTCGATCGGTTAAAGAATCGAAGAAATCCAAACCATTTAAATATACTCGCCGGTTTGAATCTCGAATGAACAAAGCCAATCTTCGAGCCGAGCGTTGCGCGTCGGCCCAGAGCTGCTGCCACTTGTTCCGCATAGTCCCCGATACCGTCACGATCAATTGCGGGATCGTGACCAACCACATAGTCGACATGAATCATATTGTCCTCGATAAATCGGGGCCACCTACTCCATAAACCCCGCGGTGCCCACCGCCTCTGCGTGCGGAATGACGGCTTGATACATCTGCAGCATCTTTTCGTTCATCGCCTGGGATTTAAAAACGCTGGTATAGCGCTCACGCGCTGCATCCCTCAAGTGGGCCAGGTTTTCAAGCTTCAGCTCTGCGAAGAAAGCCACCGCCTTCTCTGTATTTTGAAAATCGAGGTGATAACCGCTAATCCTGTGTTCCACGATATCCGGCAACGCTCCCGCCACGTTGCATATCACCGGCGTGCCCGATCGGAGTGCTTCAACAGCAACGAGGCCAAAACCTTCCCAACGTGAAGGCACCACGAGAGCGTCGGCGAGCTCATAAAAAAGCTGCAGCGCATCCCGTTCCTGCCAGCCAATGATTTGCACATTCTCAGGACACGATCCGCGAATCTGCGCCCACCAAGCGGAATTGACAACGGCCTCCCCGACTATCGTCAACTCGATATCATTTCGAGCAGCCGACCGAAGCGCATTGAACAATAGATCGATACCCTTCTGGTAATCCAGCCTGCCGACGAATAACAGGCGTATCGCGCGGCCTTCGCGTGAGATGACCCGATTCCGCGGCGCGTCCGACACGACATCCGAAATTCCGCTTACGATCAGTTCCAGCTTATGTTCTGGCAAGCCGGCGTTGAGTGCGGCGTTGTACTCGTGCTCGGAAATGCAAACGATCTTGTGGCACGCTACCGCCAGCATCGTTTCGATCTTTTTCCACAGCCAGTTCGTACGTTCTGCACCCTGGCGCAGATAGGACCAACCGTGCGGACAATAGACAACCTTCGTCTCCTTGCGCAAAGCCATCAACACAACGCGACCAATGGCGCCGGCAAAAGAGCTGTGCAAATGGATAACGTCCGGCGCCTGTGTCTTGACGAGCTTGAGAATCGCCACGCAGAGATTCAGCATCGTAGAGAAAGAACGCCCTTTTCTCCTGAATTCCCAGACAACGGCTTCGTGAAACTCGCTTCGCCCGCCCGCTCCGTCGCGGGGGACGATGATGTGGACATTGTCCGCTCCGTAAAGACCCACCTGGAACGGAATAATCTCCGCCAAATAGGATTCGATACCGCCCTTCAGCGTCTCGCATACGTGCACTATTTTCATCAGGTCCCCCCGATTGCATCTCGAGCCAGAATCAAACTCACCTGCTGGGCAATGTAGTTTTTCGAGGTCAGCGTTTCCTTGCGCGCACGCTCAAACGCCGCACGCTGATAACTCCGTCGCGCCGAGACATCCGTGGCAAATCTCCTGACTTGCGAACCAAGCGATTCGGCGCTACCCGTCTCGTAGTACATCACTTCGCCATCTTCGAAATAGTCAGTCAGTCCTCCGGTATTTGCCGCGATGACAGGCACGCCCAGAAATGCCGCTTCCAGTACGCAGGTAATGCCGGACGCGTGCATGTTGCTTTTCAGCGGCACCACGACGAGGTCCGCCCATGCATACGCGTCCTTTACCTCACCGAGCGAATTTGCGGACTCTATTTCCCATTCATCCGGATATGACGCAACCGATTTCTTGAAGGTACGGCTAAGCACTCGTACGCGGATGTCACTCACTTCGGAGAGAGCCGCACAAAACGTGTTCCAGTCTCGATGTTCGTCATTACCGATCGCAAGAACTCTCACTGCCGAATCGTCCCGAATAGCCGGAAGCTCCTCAGTCAAAAAGCTGTCGCGACAAATGCCGAATTTCACCGATCTCGCGTTGATCCGGCTGTCGAGCTGGTTCAACCAGTCCTGGTTCTGGCTGGACAACGTGATGACCAGATCCGCCTTCCTCAACACAGCTCCGAGAATCCTTGCGCCGAACTTACTCTGCTGTTTCAGCACGTCTGGGGTCCAGATAATCTGGCACACGGTCCTCGCTTTGATCAGCCACGGGAAAACTGTTCTCAACAGCAGAACAGAGAACGTCTCTTTATCCGTATGGGTAAAGATGTAGTCCGCTTTTGCCATTCCCCTGATATTTCTCAGCGCATGTACGAGATCGGCACGAAATATCCTGGATACAATTTTTCTGAAAATACGGGAAAGGGGGTTTTCGTTAAACGACTTCGAATAAAGCACGTCGAATCCAGACTCCTCCAGATAATGATATCCATAGGGCGTTCTGTCCGGCCTGAGGCCTTCGTCGAATGACTTCTTCCAATTCTCAACGGAAATCTCAGCCCAAAGCAATACGAATGCTGTCCGCACGGCTCACACTCCGCTGGCAGAGAGGACCACATTCGGAAGTGCCTTCGTCCAGCACTCGTAATAACCTGAGTTTTTGCCATACGAGTTATCAATCAGAACAATTTCTTTGTCCAGCAAGGCACCGAGAATGTGCCCATGCAATCTCGATGTCACAACGCGCTCGTATTTCGAGAAGAAATTCACATTCGCCTCGATAATTGAGCGCACCACCGGCAGGTACATTTTCCATGGACGAACCACCCTGACCGGAGCCATTCCCGCTAAGCGATGAAATTTGGTAGACCACTGTTCGAGAAACGGCGCCGAAAACTTCTGCAAATCGTTCCAATCTCCTTGAAAGTCCCGCCCAGGGACCGGCAGTTCCGAAACTTGCGAAGCCTGCGGCTGCTCTTTGTCTCCACGAATCAACCAGAGCGTACCGTTCGCTGCATCGCGCATTGCCGGTTTGAACGGTGATGATCCGTAGAGCCAATGCGCCATGTCTGGCAGTAAATAGACTTTGTCGCTCAGAAAATCCGCGGCAAATTTGTAGCTTTTTTCGTCTCTAACACAGATGTGTAGATTTCTATGTCTCTTGAAAATTGCTGCCGATTCCTTGGCCTTCGCCAAATCAGAAAAATGGATCGTCTGCGGCAGGAGAACAATCTTATTGTCGGGAAATTGACTTACGATCTGCTCACGAAATGACTGATGCCACGGATAAAGGTCACCGAAGTTACCTCCCCCCTGCAATACGATCGCCCTGTCGCCAACCGTATTTCTGGAAAGCTGCGACTTTTCCTTCAGACTGAAGCGGTCATCGATGATGATATTGTTATCACGAAAGAAATTTTCACTCCCCTGAAATATCAACAGATCCCCGATGTTGAAATAAACGGGATAGTCGGCAAATATTATGTGATCGCCTTGCGGAATGATTTCCAGCAACGACGTCAGTTTGTGTTTTAACGAATTCATTTAGCCTCCCCGTTTTAAAAAACCCAATGCCCCGCCCCAATCGGTGCGTGAAGGCATCCAATTTTCAGATCGCGTTTCAAAAGCGCCCTTGAACATGACCCACGCTACAGTGAGTTTTAGAACGGAGGACATCAGAATCCCGGTCGCAACGCCGACTACACCGAGCTGCAACCCGAGCAGATAGGCAAATACAATCGCAGACAAGCCGCCCACCAGTTGGCGGACCGCCCCCTTGTGCGGCTCGCCTACAGCACTGAACGCCTGAGAAACAATCAGGCTTCCCCCCGCTACACAGGAATCAATTGAGAGAATGCACAGGACCTTGAGGAATCGGGAAATCTCCACGTTCGTGATAAAGAACGAGGACAGCATGACCGGGGTCAGGCACGCCGCCATCAGCACCGACAAAACCGTGATATATCGGAAATTGACGGCAGTTTGTTCCACCACTGCATTTCTTGATTTCCCAATCGCCTTTGCCAGCAGCACCTGACTCAACGAAATCGGAATTTGGCCTACGCCCCGCGCAATTGCTGCGACGATCGTATAGATGCCTACCTCCCGCATCGGCATGGACAGTGCGATTAACGCGATCTTGTCCACCTGCCAAACCAGGATGTTCATTACATCGCCAATCCAGTACAGCGAGGCGAGACGGCCGAGTTCGCGTACATCCTTCCGTCCCAACACGCCTCTATTTTTATATTCCTTGATGCACACGACGATCGTGAACGCACTGCTTGCCAGTGATCCAGCGGCGTAGGCAGCCAGATAAGCTTGCGTTTCCACCACCGAGAACAGACCGAAAACGAGAATTCCCACCGCGGTCACCGCTGGCGACATCAATCGCGAGACACTAAATACATGGAACAGCTTTTCGGTTTGACAGGCACCCGAAAACAGCGCGTAGACGATCGTAGAATCGGTCAGAACGATGGTCCAAATCGTCACCAGCGTCCTATCGGCCGAAATCTTACTTGCGATATACGGTGCAATTGTCAAGCTGACGAGCGTGCCTGCGCCAAGTGAGAAAATCGCGCAGACAATCAAACATTTAAAGAGACTTTCCGCGCGTTCAGGGAACCGTTGCGTCAGATAAACGAACCCCAGATGAAGCCCAAAACAGCATATCGAAGCTAATAAGGGCGGATACGTCATAATCGCCGTCACCGCGCCGCGCGTGTTTAGACCGGCGAACAGCGACGTAAGGGCTACATTGCCGAAATTCAGCCCCAATATCGCGACATTCGATCCCAGCGCCTGACGGAATAGTGAATTGAAGTGTCGCGTCATATCCGCACTCTCATTGAGTTCGCGGTAGCCATTCGCCTCGAACCACGGTTAAACACCCATTCAATCAAGGCAACGAAAATCACCAGGAACAGGTACCGATTGGTATAAAACACCGCCAATACAGGGTCACCGTTTCTAAATAGAAACCAGCAATACATGATGAAAATCATGTATGCGCTCAGGAAACTCCAACTCTTTCGGGTTCGATTTTTCAACCAACGGTCAACACGGCCGATCAGGTATCCAAGCGCAATACCATACGGAATCAGACCAATCCAGCCAAATACCAGAAAGGCGTAACCAAAAATTGTCGGCGGAATTCCCCAGCCGGAAATTCCCATTGATCGCTCAACCAGAATGTGGTCCAGGGGGACATATGAATCGAACGGCATGAAAGGCGAGACGAGCGCCATGACATGAAGCCAGCCATAGTCGTAATCGGTCAGTCCGATGCCATTCTGGTACACGTTGATAATCTGATCGAGCACCCAGAATTCGGAGGTGTCGAGTAGCGCCAACGGAACCGCAGCGGCATCGCCCGGCTGAAATCCGGATCTGACGAGAAACAGCAGGAAGAGCATTCCCGCGGCCGCAAAGCCGATCAGGGCGAGCTTTTGCAGTCTAACCACGGACTTTCTTGCAACCAACGTGACGATAATCGCCATCAATACGTCGAACGCATACTCGCGCTTGATGAAGCAGACCGCCATCACCAATGAGATGCCGCACAAAATGGAATAAGAAATAACCATTTTGCGAGATTTGCGAAGCGCAAACAGCGCCGCACTGACGATAGCAAATCCCGAAATCAGCGTGTAGATCGACCCATTCTTGCTTGCAGATCCCACCTCGTCCTGAGTTGCCGCGAAATAGGTTTCCGCGTTGTAATTCGCAATCAGGCCTTGCACTCCGCCCACAGCCTTCAAGTAGCTGAAAAAGAACAGGATGGAACAGGCAATCATGAACAGACTGATCACGACTGCCAGCTTTGAACCCTTTGCCGGTGCACCAAGTGCAACGCCATCGGTCCCACTGAGCTTGGTTCCGGATAGAAACGCATAGACAAACAGAACCGTTCCAATGATCCATTGGTTGTCGTCACTCAAGTCGAAACCCGAGAATTTGTCGATCGCACCTAGCAGAACCAAGGCGGCGCGCGGCAACACGTAAAGGCTGAACACAATGAGCATGACGAACGCCGGCCCGGCGAGATTCTTCTTTGTCGCCTCCAATAGCGAACACGCGATCGTCGCCAAACAGATGATTCCGAAAACGGGAAAGATCTGAGCACCGAGCGCGGCAAAGAGCGCGCTCAACGCCAACAGCAAACTTAGCGGGAGCGGCCGTCGCGGTGCCGTATAGGTTCCAAGGGTTGCCATAGCGGTTCGTCAGCCCGGACGCCGAAGTTGACCGGACAGGCCATGTGCTACTCCGGTCGCAATTGCCACGGCCCCTGCGTAATTGCCCCTGATAACACGGCGAGCGAGCCTGCCCGACAAGGAGACAAGCAGTGGAATGACCCAGTGATACCTGAAATGGCTTCTAAGGAAAATGACCGAACCGCGAGAAAAGAAGTAGTCGAATCGAGGACTCCCCTTACCAACCGTGTTCGACTCCGCATGCATGACGATTGACTTCTCGGCAAAGGAAATCAACCAGTTCCTCTTTGCCAGCCGGAAGCTGTAATCGGCGTCTTCCCAGTAAAGAAAGTACTTCTCCGAGAGTGGCCCGATATCCAGGTACGCGTCCCGGCGAATCAGACAACTTGCCCCACACAGGTAGTCCAACTTTGTCTCGGCCGTGAAATTCTCGATGTGCATGGATCGACCGGTAATACGGCTGATTACGCCTCCGCCGGCACAGATCGTCTTCTCAACATCGTGTAGATCGACGATCCTCGATCCGACGGCGCCTATGGCATCACTTTGTTGAGCGATCTTGACCAGCTCTGAAAGCGTGTCATTGCGAACGATTGTGTCGTTGTTCAGCAACCAGAAGTATCTGACGGCCGAATCCCGCAACGCATTCATCGCCAGGTTACATGCGGCAGCGAAGCCGTCGTTGGAATCCGAGCGTATAACCCTGACCGACGGCCCAAGCTCCAGGAACTTCTCGTAGGAGCCGTCACCCGAACAATTGTCCACAACGACGATGGAGTAGGAGCCATAGTCCAGTTGCCCGATCGATTCGATACAGCGCAATGTATCCCTGGCGTTTTTATAATTCACCAGGATCACTGCCACGTGATGGCCGTTCGTCAACGGGATCGACGGATCACATTGTCCGTCGAGACGACGCTTCCTGTTTGCCAAGCGTTCGTTCATTTCGTTAGCTGCCCATATTCGTACGCGTAATACCGCCCATACCTGCGCCCGTAGCCGAGAGCGGTTCGCGGCAGATCATTGAGCAATGCACCTTTCAGTGCAACGCCACCGTGCTGCAATCGCCGAACGGACTCAACGATCTCGTGCAGTGGGTGCTGCGCATAGCGCAAGGCCAGAAGTGTTGTCCCGGCATGTTTGCCGATAATCGCCGCATCGGTCACGGCGAGGACCGGCGGACTATCCACGATCACTACGTCGTACGAAGTGCGCAGTTTCTCCAGCAATTCCGAGAATCTCGCGTTTGTCAGCAGCTCGGAGGGATTCGGCGGTACGGTCCCGGTCGAAATGAAATCCAGACCGGGAAGAACGTCCCGCTGAATAACCTTCTCGAGACTGATCTCACCCAATATGAAGTCACTCACGCCCGGCTCCCGTGCCAAACCGAAGCAATCGTGCACGTGGCCTCGCCGCAAATCACAATCTATTAGCAGCACCTTTTTACCGGAAGAGGCAAGTATCGTCGCGAGGTTGGCGACAATGAACGACTTACCCACACTGGGGCTGGGACTCGTGACCATCGCAACGTTATTCTCAGCCTCAAGCATGGCAAACTGAATTGCCGTTCTCAGGCTGCGCAGACTTTCGACTGCCGTATCGGCAGGATTCTGGTGCGCAAGGATATGAAAGCCTTTTACGCGCTGACGAACGGCATCGTCCAGCGCGCGTTGTTCGTCGCTGTGCGGAATCGTTGCATAGATGGGCAGGCCAGTGGCGCGCTCAATCGCGTCACCACTCTCGACGCCACCAAAAAACGCCTTCCGCACGAATGCGGTTGTCACGCCGAAAATCGCGCCCAACACAACGCCCATTGCGATCACCAACGCTTTCTTCGGCTTGATCGGTTCTTCCGAATCCTGCGCAAAATCGACCACACGCACGTTACCGACTTTGCCTGCCTTCAGGACACGAAGCTGCTGCGCGCTATTCAGAAGACCCGTGTACAGGTCCGTATCCACAGCGACGTCGCGCATGAGACGCAATGCGCCCTGCTCCAGGTTGGGCAACCCGGAGATTCTGCCGCCAAGGGACTCTGTCTGACCTTTTGCAGCCGCAATCTGCTTATCAAGCGCGACGACACTCGGATGTTCTTCGGTGAAGCGCTGCCTCAACTCGAGACGTCTTTGCTGCAGTTCGAGAAGCGCTGTATTCGAATCGACCGATTGCTGCAATATGAGCTTCGCTTCCTCGCTCAGATTGACGGTTCCCTTCTCATTTCTGAAGCGGTTGTACTTGGCTTCCGCGTCGTCAAGCTGGCTTTTCAACTGCGGGAGTTGACGATCGAGAAACTCGATAGTTTGTTGTGCTTCCGCTGATTTCAACGCGACGTTTTGCGTTACGTATTCGCTGGCCACCGCATCCAATATACTCTTCGTCTTCTTTGGATTGGGTCCATTCAAGGTAACACTGAGGATGCCGGATTGCTTGCCCTTTTCCTCAATCTTGAGATCGTCCTGAAGGTCTTCCACCGCCTGAAGTTCGGAACTGCGCTTGATAATGAACTCGGTTCCTGGACGCGCGGTTAGCCTGGATACGAGCAGCGTGACTTCGCCGTCGTCGATCCGGCCTTTCGCGACGCGGTTCAGCTTCCCTTCGAGCACCACGTCGCCTGAGCTCTTCAATACATACGAGTCACGACCGGTAGCCACCAGCGTGAACTTCTTCTTCCAATACGTTCTTGGAACGTCGAATTGATCGACTTGAATGCTCTCACCACCCCACGCAAAACGACTCAGGCCAAGAAATGCGGGCGCGATCTCTGCCGGGCCAGTCGCTGACATCCGGCTCTCGTAGCGATTGCTCACCCATCCGCCAATGATCGGAAAGTGCCGGGGCGTAGCCTCGATAAAAAGCTTCAGACTCGAAACCGCGGACCCGACCACAAGCCGCGACCGCAGAAGTTCGATCTCGGCGGTGGTTGCCGATTTGGCGTCCAATAAGGGAGCAAGATCTCCAAGCAGATTCTTTTCGGAGAGGTCGGAATCTTCGACCTGAATCAGAATATTGGCTTCGTAGATGGGGCGCGCGCCGAAAGCGTAGATGACACTGAGCGCGACGACAAACGCCATGATTCCCGCAATGAGCCACCGCCCTTCGTATATCAGCGAAAGGTAATCAGCAAACGAAACGTCTTCATTGGCACTCGTGGCGTCAAGCGACGCGGGTAGATTAGCAGCCATTTGTTACCTATATTTATACGTTCAGTTCTTCCAGCACGTAAGACCAATGCTTCAGGCCGGCTTCGATCGACGCAAACGCTTCTTCAAATTCGGCTTTGCTTTTCTGGTATGGATCAGCCACGTCGAATTTCTGAAAGTGCCCCACTCGATAGGTTCGCCCTGTTGCGAATCTGTACGTGTCTTCGACCCTCTTCTTCTGCTCTGCGGACATCACCAGAATCATGTCCGCGGCCTTCACCATCGACCAGCCGAGTTGCCGGGCCACGTGCGTATCCAGACAGAGCCCTCGCTCCGTCACGACCGATCTGGCAAAAGGATCGGCCTTTTTCCCAATCAGCGCGTTTAAACCAGCTGAGCTGATATGAAGCCGTGGAAACAGATCGATGGCCAGCGCTTCGGCCATAGGGCTTCGGCAGATATTTCCCTCACAGACAATCAGAATGGAATGGACGCTCATTTCGTCACAATTGCTGCGGTTAGACCCGCGTTGATCGCTGGCAGGAGCAGGCTGAGGACACGGCTGAATCGGACAAGTCCGCTGCCATCCACATACACCACGTCCTTGGGTTGCAACTGGAATTCGTTCGCCAGAATCATTGAAACGGGCGATCGGGCATCCAGATGGAAGACTTCGGGATTCGCGCCCTGCGAACTGCGTATCACGTAGAGTTGAGCGGCGTCGGCTGAATTCGAGTTGATACTTCCCGCCTGAGCCAGCGCTTCACTAAGCGTCAATGCACCGGTTCTCAGCGGATAGGCGGTAGACGGCTTATTCACTTCGCCCATGACGTAGACGCCGCTTTCGTCTCGCGAAACCACTCTCAACAGGTCCCCGTTCTGCAGCACGATTTTCGAAGGGTTCTCTCCGCGAGCGAGCATCTTCGCGAGATCCAATTGATAGGAGACACCGTCGCGCACCAGTATCAGGCGGCTCTGGTCAGCGCTATCAGCGAGGCCGCCTGCCCGAGTAATCGCCTCGTAGAGCGTCATCGGGATGTCGGTTATGGACACGACACCGGGACTTCTGACCTGACCGTCTACGTAGACCTCTTTTGCACGGTAGGACGCCACCCTGACAGTGACCTGCGGATTCTCGAAAACGCGCTTCAACGCCGCGGCAATTCGATCCTGAGCTTCGCCTACCTGAAGACCGCGGACAGCGATCTTCCCTGCGTACGGAAAGCGGACAGTACCGTCTCTTTCAATAATGAAGCCAGCTGCGGGATCGGTACTGCGCTGCACGTTTGTCTGGGTCTGCTGCATGCCTTGCGCGACTGCGAGTTCAGGATGATCCCAAACCGTAATCTGCAGTACGTCACCGACTCCGAGCGTATAGCCGGACGTGTTCGAAAACAGCTTATTGCTTTCGACCGCGGTGGGTTGCCCCACTTCGTCACGCATCTTCCTGATCAATGCGGTATTGATGTCGACTATCGGAACCTGGAGGTTGACCGGCGGAGTCTGTGCGTCGGCACTTGTCAGCGGCAACGTTGGAGGTGTTGTCATTCGCATTCCGGGTGCGACCGAGCACGCCGACAGAATGACGCTTGCAGCCAGTCCGGACAGCAATTGATAACCGCGACGGCAATCAGTTTCTTTACAGCGACTGACCCACTTCCAAAATAATGCCATCAGATAATCCTTCAAATGCTTTTTCATTGATTTCGAATTCGGCGGCAGCGTCAACTGCAAAAAAATTCGCACGATCTCCCTGCGAATCGCGTATGAAAATTGGTGTAGCCGTTTTTCGGGTTGCGGTCTGATTGACCAGCGGATTTCCGTGGAATCGTCACCGAAACCTCGCCAGGACTGCAGTACACGCCGGCAGGCTTGTGTTTCCATGCAGCTGCGAAGACCACGCACTGAAGTAGATAAAATTCGTTCGAGTGGCTGACGTGTTAATAGGCGTTACTGCTCGCCAGCCCCTTTACCATCGTCGCAATCACGATCCGCATGTCCAAACCAAACGACCAGTTCTGCAGGTAGTAGAGATCATGCTCGACTCGTTTCTGCATTTTCTCCAGTCGGTCGGTCTCCCCCCTGAACCCATTTACCTGCGCCCAACCAGTGATACCAGGTTTAATCCGATAGCGATGGATATAGCCGTCAACAACCTTTTTATACATCTCGTCATGTTCGATCGCATGCGGCCTTGGCCCGACCACCGACATTTCGCCGCGCAGCACGTTGAAGAATTGCGGCAGCTCATCGAGACTAGTCCGGCGCAGAAGCGCACCTACTCGCGTGATGCGCGGATCGCCCTTGGTGGCCTGAGTGACGACGCCCGCTTTCTCAGCATGAGCACGCATGGACCGGAACTTATAGATGCGAAAGACCTGTCCATCAGCACCCTTCCGGTATTGCGTAAAGAAGACCGGACCGCGCGACGAGCACTTCACCGCGATCGCGATGATCAGCAACAAGGGTGTCAGCGCGAGTAGCGCCAGCGCCGCGAACAACCGGTCGAAGATCTCTTTCTGTACCATTGCCCGAGCGGGCAGCGGCGACGCAACCAGGCTGATCGCCGGCGAGCCGATCAGATCCACTACGCCGGCGTCGAACAACGCCATGCTGCGCACATCCGGAATGAAACGGATGTTCACCAGATCACCACGAAATTCGTTGACGAAACGGAGCATGGTCTGGGCTTCCGACAACGGCAAAGCCAGCCAGATCTCCTTAATCGCGTTTTTTCTAACGTGTTCGGAGAACTCGTCGAAGTTCTTGAATACCGGAATGCTCTTGGGTGCGAAGACTTCGCTTGCGCCGACCTCGAATAGAGCCGACATGCGAAATCCGCTTGCCGGAATCGCCTGCACCTTACTCACAACATCCTTGCAATGAGACCCGCCGCCTACCACAGCGACGTTGCGCAAGTTCATACCAGCGTGGCGCATGCTACGCAGCACCGAATGCAGCACCAACCGCGACCCAATCAAGCCAGCCGCGCTCGTCGCGGTCCAATAGATGAACCAGAGCCGCGAGATCATATCCGTGCGATGAACGGAGAACATCAGAACGAGCCCACCCGCCTGGACCAGCAGCCAGGCCAACGAGACCTGCCCCGTCAGCCGCCACAATGAGCGACCGCGCCACGATTCATAAAGGCCGAATGCAGGGAACGACACCAGAGCAAGCGCGACCGAGAACGTAATGAATGCGCCATCCACCCGAGTCTGAACCAGATCTTCAAAGCGAATGTGCGACGCCAGAAGTGCGCCCGCCACGATCAGAATCACGTCGACAAGCCGCGCCAATAACCCCTGTAATCCGAGCATGTTGTGATCTCCCCGCCAGAAGGTGGACAGCGTGCGTAACCGAAGCGTCACGCCCGCCCGTATGTATCATCAAAACGAACAATGTCGTCTTCACCGAGATACGGCCCGGACTGAACTTCGATCAATTCGAGCGGCAGCTTCCCCGGGTTCTCGAGTCGATGCGTCACGCCCAATGGAATGAAAGTCGACTGGTTCTCGCTCAACAGAAATTCTTCGTCCCCACGCGTGACCAAAGCAGTGCCACTCACCACGATCCAATGCTCCGCGCGGTGGTGATGCAGTTGCAGCGACAGGCGACCGCCGGGATTGACCAGGATCCGCTTGACCTGGAAGCGCTCGCCATGATCGACCGAATCGTAATAACCCCACGGGCGTCGAACCTTGCGATGAACCTCGGCTTCAGGGGCCTGCAATGCCCGCATCCGGCTGACCACGCTCTTCACTTCCTGAACACGGGAACGGTCGACCACCAGCACGGCGTCGTCCGTTTCAACCACCACCACGTTGCTCACGCCAACGCATGCGATCAGACGCTTCTCCGAACGAGCGAAGCTGGACGTGGCCCCCTCGAAAACGACCCGACCATGGGAAGCATTTCCGTCACCGTCTTTCTCCAGTGCATCCCAGACTGCATCCCACGAACCGAGGTCGGACCAGCCCGCGCTGAGCGGGACTACGACACCTTCCGCCATGCCTTGTTGCGCCCCGAGGTGTTCCATCACCGCGTAGTCGATCGAGTCGGCCGGGCACGACTTGAATGCTTCAGCGCCCGGCCTGAAGAACGAAGCGTCGCTGGAACCCTGCGCCTGCGCTTGAAGACACGCGTCATACATTGCCGGTTGGAGGCGCTTGAGCGTCGCAAGCCATACACTCGCGCGCAAAACAAAGATGCCGCTGTTCCACCAGTACTGACCCGACGCCACGTATTGGGCAGCGATCTCCGCTGCGGGTTTTTCGACGAAACGCTCGATGCGATGCGCCTCGCCACTAATCTCGTCGCCAAGCTTGATATAGCCGAAGCCCGTCTCGGCACGCGTGGGCGGCACGCCCAGTGCCACGATCGCACCGCGCTCGGCGTGCTCTGCGGCTTGAGCGACTGCCACCTGGAAAGCAGCGACGTCGACGATCGCGTGGTCCGCCGGCATGACCAGCACAATCGCATCATCCCCATCCGCGCACGCAGTCGTGGTCGCCAACGTCAGTGCAGGTGCAGTATCGCGACGAGCCGGTTCCACCACGATGCGCGCCTCGACACCCCGTTCACGCAACTGTTCCGCCGTCACGAAACGGTGCTCCTCTCCACAGATAACAATCGGAGCACCCACCAATCGCCCATGCGCGCCGAAGCCCTTCATCCGCTGCACGGTAGCTTGCAGCAGCGATTCCGAACCGAGTACGTCAATTAGCTGCTTCGGATACTGCTCACGCGAAATGGGCCACAGCCGTGAACCGGCGCCACCTGCGAGCACCACCGGAACAAGCCGGACGGACGCCGCGGAGAACACCTGTTCCGTCGGAACCGACCTGCTGTCACCAGCGCGCACAACAGCTTCATCCGTTGAGGTGTTCAGCATATGCAGTCCTATTCGTAGTTCCGGCTTGAACAGATTCACAGAGCATTTTTTTCTTTGCATCAGTCACTTCTTGTCACTCAACCGCTGATTCCAGTCAACACTCAAGCACTCGGTTACGCGAGCATTTAGACAGCAGATCAAACAATGCGATGCCATACCCTTCGTGTACTGGTCATCGTGATCCAGCAACGGGGGTAGTTCGTGGTTCCAAAAAAAGGGACTTGCCCATCGTCACGACAGCGTCGGCGGTGGGCTTACCGATGTGGTGTTCGTGGCGTCTCCAGCCACTTCCGGCTTCCGCCCGCCTATCGCGCGAGCGAGTTCAACTTGAAGGCCGAACCTGCTTTTGCATCCGTTCGCGATCGTCCGGCTAACGACCTGCCCCAATCCAATCGGTCAATGCTCATTTCTCTTTCACTGATAACGCTGTTAGTGGTCGTGTTATCAGCAAGAAAATCGAGATTTCCCTTTCGCATTTCGGGTGTCGCCCCAACCGCTCACTTTCTACAAGTACCCCGACCTCAGTTGCAGTGCATCATACATAGGCCATCTTCTGACTTTGAGCGACTGACGGAAAACGCCAACATGTTGGCGTTTTAGCCCATTCGCTTGCCATGCCCTGAATCAGGCACCATCCCGATCTCACGAATGCATCCATGTATTGGCAAGAGGAAGCTGCAAATCCCGGAAGCAATCGCTTTTTCCGCACTTCAAAATTTCCTCTGGCGCCATCTTATGGATCGCAAGATTCCTCGGTGGCCGGTGCGTTTTAGCGAGTTATCCATGCAGGTCATGGCCCACATTCTGGCCGTCCGGCGCCAATTCTATTGGCGACTGCAGACAAGAGAAGGCCGCAGAAAGACCTCTCAGCGACGGCCTTTAAGGGAACGATAGAGCCGCGGTCAGAGACCCAATTCCAATCAACACGCCGAGAATTGCCCATAGCCGCAAGCGGATCATGAGCCTCGCCCGCGATGCTTCCCAGTTCCCACGCGCCCGATGCGGCTGAAACTCAAGAAATATCAATGTCTGGAAGTGCCGGCGCCCAACCTTCAACGCGGAAAACACGCTGAAAAGCAGGTAGGCGATCGCCCCACCGAAGCAGAGATTTGCGAGAATCGAAAGGACAATTACCATATATTTCACCAACTTAGAACCAGCGATTGAGGTTCTTGAAGACTAGCGGCCGGCGCGTCCCGTTTCATGACAAACATTTGGCCGTATCCGTCTTATTCATTCATAGTCCAGATATGCTTCGCGCTCACTGCGCATAACACGATCATCCTTCGTCGCACGAACGCCGAGCCGACATCCGTTTCCTAAACGCATCCGTCAAAGATGTGGCTCAATCCGCCAAAGGGAACATAGCTCTCCGCAGTGGTGTGTACAGTACGGTAGCCAGCAGGCCCGTATGAGAGGACGCCTCGTCCTGCCCCACCGTGGCACAAGGATTTGGCTACGCGCTCATGACCGCGTCATCATCTCAACAGCGGCCAGCTCGCCGCCTTTTCACCGCATAGAGATTCACATGTTAGAACCGACTATCGACTCCCTGCACGGCCAGATCCTCGCTCTGCTCAGCTTCCAGAGCTCGCTTCTCGATGTTTTACCCGCCGAGCAACGCGCGATTCTCACCGGCGCTTTCATTTCGTCTCTGGAAGCAAATCGGAAAAACATGACCGCGCTTGCCAATAGCGACGCGACGGTCAATGCATTTGATAGAACCGCAGCAGCGCTTCTCGCGTTGATCTAGCGCATTCCTTGCAATAGCCGATTCCCTAATCCGCGTCGCACCAAAACTGGTGTTCGGTGCATTTGTATGCTGACGTGACCTGCAGCCTGCAGGCTTGGTGAACGGCGACTACCACGGGAGACCGATAGTCGAGATGCCCTGAACCGACGAATGCCTCCGCAAGGGCCTTGGCGTCGAACAACTGCTTCGATTCACGCAACATTTTCGCTGCGAGTGCTTCCGAACGGCCGGCCAACGATACGCGCGCCAGCAGATCAAGCGGGCCATTCACATACATCCACAAATGTGTGAATTCGGCTGCGTGCTCGGCGAGCAGCCATTTTCCGGTTAGATGATGCCTCAACAATTGAGACAAGACGAGATAGGTTAGAAGTTCAGTACAAGAACGAGTGTCGGCGTAATTTGACCAGGACATGTCGAGTCAGTGGAATTAGCTAGGTCACACATGCGGCGTGCACCGAGTTACTCTGTTGCGAGGGTTCGCATTACCTTCAACCGCCCTGCCTGTGAAAGACGATCTCTCCGGGCAGATTCGCCACACACGCGACGAAGATTTCGATCACCACCTGGGAGCGCCAGTCCAGCCTCACGCCGCAAAAGAACATGCGCGCCAGACTGCGTGCGTCGAACCGCTCCGGCGAGGTTCGCTCGAGTTGCTCGGCCAGCCGTTGCGTACGGCATGCCAGCGTCACACGCTGCAGCCAATCGGCGCGACGGCCATTCAGGCGCAGCCACAGTCGAGTGGATTCGATCAGTTGGCCAGGCTTCAACCACTGGCCGGTTTTCTGGCGTGCGACCAGTTGTAACGCAACCAGATAGGCGAGCAGTTCCGTACGCGCCTGAAGATCTAATTCGAGCAGACGGTTCATTATTGGTGACTTAAGTGGACGCGCCCAGTTGGTCGCGTGCTTTTGGAAATGAGCATGGCGCCCCGGGTATGCAGTGGATGAAGCCGACCCACTCCACCGCCTACGGGTAAATGCCTAACGCCAGCCGGATTTGTTATCACGCGACGGATAGTCCTATGGACAATCTGATCGGGTCCGCCAAAACATTGAGGGATTCCGCCGAGCTTCGAAATTCGCGGGTGAGGGGTCGGGACTTCGCCGATCACACAACCTGGCATCGCACGATGCCGATCGGCTCCCCTTGCCGAAATACGCAAATGGCGTATCACACCAAACTTTTGGCGATCAAGGATAAACGGCCACTTGTAAGATTAACGGCTTAACAGATAGGTACTCCCGCGATGTGGTTTCCGGGGGCTCATCAGAACTGGCCTCCAATCCGTTTCGCAGGCAATCGATATGGATAACGGCGCACCGAAGGCGCCGTCCAGTGGCTGCCCGCTGCCGAGATCGACAGTACACACGCGGCGCTATCGCACAGAACGAACAGCACCTCCCGCAGAACGCCATGCAGGGTGTCCGCAATTCTTCATCCTATTCGTCACAATGGCAATCCAGGTCAAGCACACGGCAATTCGCGACGTCAAACTGATCGAGCCACGCATTGTTCACGATGCAAACGGCATTTCGTTCGACAGCTTCGATCAGGAGGAATTCGAGGAACACGTAGCGCGTGGCTATCGTTTTGTGCAGGAACGTCATACCGTTTACCCCCACAACGTATTGTGTGGTCTGCACTATCAGATTCAACGGCCACAGGGAAAGCTGGTGCGCGTCGTCAATGGAGAAGTCGTGAACGTCGCGGTCGATCTGCGCCGTTGGTCGCCCAGCTTCGGCCGTCATATCAGCGCGCGACTTTCGGCTGCCAACTGTCATCAGCTATGGATTCCGCCTGGCTTCGCGCACGGTTTTCTGGTGCTGTCGGACGTGGCGGAGGTTCTCGGCAAGACTACCGAACGCGGTTTAGCGGAGCACGAACGCACGCTGCAGTGGGACGACCCGGATATCGCTATTGAGTGGGATCTGAAAACCGCGCCGATCACGTCGGAGCGCGATTCCGTGGGTACTCGCTTCAGCATGGCTGAAGTGTACTGACAAGAGCCGTCATTCTCGCCTTGAACGCCCTTCCCGTTGAGCGATTACTGGTTCTCCCACTGCCGGTCTCACGAACCTGGGCGTGGCCTCCTCAAGCCGGGTTGAAAGCGCGCTTGCTCGCGCGGTACTCGGTCGGCGTCACGCCAAGATACCGGCGAAATACTTTCGAGAGCTGGCCGCCGCTGCCCATACCGCAACGTCGCGCGATCTTGTCGACAGGCAGATCCGTTTCCGACAGAAGGTGGCGACACCTATCGATACGAACGTAGAGAAGATAGTCTGACGGCGTCACGCCCATTTCCATCTTGAAGCGACGCAGGAAATTGCGCTCGCTCATCGCGACGAACTGCGCCGCTTCTTCAATCGTGATCGCCCTGCCGCAATTCATCTCCAGCCACTGCACCGAAGACTGAATTTTTTCGCTCACCACGCCGAGCACGTTTTTGTTTGGCGCGGCAGTAAACTGCGCCTCAAAGCGCAATCTGACCACTCCTGTGATCTCGCGCGCGACTTCTGCTCCAAGGTCTTCTTCAATTATCGTAAGTGCTCCACGCAGCGGAGTATTGGATCGGTGTGGAATCGACACTTTCAATCCGCGCTGGTCAATCGTATGAGCGTCTTCGCCAAGGCCGAATTTGCGGGACTTGCTCGGGAATTCGGCGGCATCCAGAAGCAACTGTCCTTCGGCAATTGGAAAAATCCTTTCGCTTCGCAAGTCGAGCCAGCGCAGCCATGCAATGAGACGCTCCTCGCTTAACATGTTTTGAACGCCGGCGCCGCCGGCAATGAAGAGTGCGTGAAAATCGTCAGCGCGACCGCGTGATTCGATACTGTCGGTCCAGACGAACACCGACGATGAACTCGCTATTCTTCCACCGCCTACCGAGAGCAAATGAACATCGTAGAGCGGGCCACCAATGCGCATGGAGGTACAGAATGCATTAGCCGACTGAAAGATTTCCGCTACCGTGGCGGCCTCCGGCAGCGCGAATCCATTGAAAAGAGTTATCCCGATGCGTTTCACCGAGCGAACGCCATGTAACACCTGAGGCTGAGCCGCATGGCGACTAGCACGGGAAAAGAAACCTGCCATCCAGCCATCCCCTGAAGATAATTGGCCGCCCACGGCTACGTATGGGCCGTTTGGGAAATCGTACACAGGCGCTCTGCATAAAACTGATGGCTGGCTGTCCGGATGACCGTGCTTCTGCTGATCCAATTGGCGGGTCGGATTCGGTCGCCCACGTGCGGATTCTTACCGTGCAAGCGAGCACCGAGTCCGGACACGCTGACGATTTCACAACGGCGACAGAGACAGATACTCATCGAGGTACTCACGAAACTCGGCACCGACCTCAGGATGGCGCATCGCGAATTCCACTGTGGCCTTCAGATAGCCGATTTTGCTGCCGCAGTCAAAGCGTGTGCCGCGATACTTGTATGCCAGCACCTGCTCATCGGCGAGCAGCGACTCGATTGCATCTGTCAACTGGAGTTCGCCACCGGCTCCCGGCTTGATTGCGCGCAGATGTTTGAAAATGCGCGGCTTCAATACATATCGGCCCACAACCCCGAGGTTTGAAGGAGCCACGCTCGGCTCAGGCTTTTCAACAATGCCCGACATCTTGATGATCGACTTTTCCCATTCCTTGCCATCGACGATTCCGTAGGACTTGGTATCCTGCGCCGGGATTTCCTCAACGCCAATCACCGAGCTATGGTAGTGATCGAACACCTCGATCATTTGCGTCAACACTGGGGGACTGCCGTATAGCAGGTCGTCCGCGAGAATCACCGCGAACGGGCTATCGCCAACCAGCTTCTCCGCGCACAGCACCGCGTGCCCGAGGCCGAGAGCCTCCGGTTGGCGTACGTAAAAACAATCGACATGGCTGGGCTTGATGCTGCGTACCAACTGCAGCAGCTTGTCCTTGCCGCGCGCTTCCAGTTCCGCCTCCACCTCATACGACTTGTCGAAATGGTCTTCGATCGCGCGCTTGCTGCGACCCGTCACGAAAATCATTTCAGTGATGCCGGCGGCCATGGCCTCCTCGACGGCATATTGAATGAGAGGTTTATCGACAATCGGCAGCATCTCCTTTGGGCTCGCCTTCGTGGCAGGGAGAAATCGTGTGCCAAGACCCGCTACCGGAAATACTGCCTTCGTAACTTTTAGCATGAGGGACTCCGAGTGTCATTAATATGGCCAAATCGCACGTGCTTGATCCCGACCCCACGGATAGGCACGCAAGGCGAGGCGCGTTCAACGGAATACGCCGAGGCAAAATGCGCTAAGGTCAACGCGTGAAGCCGGGACCGGCGGTTCGGCGGATGTTGCCGCTCACGCGGGTCGAAAAAAAGAAGCGGGAGCATAAGGCTGAAATGGGTCACGTAGCCGCGCATGGCGCAAGCGATTCGAATTTTGGCCGAACCGGCCCTGCTCAATGTATTTTCTCTCGATCAGTTCGCCATCGCGCCGGTCTTTCGTTTGGCTCTCGACCGTTAATACAGCTTGAATTCAGCGATTTTCTCCAGCAATTAGTAAGCCCTCGCACATCGCTTTAACATAAGCCAATTTGCCGAGCCTCGCTGTGCGCGGGCAATGAATATCGCCGAACTATCACGGCGCAAATTATTCACAACGAACACTGATCTTTTTGTCAGCAATCTGATTCGCGTCACTTTAACCAGAAAAGTGGAGGCATAACGAAAACCACGGGAATTTCCAAAAACAAACAATTTGAATTACTTCCACCATGGTCAATCAATGAAGGCGGCGTGAAGATGAGCGCGATTCCGCGATCAAACCCGCGTGCGCATACGATACTCCGTGGGCGTTGTCGTTAGATGCTTGCGAAAGAGTTTCGCTAGCCGGCCGCCGCATCCAATGCCGCAATGGCGCGCCACCTTGTCGACTGGCAAATCAGTTTCGACAAGCAGGCGACAACTCATATCAAGCCGCACGTACAGCAAGTAATCGGACGGTGTCACACCCATTTCAATCTTGAAGCGCCTGAGAAAATTACGCTCGCTCATGCCCGCGATCTGCGCTGCCTCGTCGATCGAAATATGGCGTTGCCCGTTCGTTTCCAGCCATTTTGCCGATGCCTTGATCTTTTCGCTCACGCCAATCGAAGCACTCTTGCGCACAATCGCCGTAAACCTGGTATCCGCGGATGGCGCGACCCAGTCAGCTATCTGATGCGCAATCTCGGCGCCGAAATCTTCCTCGATCACCGCAATAGCTGTTCGAAACGGGCTGACGGAAGCGCTCGAAGAGCCTTTACCAGCGCCAGTCTGCGCGATTTCGCCCTCGCGTTCGCCGTCACGCCCGACACCGGCTGCGTGTCCGAAACCAGCGGCGTCGAGCAACGCTCGTCCTTCACCGATCGGGAATACCAGTTCCCCGCGCCCATGCGTCCGCCGAAGCCACGCAACCAGCTGTTCATCGCGCAGCGCATCCATCACGCCTTCGCCACCAGCAATAAACAAGGCGTGAAAGCGCTCTGACTCGCGCTGAGCTCCTATGCTTTCGGTCCAAACGAACACCGATGAAGAACTCGCGACCCTGCCTCCCGTTGCCGACAACAAACTCACGTCGTAACGCGTCTTGCCATACTGTTCCCCTTCGGTGAGCGCATTCGCCGACTGGAATACCTCCGCGATCGCTGCTGCCTCGGGAAGGGCGAAGCCGCCAAACAAAACGATACCGATACGTTTCGCGGTGCCGCTCTCTGGCAAAACGTGACGTACCATTGGGCTGTTGCGGTCAGCGACTGAAAAACACCCCATCAGATTTTCCCCGGAAATTGTTGTCCGCTCCGATTTGCTTTGAGTCTGACTAATTATGCGGATTGATCCTACATAAGGATGGTCTGCGACGTATTTTTCTGGCTGAATCGACCAAGATGTTGGCGGATATGATCAATCCTTTAGACAACACATAAGGCGATCACGCCAAGGCAATGAATTTAATAGTCTTATGAAAATAATCAGAAAAACGCAAAAAATAAATCAGGTTATTTAGAACAGCAATATTTATATTTGACGCTTTCAATTTCATAAAGCATTGGATGAACACTTGAAGTCCGCGTGCGTGGCGGCCGCTCGCAACCAGCGTGGCATGCGCACCCCACGATCCTGTCGTGCCAATCGTCGCTAATCGCGCATAGTGGCTCGCCAATGCGGATCACGCTGAATTGGCAGGACTCCCTATAACAAAACTACCGAGCCACGGATGCAGCTTCCCTGCCAGCCACTCGACGAAATGACCACGCTCCATACCATGGGAACACTCTCATGAACGAGACGGGTACGCGCTGCAGCGAACGGTAGCGAAGAATGGTCGACAAGCATACGTGTCGACATAAATGCGTCACCGGGAACGGCGAGTCGTCCGCGGCTCTGTGACCGCTATCACACTCGAACGGCGAGGTCGTTCCTGCCCGGAAGACACTTTCTCATGTCCCCCTCAGTCAACATTTTGACTCAATCCGCCATGCACATCCGCTGCCCGCATCGACCGACTAGACTGTGCTTTGGTCTTTCGAGGGGGCGCTTTTCCAAGGCAACCCCGCCCCTCGATTTCGCCTGCCGCGCTTCGGGCGGCAGGCTTTTTTTCTTGGACCCTTCTTTTGAGTTCGCTCGATTGGGTCGACGATGCATCAGCCAGCACTGCGCGCGCGTGCATCCAAGTGCTCAATTCGTGCCTCCTATATGGAAGTCACGAGCATCGGACTCGATACACGTAAACGGAACAGGTATGGACGAGAAGGTAACGTATGTGTACGAATACACGGGCGGCTTTGGTACTTACCGTACCACTGGGTCGCAGATGGCACATCTGCTTCCTCTTGTGGGAGACAACGTAACCATGGTGGTCGACGAACCAGGGTTCGATGGTGTTCTAAAGGTGAAGTCGCGGCTCTTTGAGTACGACAGGATGGGCTCATTGACTATCATTTTCAGTCTCTCCCATACAATCGCTTAAGATTCCCAATTACTCAGTCATCTTTGGAACAGAGCACATTAGCACCTGGAAAGATGAAGGTTGGTCTTATTAGATTTTTTGTAAGCGCACAAGAGCGCGCCGACTCGCACCTCAACCAACCCTCGCGTAATACAGATTCTGCGGATGCTTCGCCTCGGCAAAGAAAAACCAGCGTTCCGCGACCAGCCCCGCGTATTGCACGAAACACGCGGCTGCCAGCAAGCCGAGCGAAGCGCCGATCGAATGCAGGGCCGCGCCGAGCGCCATCAACACGACCGGCGCGACGAACGCCGTCGCTAGAAAACCCCATTTGACACCGCGCAGGGTGCGCGCCGATTTGCCGTGAAAGAACTCGCGCAGATTGAACGCACCGGCGGTAAAGCCACGCGACACCTGCACCAGCTTCGGATTGTGAATACCGGTGGCGCTCTGTACCGTCGACTTCGGCCGCAAGCGCGCATTGCGCATGAGCGATGCCGAGCGGCTCGCGCAACCGGCGAGCGTCAACCCGCACGCGCACACGGCGAGCCCCGCGGTCAGCGCGGGCGCGAGCCACGCGCTCAACGCTGTCGCCAGCGTGAAGCCCGAAGCGCAACCGAGCAGCGCGAAGTTGACCAGCGTGAGCGGCGTGGCCCATTCCTGCAGAAAGCGCAAACACGCGTAGATCATCGCCGTGCAGACGAACAGCACCGCGCTCGCCAGCACACCGAGCCAGCCTGTCGCCAGCGCCCATGGTGATGCAAACGCATGGGCGACGCCGTAGAAAAAGGCGCAAGCGAGAAACGCCGGTAGGCACAGACATTCGCGCGACAGCCACGAGGTTCGCCACATGGCGATCGCGCGCCATGCACGTTCCGGATGGCCAAGATGAAAGAACGATGCGAGCAGGCCGAGTGCGCCCAATATCACCGACACGGCCGCGCCGGTGATATAGAACGGATCGGTGGGCGACGCGAGCAGGCCGAGATGCGCGGCCGTTTCCACGCCGACGAGCGCAATCAGCAAGCCCTGCGCCGCGCCGCTCAAGGTGGTGAGGAAAACCACGGAGAATGCGGGGTTCATCGTGAGGTCCTATCGGTGTTTCAGATGCGCGTCGCCATCGACGCAAGATGCAACTCACCGCGCTCGATTTGCGCGTCGAGCGATTCCGGCGATTGGACCGGCTCCGACATCGAGCCGGACGATTTGCACGAGCACGAATCGCTGCCACAACCCGCGGCCTGCGTCGGCACGCGCGGCAAATAATGGTTTGCCGGCCGCGTGTTCCACTCAGGCATCAACTGATAGCCGCCGCGCTCCTCGATGGCTTTCGACACCACCGAGTCCGGGTCGTGAATATCGCCGAACAGCCGCGCGGAGGTCGGGCATGCGAGCACGCACGCCGGCTGGCGGTCACGTTCGGACAGATTCCCATCGTGGATCCGATCGACGCACAGCGTGCACTTCGTCATCTCCTTGCGGCTTTCGTCGAGTTCGCGCGCGCCGTACGGGCACGCCCACGCGCAATATTTGCAGCCGATACAGCGGTCGAAATCCACCAGCACGAGCCCGTCTTCCTTGCGCTTATAGCTCGCGCCGGTCGGACAGACCGGCACGCACGGCGGGTCCTCGCAGTGCAGACAGGACTTCGGAAAGTGGATCGTCTCGGCGTTGGGAAAGCTGCCGGCTTCGAAGCTCTGCACCCGGTTGAAGAAAGTGCCGGAGGGATCGGCGTCGTACGGATTGAGGTCGGCGAGGCTGCCCGACTCACCCGAGGTATTCCACTCCTTGCAACTCGTCACGCAAGCATGGCACCCCACGCACACGTTCAGGTCGATCACCAATGCCATCTGTGTCATCAAAGGCTCCTTGCGGCTGACTATGCTATTTGCGCCCCGACGCGCCACGCAGCCGCGCAGCGAACTCCCCGCGTCCCGCGAAATAGGTTTGCACGATGCGTGAGATCACGCCGTTCTCACCCGGCACCGCGGGCATCGCCGCGAACTGCGGCAGTGTGTGACGCGCGTCGGCTTCCGCCGGATAGATGCGCACGCGCACGTCGTACCATGCGGCCTGGCCCGTCACGGGATCGGAGTTCGACATGCGTCGCGCCACGTCGTCGTCTCGGCCTGGCAACTCGTCGGTGATCAGGTGATTGAGCAGGAAACCGCGTTGTGATTCGTTCGCGCCCGGACCGAGGCTCCATGCGCCCGATGCCTTGCCGATTGCGTTCCATGTCCATACCGTGCCGGGCTCGACGGTCTCGCTGAAGCGCGCCATGCAGCGCACGCGACCCCATTGCGATTCGGCGTAGATCCAGCTGCCGTCGGCGATGCCGTTTTCAGCCGCCATCAACGGATTCATGTAGAGATAGTTCTCGCCATGAATCTGCCGCAGCCACGCGTTCTGAGAGTCCCATGAGTGGTACATCGCCATTGGCCGCTGCGTCACGGCGGCAAGCGGAAAACGCGCGAGGTCCGTAGCCCCGCTTTCGAGCGGCGCGTACCAGAACGGCAGCGGATCGAAATACTTTTCAACGCGCGCGCGTAAGTGGTCTGGCGGCTGCCTGCCGCTCGTGCGGCCCTGCGCGGCGAGCCTGAACTTTTGCATTACGTCGGAGTAAAGCTGGATCAGGATCGGCTCGCCGAACTTGCGAAAACCGTTTTTGACCGCCCATTCGAGATACGGTCCGTTGCAGTTGCGCATGTATTGCAGCGTCTCGGGCAGCGGGTAATGGAACACACAGTTGTTCTTCGCGTACTCCTCCCATTGCCGCGGATTGGGCTCGCCGACCAACGCCTTGTCGCCGTCCGTACCGCGCCAGCCACTCAGAAAGCCCACGCCGGAATTTGGTGAAGTCGTGAAGTTGATAACGAAGTCGGGATAGTCCCGAAAGCGCCGCGCGCCTTCTGCAGTCGTGAAAGCCGGAAACTTCAGGCGCGACGCGAGTTCGATCAGCACTTCCTGGAATGGCTTGCATTCGCCGGTGGGCGGCACGACCGGCACGCGCACCGAATCCACCGGACCGTCGAACTCGGAGATCGGCCGGTCGAGCATCGACATCGCGTCGTGCCGTTCCAGATAGGTCGTGTCAGGCAGAATAAGATCGGCGAAGGCCGTCATCTCCGACTGGAACGCGTCGCACACCACCAGAAACGGAATCTTGTACTCGCCGTCGTCGTGCTTGTCGACGAGCATCTCACGCACTTTCATCGTGTTCATCGACGAATTCCACGCCATGTTGGCCATGAAAATCATCAGCGTATCGATCGGGTACGGGTCGCCGCGCCATGCATTGGTAATCACGCTGTGCATCAAGCCATGCACGGCCAGCGGATATTCCCACGAGAAGGCCTTGTCGATGCGCACCGGGCCGCCCTGGTCGTCGATGAACAGGTCCTCGGGCGCGGCGGGCCAGCCGAGCGGACCGGTGGCGAGCGGCGTATTCGGCTTGACGGCGTCGGGGCTGTTCGGCGGTTTCGCCGACGGCGGCACGGCACGCGGAAACGGTGACTTGTGACGGAAACCGCCGGGCCGGTCGATCGTGCCGAGCAGCGACATCAGCACGGCCAGCGCGCGGATCGACTGGAAGCCGTTGGAGTGCGCCGCGAGGCCGCGCATCGCGTGAAAGGCCACCGGGTTGCCGGTGACCGTTTCGTGCGTCTCGCCCCATGCGTCGGTCCAGCGGATCGGCAACGTAATGCGGTGATCGCGGCAAGTCTGGATCATTTCACCGGCAAGGCGTCGAATCGTCTCCGCCGAAATGCCGGTAATGGCGGCGGCCCACTCGGGCGTGCAATCGGCCACCCGTTCGCGCAGCAACGCGAACGACGGCGTGACCGGCGTGCCGTCGTCGAGCGTATAGCGGCCGTCGAGCGCCGGCATGACACCCGCCGTGTGATGCGGCACGGCGCGCGCGGCATCCGCATCCCACCACAAATGATTCTGCGGAAACAGTGGATTGCCGACCGGCCGCTCAGGATCGCGCACGAACAGGCCGAAGTTTTCGCTGGCTTCGTCGAGATCGACGAGTTCCGCTGCGTTGGTATAGCGGCGCACGAACTCGTGATCCCATGCGTCGGCGGCAATCAGTTCGTGCAGAAACGCCATGAACAGCGCTCCGTCTGTGCCGGGTTTGATCGGCACCCATTCGTCGGCGATCGCCGCGTAGCCAGTGCGGATCGGATTGATCGCAATGAAGCGGCCGCCCGCGCGCTTGAACTTCGAAATCGCGACCTTCAGCGGATTCGAATGATGATCTTCCGCCGTGCCGATCATGAAGAAGAGTTTGGCGCTGTCGAGATCCGGGCCGCCGAATTCCCAGAACGAGCCGCCGATCGTATAGATCATGCCGGCCGCCATGTTGGCCGAGCAGAAGCCGCCGTGCGCCGCATAATTAGGCGTACCGAACTGTTTGGCGAAGAGTCCGGTCAGCGCCTGCATCTGGTCTCGCCCGGTGAAGAGCGCGAATTTCTTCGGGTCCGTGGCGCGAATCGCGCCCAGGCGCTTTTCGAGCACCTCGAAAGCCTGCTCCCACGACACCGGCTCGAACTGCGCACTGCCCCGCTCCGCGCCGGGCTTGCGCATCAAAGGTCGCGTGAGGCGCGCGGGCGAGTACTGCTTCATGATGCCCGAGGCGCCCTTCGCGCAGATCACGCCCTGGTTGAGCGGATGCTCCGGATTGCCGTCGATGTAGCGCACCTCGCCTTCACGCAGATGCACTCGAATGCCGCAGCGGCAGGCGCACATGTAGCAGGTGGTTGTCTTGACATCGAGACGTTCGTTCTGCGTGCGGGCGTGGTGTTCCATGCGGGATCTCCGTCGCGGCTTCGGGCGGGCCGAAGCAGTGGTGATGCGATACCGCCCATCCTATGCGCGGCGACCTCACAAGGGAAATCGCCATTTTCGACGGAAAGTATCCGCCACGCCGATAGTTTTGGTTTGCCTTTCAGTGATGCGCCGGTCCGCACCGAGCGCGAAAAGGCGGCCGCGCCGGCGTGCAAACCGGGCGGGCGCGTTGCCGCTCGTCAGCGGACTGGCACTACATGGCGACCCCGCGATGAATGCGCGAGCGCGGGTCGTCAGATTGGCGTCAACACCGCCTCGCCCGCGAAATGCCGCGTGGCGTTGCTCAGAAAGTTGTCGACCGAGGCCGTGATTGCTTCCGGCGAGCGGCCGCCCACGTGCGGCGTCAACACGACGTTCTACAGCATCAGCAAAGCTTGCGGCGGATCCGGCTCGCCCTCGTAGACGTCGAGCGCCGCACCGGCAATCGTCCCCGCCGTGAGCGCGTGAGCGAGCGCCGCCGTGTCGAGCACGCTGCCGCGCGCGACGTTGACCACGAAGCCGTGCGGCCCGAGCGCCTCGAACACCGCCGCGCCGATCAGATGACGCGTGCCCGCACCACCCGGCGTTGCGACGATCAAAAAGTCGCTCCAGCGCGCGAGGTCTTCCACACTGTCGAAGTACCGATGCGGCGAGCCTTCACGCGGCTTACGGTTGTGATACCCGAGCTCCATCTCGAAGCCCGCGCCGCGCCGCGCGACCTTCTCGCCGATGTTGCCGAGCCCGACAATGCCGAGGCGCTTGCCGGAGACGTTCGGGCGCATCGGCAGGTTGTCGCGCCAGACGCCCTTGCGCGTGGCCTGATCGAGCTGCGGCACATCGCGCACGACCGCGAGCAGCAAGGCGAACGCATGATCGGCCACGCAATGATCGTTGGTCCCCGCGCCGTTGACGAGAACGATCCCGCGTGAGCGGGCGTGGTCGACGGCAAGGTTTTCATAGCCCGCACCCAGCGCGCTGACGAGTTGCAACAGCGGCATGCGGTCGATTTCCGCGGCGGTGAGTCCGGTCGTGCCGTTGGTCAGCACGGCGCGAATCGTCTCGCCGTGCGCGTCGATGGCGGCGGCTCGCTGGGCGGCGTTGGGTGCGTAGATGACGTGGAACGCCGCTTCGATACTCGCGCGGCTTGCATCGTTCAAATGGATCAGAACCAGAAGGGATGGCTTCATGTCGGCGCTTTCGTCGGCAACGTGGATGGACGGAATAGATTTCGAGCCAGTGTAGCAAGGCTCGCCAAGGCATGCAGGCGAGCGACCGGGCCGCCCCGGCGCGCCTCAAGTCAATTGGAATACGGCCGTTATCTTGTTGAATGGCGGAGGCGAAAATGATGCGTAACCGGTCTTTCTTTTCAGCAACCGCCCAACCGGCTTTAAAATAGCGGCACTTCCGATTCCGAGAACTCCATGCTGGACATCCTGCCGCGTGGCCCCGCGCCCGCCAACGACGATTCCGAGATGTTCGAACTCGCGCCCGTCTCGCTGTGGCTCGAAGACTTCAGCGGCGTGCGCGCATTGTTCGACGCATGGCGGGCAGACGGTGTGACCGATCTGCGCGCGCATTTCGCCGCCAATCCGGGCTGCGTCGCGCAATGCGCGCATAGCATCCGCGTCATCAAGGTCAATCAGAAAACGTTGACCCAATTCGAGGCTGCCGATTTCGACGCGCTCAACGGCAATCTCGCCTCGGTGTTCCGCGACGACATGCTCAAGACCCATCTGGAAGAGCTATGCCAGCTGTGGGCCGGGCAATCGCAGTTCACCAGCCAGACGGTCAACTACACGCTCGGCGGACGGCGCCTCGACGTGCTGCTCAAAGGCGCCGTGCTGCCCGGCCACGAGGCGCACTGGGACCGGGTGCTGGTGTCGGTCGAGGACATCACCGAACTGGAAGGCGCGCGGCATCGCGTGACGCTTGCCGAGCAGTATGTGCGCGGTCTGTTCGAGTATTCGCCGGTATCGCTCTGGGTGGAGGATTTCAGCGCGGTCAAACGTCTGCTCGACGAAGCGCGCGCGGCCGGCATCAACGATTTCCGCGTGTTTACCGACGTGCATCCCGAGTTCGTCGAGCGCTGCATGCAGGAAATCCACGTGCTCGACGTGAACCAGCACACGCTCGACATGTTCGCGGCCAAAGACAAGAAAACGCTGCTGGCGCATCTGCCTGATGTGTTCCGCGACGACATGCGCCCGCATTTCCGTGAGCAGTTGATCGATCTGTGGGACGGCAAGCTGTTCCAGCAGCGCGAGGTGCTCAACTATTCGCTCGATGGCAGCGAGGTGCACGTGCACCTGCAATTCTCCGTGCTGCCCGGCCATGAAAAGAACTGGGATCTTGTGCTGGTGGCGCTCACGGACATCACGGCGCGCAAGAAAGCCGAAGCCTATCTGGAGTTCCTCGGCAAGCACGACGTGCTGACCAAACTGCGCAACCGCTCTTTCTACGTGGACGAACTGAATCGGCTCGAACGCAAGGGTCCGTGGCCCGTCACGATCATCATGGCCGACCTGAACGGTTTGAAACGCGTGAACGATCAACTCGGCCACGCGGCAGGCGACGCGTTGCTGCGGCGCGCCGGCGAGGTGCTCGCCAAAGCGACCGAGACGCCGTTTCATGCGGCGCGCATTGGCGGAGACGAGTTCGCGATCCTCATGCCCGACACCGACGAGCGCGGCGGCGTCGCAATGGTCGATGCAATCAGGCAACTGGTCGAGATGAACAATCAGTTCTATCCCGGCTCGCCGCTGAGCTTCTCGATGGGCGCGGCCACCTGCCAACGGGGCGACCGGCTCGAAGCGGGCGTGCAGCGCGCCGATCTGCTGATGTATGAGGACAAGCGCGCAACCTATGCGAACCAGCCGGCCGCCGGCGCCGGCGACGCGGCGGGCCGCTGACAAACAGACGCGCGGCCCGCCGCTCGTTTAGCCCGGCAGTTTGGCCGCCAGCACGTCGACCTTCTCGATACTGGGTGGCGAGGCGAACAGTTCGCCCGCCTTCGCCATCAACGCGGCGGCCACTTTGCCGTGCAGGTGCGCGTCACGGCCGCCTTCATCCGCGAAGGCATCGAAAATACCGAATGTGGACGGCCCCAGCTTCAAGGCGAACCACGCAATGGTGCCCGGCTCCTCCTCGACGAGCGGCAGGCCGCCGAGCAGGAACGCTTCGACCTCTTTTTCCTTGCCTGGCCTGGCTTCAAGACGAACGTACAGGGCGAGTTTGACCATGACAGAACTCCTGCTGTGAGATTCGGGCAATAGGCGTGCATTACAAATGCATTGCTAGCGTGGCGGCACACGCGGGATCGCCACGCTATCGGAAAGTATAGTCCGCCGCTCCTTTGGCGCCGCCACGCGCCCTTCAGGCGGGTATTTAAACGTGCCGGTTTGCGCTAGCGCAGCATTGCGCGTGCCGCACACCGGCGCCCCGGCACGCGTCCGCTATACTCGCGGACCCTGAAGTTATCCGCGGCCCGCCGCGGTCCGGAAACACAACCATGTCGACGATTCCCGCCTGCCCGCAATGCGCAATGGAAAACACTTACCCCGACGGCGACAATTACGTCTGCCCGGATTGCGCGCATGAATGGCCGATCCACGCCGCCGCATCCGCCGACGACGCCGACCAACGCGTCGTCAAGGATGCCAACGGCAATCCACTCGCCGATGGCGATGCGGTCGTGCTGATCAAGGACCTGAAAGTAAAAGGCTCGTCGATCACGCTGAAAATGGGCACCAAGGTGAAGAGCATTCGCCTCGTGGGCGGCGATCATGAAGTGGACTGCAAGATGGACGCCGGCAACTTCATGCTGAAGGCCGCTTATCTGAAGAAGGTCTGAGCGAACAGCGCCGCCCGCGAACGCCGGCGCTCAAACGCCCGGAAAGCGCAATTCGAAACGCACCACGCCCGGCGCCGGACACACCACGCACGCGGTGCCGCTGTGCAGATGCATGATCGCCTTGACGATCGCGAGGCCCAGACCACTCGATTCGGTGAACGCGCTGCGCGCCGCATCCGCGCGATAAAAGCGGTCGAACAAACGCCCCAGTTGCTCTTCGGGAATGGGCGCGCCGTCGTTTTCGACCACCACCGTGGCGCCCTCTTCGTCCTGCGAGCCGCGCAAACGCACCACCGTATCGCTCGCGCCGTAACGCACCGCATTGACGACCAGGTTATTGATCGCACGCCGGCACAGCATGGGATTCACCCATGCCATACCGTCTGCCTCGACCACGAAGCGCATGCCGCGTTCGTCGGCGGGACCTTCGAAATAGTCTGCGATCCTGACGAGTTCCTCGCGCAGGTCGATCGGCTCACGTTCGACTGAGAGCGCCGCATGGTCCGCATGCGCAAGAAACAGAATGTTTTCCGCGATGTGACTGAGGCGACTCAGCTCCTCCAGATTCGATTCAAGCACCTGCTGATACTCTTCGGGCTCGCGTGTCCTCGCGAGCGTAACCTGGGTCTGCCCGATCAACGCGCCAACCGGGGTGCGGATTTCGTGCGCCAGGTCGGCGGAAAACTGCGACAGATGTTGATAACCGTCGGCGAGACGGTCGAGCATGGCGTTGAACGCGTGCGTGAGCTGGCGCAATTCGAGCGGCGCCGCCTCGCTGTCGAGCCGCACGGACAGGCTCGCGGGGCTGATCTGCGCGGCCCGCGTGGCAATCTCGCGCACCGGGCGCAACGCTCGGCGCAGCACGCAATAGGCGAGCAGCGTCGCGGCCAGCATGCCGATCAGCGTGGCCAGCAGGATGCGGTTGCGATAAGCGGCCAGCATGCGCACTTCCTGCGTCATCGGGTGACCGGCGATCACTTCGACCTCGGTGCCGTCTTCGCGCGCTCGGGCGGTGGCGATCGCCCAATGCACCGGCACTCCGTCGGCGAGCCGGGTCTGGCGAATGTCGGCAAAGGTCGGCAGACGGCCCTCCTCGCCGGCCTGCAACGCGGGCACCGCCACGCCACCCGGGTTCACGTCGATAAACGGCGCCTCGCCCGGACGGCGAAACAGCAGCACGTCCTGTTCCGCGCCGAGCATGGTCTCGAACAGCAACGGCCGGTCCTTCAGTTCGCCGACCGAGTAGAGATCGCGCACAATCCGGCTGAAATGCTCGACGCGCCCGGTCAGCACCACGTCGGCGCGGCGCTGCAACGACAGCTCCGCGGAGCGGTAGAAATACGCGCCCAAAGTGCCGATCACCACGCAGGCAATCGACGCGAACAGCACGGTGGTGCGAGCCGTGAGCGAGCGCCCGGTCCAGAATTTCATGAGCCGTCGCCGAAGGTGTAGCCGATGCTGCGCACCGTATGAATCAGCTTCTTTTCGAACGGATGATCGACCTTGGCGCGCAGCCGTTTGATGGCCACGTCGACCACGTTGGTGTCGCTGTCGAAGTTCATGTCCCACACTTCGGACGCGATCTGCGTGCGCGACAGCGCTTCGCCCTGACGGCGCACGAGCAGATGCAAAAGCATGAACTCCTTGTTGGTGAGCGGGATCTCGACGCCTTCGCGCGTCACCTTGCGACGCAGCACGTCGAGCTTCAGGTCGGCGATCTCGAACACGTCGCTCTCGCGGATCACGCCACGGCGCAGCAGCGTGCGGATTCGCAGCACCAGTTCGGTAAACGAAAACGGCTTGACGAGGTAATCGTCCGCGCCGAGTTCGAGACCGCGAATACGGTCGCTGACATGGTCGCGCGCGGTGAGGAAAATCACCGGCAGATCGCGCCGTGCCCGCAGCGCGCGCATGATTTCCCAGCCGTCGATACCAGGCAGCATCACGTCGAGCACCACGAGGTCGTAAGGATTTTCGAGCGCCATGTGCAGGCCGTCCGTGCCGGTGCGGGCGAGATCGACCGCATAGCCGCTCTCGCGCAAGCCCTTCTTCAGGTAGTCGCCGGTTTTCGGATCGTCTTCTATGACGAGGATGCTCATGGTGCTCAGTGCTCCAATTCGGGCTTCGGCCCGGAGGCTCGCTCGAAGGCTCGCTGACATGCGGGACGTGGATATGCCGGTCATTTTACGTGGCCGTTGCGCGCCATTCATGACGTTTTTGTCATCCATCTGTCACTCGCCGGAGCCGGTCCCGAGTCTAATCTGCCCCCATCGTTCACCACCTGGAGCAGATTCATGAAGATGGTTTCCGCGCGTGCGTTGCGCACCTTCGTCGCCCCGGCGCTCGCCGCCGCTGCGTTCCTCACCGCCGGTCCGGCCGCATACGCCCAGAACGCCATGCCGACCGGCGTGCGCGGCACGGTAACATCGTTGTCGGGCGACCTGCTCAAGGTCCACACGCGCGACGGCAAGGACGTCGACGTGAAGCTCGCCAAGGACACGCCGATTCGCGGCGTCGTGCTCGCCGACGTGAACGACATCAAGCCGGACAGCTACGTGGGCACCGCCGCGATCCCGCAAGCGGACGGCACGCTGAAAGCACTCGAAGTCCACGTGTTCCCCGCGAGCATGCGCGGTGCCGGCGAAGGGCACCGTCCGTGGGATCTCGGCGGCAACAGTTCGATGACCAACGGTACGGTCGGTTCGCTCGTGGTCAGCAACGGCCGCACGATCACCGTGAAGTACAAGGACGGCGAAAAGAAGATCGTGATTCCGCAAGACGTCCCTATCGTCGCGCTGGAACCGGGTGACCGCTCGCTGCTCGTGCCGGGCGCGAAGGTCGTGCTGTTCGCACACAAGGAAGCCGACGGCTCGATGGCGGCCAACTTCATCTCCGCGGGCGAGCACGGCGTAACGCCGCCGATGTAACACGACATTGCCGTTTTCCGGTTTGTTCGAGCAGCCGCGCTTTTTTAAATGGCGCGGCTTTCCAGCTCCCGTTCGCCTCGCGATCCTTTCCATGCCCGAACCGCAAATGCGCCTGCTCCTCCACCCGCTCGTCGTCCGTATCACACACTGGATCAACGCGTTCGCGATGGTCTGCATGGTGATGAGCGGCTGGGCCATCTATAACGCGTCGCCCTTCTTCCCATTCAGATTTCCGGCGTGGGCGACCGTCGGCGGATGGCTGGGCGGCTCGATCGCCTGGCACTTCGCGGCGATGTGGCTGCTCTGCGCGAACGGCCTGCTGTATTTCGCGTATGGCCTCGGCGGTGGGCATTTCCGGCGCAAGCTGTTGCCGGTTCATCCCCGCGACGTAATACATGACGCAAGCCTCGCCCTGCAATTCAAGTTGCCGCACGATACCGGCAGATATAACGCGGTGCAGCGCGCGCTGTATCTCATCGTACTGGCGCTTGGCGTGTTGCTGGTCGCGTCGGGGCTGTCCATCTGGAAGCCGGTGCAATTTTCGTGGCTTACAGCCTTATTCGGCGGCTTCGATTTCGCACGGCGCGTGCATTTCATCGCAATGGCGGGTGTGGTCGGTTTCGTGGTGGTGCATCTGGCGCTGGTGCTGCTCGTGCCGCGCACGCTGCTGCCAATGCTGACCGGTCGCGCACGGCACGCAGCGCATGGAGGAACCCAGGCATGAGCGCATCCGAACGCAACGGCGACGAACGCCGAGCCCGCATCGTCCTTGCCGATCATCAGCCGCAAATCGAGCGGCTGCAGCGGCGCCTGTTTCTGCGCTCGTCGCTTTCCATCGGCGCGCTGGCGATGCTTTCCGGCTGCAACATGCAGGATGGCGATTCGGTCGACAAGGTGCTCTGGGCCATGTCGCGCTGGAACGATCGCGTGCAGGGCTGGCTGTTCGACCGCAACAAGCTGGCACCTACCTACTCCGCGCGTGAAATCACCGATCCGTTTCCGTTCAACGCGTTCTATCCGGAGTTCGACGCGCCGGACATCGACGGTTCAACTTATCAGCTCGAAGTCTCAGGGCTCGTGTCGGACAAGCGCAGCTGGAATCTCGATCAGCTGCGCGCGTTGCCGCAGGTCTCGCAGATCACACGCCACATCTGCATTGAAGGATGGAGCGCGATCGGACAATGGCGCGGCGTGCCGTTTCGCACGTTTCTGGAGCGCATCGGCGCGGATCTGAGCGCTCGCTATGTCGGCTTCAAATGCGCGGACCGCTATTACTCCAGTCTCGACATGGCGACGGCCCTGCATCCGCAGACGCAACTCACGCTCGATTTCCGCAATGAGCCGCTGCCGGCCAAATACGGTTATCCACTGAAGCTGCGCGTGCCGACCAAACTTGGCTTCAAGAATCCCAAGCACATCGCGGCGATCTTCGTGACGAACACGAACCCTGGCGGCTATTGGGAAGATCAGGGCTACAACTGGTTCAGCGGTTTGTAATGCGGCCCGTTTGCCCGCTCACACGGCGGTGACGTAGCGCGCCACCGGTTTGACCACGCGTGGTGCCGGCGAATCGTACAAGGTGCGCATGCGCTTCACTTCGTCCACTGGACTGAGGCCGAAAAGGCGCTTGAACTCACGGCTGAATTGCGACGCGCTTTCATAACCGACGCGCGCCGCGGCCGCGCCCGCATTCAAACCATCCTGCACCATCAGCAAACGCGCATGATGCAAACGTGTGGTCTTCACGTATTGCATCGGCGAAGTGGCGGTGACGGCTTTGAACTGCGCGTGAAACACGGCGAGGCTCATGCCGGCTTCGGACGCGAGCGTATCGACATCGAGAACGCCGTGGTAATCGGCATGAATCCGCCGCAATGCTTTGGCAATGCGGCCGAAATGATTCTGATGCGTGAGTGCCGCGCGAATCGCGTCGCCCTGCTCGCCGGTCAGCACGCGATAACAGATCTCCCGCACCACGCCGGGCGCGAGAATGCGTGCGTCGAGCGGCGAAGCCAGCGCGTCCATCAGACGCTGCACCGCGTTGCACAGCGCCGGGTCGAGTGGCGTCGAATAGATGCCGACGGGTTCGTGCTGCGCGGCGCCTTGCGTCTCGTTCAACGCCATCAGCAATTCCGCCACCATGGTGAGATCGACGCGCACCGAGATGGCGAGAAAAGGCTCATCCGGGCTCGCCTCGGTCTCGCATTCGAATGGCAACGGCACCGAGAGCACCAGATACTGCTGCGCGTCGTACTGAAACACCTGATCGCCGAGAAAGCCGCGCTTGCGTCCCTGGCAGACGATCACGATGCTCGGCTCGTACATGACAGGCATGCGCGGCATGGGACTATTCGCGCGCATCAGATTGACGCCTTCGAGACTCGTGCGCGTGAAGCCCGGATTGGGCGCGAGCACGTCGAATAATTCGACCACACGCCGCTGGGCGGGATCGAGCGGGACGGGTTCAGCGGAACGGGTTGACATGACGGTATAGTGACGTGCAAGAGAATAATGCTTGAAATTTAGCACCAAACGACCTATCGCGCTGCTCGCCAGGAGTTTTAGGCAAACCTTCAAGACATTCAGGTATTCCCGGGCTCCCCGCCCGCTCCTATCATGGGAACCCTGCCGGATCATCTATTTCCGCGCTGCGCCGGGCTCGATTGGCCATTGCCTGTTTGACGAATTTGCCAGTCACCGCCCGCGCCGTGATCCCGGTTCATGACGAGGTTGGCCTCATCGGCGACATGCGTCGCCCATGGCCGGCGCCTTGCGACTTCACCCTCTTTGCTGGAGCTACCCATGAGCACGACTTATGCCTATGCAGCGACCGACGCTACCGCGCCGCTCGCCCCGTTCGAAATCCAGCGCCGCGAACTTCGCCCCCTTGATGTGCAGATGGAAGTGCTGTTTTGCGGCGTGTGCCATTCCGATTTGCATCAGGCGCGCAATGAATGGAAAAACACCGTATTTCCGGTGGTGCCGGGCCATGAAATCGTCGGCCGCGTGACCGCGGTCGGTGCGGACGTGACGAAGCACAAGGTGGGCGATCTGGTCGGCGTCGGCTGTCTGGTCGATTCGTGCCGCACGTGTGCGAGTTGCGAGGAAGGTCTCGAGCAGTATTGCGAGAACGGTTTTGTCGGCACGTATAACGGAGTCGACCGGGTCGACGGTCAGATCACTTACGGCGGCTATTCCACGCAACTCGTCGTGGACGAAGCGTTCACCTTGAGCGTGCCGGACAATCTCGACCCTGCCGGCGTGGCGCCGTTGCTGTGCGCGGGCATCACCACGTATTCGCCGCTGCGCACGTGGGGCGCCGGTCCCGGCAAGAAGGTCGGTATTGTCGGCCTTGGCGGCTTGGGTCATATGGGCGTGAAGCTGGCGCGCGCGATGGGTGCGCATGTCGTGTTGTTCACCACGTCGCCCTCGAAGATCGAAGACGCGAAGCGGCTGGGTGCGCATGAGGTGGTGATTTCGAAGAATGCCGAAGAGATGGAAGCGCATTTGAACAGCTTCGATTTCATTCTGAACACCGTGGCTGCGCAACATGATCTGAATCCGTTTTTGAATCTGCTCAAGCGTGATGGAACCATGACGCTGGTCGGCGCGCCGGAGCACGATCATCCGTCGCCGCAGGTGTTCAATCTGATTTTCAAGCGTCGCCGGTTGGCTGGGTCGTTGATTGGCGGCATTGCCGAGACGCAGGAAATGCTGGATTTCTGCGGTGAGCATGGGATTACTTCGGATATCGAGGTGATTCCTATGCAGGGGATTAATGAGGCTTATGAACGGATGCTGAAGAGTGATGTCAAGTATCGGTTTGTGATTGATCTGGATTCCTTGCGGAAGTAAATTTTGGGTGGGCCGCGCTGCGGGGGTGTTGTTTTTTTTGCCTGCGGCGCGGTCGGGGTTGGGTTGTTTTTTTTGGCTTTGGCCTTTCCTTGAATTCGTGGTGGTCTATTGGCGTTGCCCCTGTGCGGGGCGGCACTTACTTTCTTTGCCGCCGCAAAGAAAGTAAGCAAAGAAAGCGGCTTCACACCGCTAATTTTTAAGCGGGTCCCCCGCACAGCCAAGGCAGTGGTTCATCTGGAATCCGTGCCCTCGCACATTCCACTCCAGTGACAAAGCCATCATCCGCTCCCACTCCGCACTGCGTGCGTCGCGGACGGGTATGCGCGGGAACCCGTCAGTAGGACTACGCCGTGGGGGCCGTCGGCTTCGCCTCGGCGACACCCTAAAAAGGCCACTGTTCAATGAAGACCGCTGCGGCGCGCGCAGCGCCGCCGGAAGCATGACTGCCTTGTCACCGGGGCGGAATGTGCGAGAACGCGGATTCCAGATGCGCCACTACCCCCTCCAAGCCAGGGGACCCGCTTATGAGCTGGCGGTGTAAAGCCGCTTTCTTTGCTTACTTTCTTTGCGGCGGCAAAGAAAGTAAGTGCCGCCCCGCACAGGGGCAACGCGAATAGACCACAGCGAAATCAAGGAAAGGCCAACACCCCGAAGATCACAAACAAAAACCGCCCCGCAGCCAACAAACAACCCCAGACTGGAGCACAACCCGTGATCGACCGAATAACCGCAATGCGCACATTCATCCGAATCGTGGACACCAACAGCTTCACCCGCGCAGCGGAATCCCTCAACATTCCCCGCGCCACGGCGACCACCATCGTCCAGAATCTGGAAGCGCTGCTAGGCACAGTTCTCCTCGCCCGCACCACGCGGCGCCTGAGCATTACACCCGAAGGCGCGGCCTACTACGAGCGCTGCGCGCAAATCCTCGCCGACATCGACGAAATGGAAGCCAGCATCCGGCACGCCACGGATAACCTGACCGGGCGCCTGCGTATCGAAATGCCCGGCGCGGTGGCCAGCACGATCGTCCTGCCGGCCCTGGACGACTTCCACACGCGCTACCCGAACCTCGATCTCGCTATCGGCATCAGCAACCGCACCGTCGATCTGATCTCCGAAGCAATCGACTGCAGCATCCAGCTAGGCGAATTGCCGGATTCGAATCTGGTCGCGCGCCAACTCGGCACGCTCGAACACGTGACCTGTGCGAGTCCGGCCTACCTGGCCCGTCATGGCACACCCACGAACCTCGACGATTTGCGCGGACATGCGGCCGTCAATTGCATGTCGCCGCACAACGGACGCGAAGTGGATTTCGATTTCGAAGTGGACGGCGAAGCGCAAAACGTCAAGGTAAAAGGCTTCGTCAAAGTCAGCGACGAACAGGCCTATCTCACCTGCGGCTTGCAAGGCCTGGGCTTGATCCAGCCCGCCCGCATCGCCGCGCAACCCTATCTGGATTCTGGACTTTTGCGCGAAGTCCTGCCGCAATGGAAGCCGGTGCCGATGCCGGTCTCGGTCGCGTATGTGAAGAATCGCCGCGTCTCGCCACGCGTGCGCGCGTTCGTCGACTGGCTGGCGGAGTTGTTCGAGAAAGCGGAGCACGTCGATCAGGATCTGTCGCGTGTCCGTCAGTTACTGCGCGGCCTGCATCCCGCCTGAAGCGGGTTCAATGCGGGCGCGCAGTCCGCGCGACAATTCCGTCGGTTTCGCAGCGTGATCGGCCTCGGCCGCGCCAGCAGATCGACATGAAACCAGACAATCCCGACTATAAAATTGATTCAGACGCGTCTTCTGTAATCGCGTAGGCATGCAAAGCGTATAGCACGCAGCGTTGCCAGACTCGCCGCCAAAGCTCCCTTACTTCCCCCATCCACCACGGTTTGCGTAGCAAATAAAGAATGCGTCAAGGCTGGCGTGCCTGCTGCGCCGAAGCCGGACAGGCCGGATCCTTACCCCAGTGACCGTCGCATACGCGCCAGCGGCACAACTGGTCTTCGAAGAAACCACGCTTGCCGCACTCTTTCACGCGTTCAGCCAGCTTGGCGTTGCCGGCAGCGCTTGCACTGACCTTGGTCGCCGTGTCCTCTACCGCGGGCTTGGTGTCCGCCGGTTTGGTCCGGGCGACGAGAGCCGCCAATAGATCGGCATCCGAATCATCCTTCGAAGCATTGCTGGTCGCGCGCGCTTTCTTCGACTGCGCGACCGCAGTCGGCGCGCTCGCGTGACGGTTCACCGCCACCATGCTTTCCTTCTTGCCGTGCGCCGCGCTCTCGTGCTTCTCCTTGGTGGCTACAGCCGTCGCGTTTTTGCCGTGCTTCGCCGCTGGCACCGTGACCGCTGAAGCAGCCGTTGCGGATGCAACCGGTGCAGGTGCGCTGCTCGGTTCCGCACCGTCGGCGAGCGCGCGCGACAGGCGGCTGGCGTCACCGCTGGCGGGCGCCGTGGCGGATGCCGCAGCGGCCTTGCTATCGCTGTCGTCGGCAACGATGGTCGCCGCTTGCGACGACGCCGCGGCCGGCACCTCTGCTTTCGCGACAACCTGCGGCACGTTGCTTGCAGCAACCGCGGGCGCGGCAGCCTTCTCGACGCTGGCAGGCGTGCCCTCCGCCAGCGACTCGCTCTGCACGCGCCGCTGCATATGCCACGCTCCCCAGCCGCCGGCTGCGATCACGAGCAAGGCGACCAGCGCGAGCACCGCTTTCGACCGGCGTGGTTTTTCCGTAGGCGGCGCAACGCGGCCTTCGAGGTTCGCAAGAATTCGCGAACCATTGCCATCAGCGCCTTTAGCCTTATCGGATAACAGGCTAGGCGGGGCTTTGGAATTCGAACTTTCCGGCGCACTCATTCACTGTCTCATTGAATCCTGGATTATTTCGCCGTGATAATACGCTCCGGCTCCTCTCAGAGCAGGCCTGATTCTAAGAGCAAGCATTACAAAATACAATTCTTTCCAATTTCCGGGGTCGCCTTTGATTGCCGTAGTACTTTTCGCCTATTTCGCGCTCGCCGTCATGATCGCCGCAATGCTGCTATTGCCGGCAGTACGCGCCTCTTTATTGGACGCGGCTCTCACTATTCATGGCCGCTTTATGCGCGGAGCATCGCGAAGTGCATCTCGCGCACGCGGCCAATTAGCGCGCTCGGCAAAAATTTCGCAATCGACCGCAATCGATATGCAAAAGTTACTGGTAAAGCGGCGCTTGCTGATTTTTACCACCACAGGTATTCTTGCGACGCCTCCATTGGTGGCATTGGCTTTACGCGGCCGGCAATTATTCCAATTCGATGACACTGCGCGGGTACCGGACGAGAAAATTGCCGCGTTATTGAACGGCGAGCAGCTCGTGCCCCCGCCGCCGCTGCCACCGGAGGTATTTGCCACGCAGGAAGTCGAGCAGATCCGGCCCGCGCTTAAAGACGCGAGCCGCGACTGGAATTTGCTCGATGCCGATTTCAGAACACGTTTATTGCTCGTCTACAAAATCATGCACGAGCAATACGGGTATGAAATGGCCTTACTGGAAGGTTATCGCAGTCCGGAGCGGCAAAACCGGCTGGCGCAAATGGGGGGCAACGTCACTAATGCCGCAGCGTTTCAAAGCTACCACCAATACGGGCTTGCCGCGGACAATACATTTTTGCGCGACGGCAAACTCGTCATTTCAGAAAAAGATCCCTGGGCCATGCGAGGTTATCAGCTATACGGACAGACAGCGGAACAGGTCGGTCTGACGTGGGGTGGGCGCTGGAAAATGATGGATCTCGGGCACGTCGAATATCACAAACCCGGCTTCGTCCTCGGGCGCGGTCATTAGGGCAAAGCGGGGAATAAGAGGTTGACAATGGGGCGTTCAATCAGATTTTCTGGCGAAAAGCGGCAATGCCGCATGCATAACGGCATTGCGCCGATCACATTCTCTGCGGCTTTTTTTCGCGGATTTAACAATCTTGCCGTATTCGCTTTCGCCTGAACATGCACTCGATTTATTTCAAACGCCATACGCGCACCATGCCGTGCGCCACAGCACGCGCCACGACATTCATCACCCAGACCTGAACGGCTTATGCGACGCATTCTCAACGTGTTGACCCACACACGCACGCTCTCGATCATCGGCTTGCTCGCGCTCGCTGCTGTTCTATTCATCGGCGCGGATACCTTGCAGATCGACCTGATGTGGCCAGCCATCGCGCTCGGCGTCGTGGTCGCGCTGTGGCTGCTGGTATGGGTGGTACGCCGTCTGCGCGCGCGGCGCGCGAACCGCAAGCTCGGCGAAATGCTCGAGCAGCAGGCAGAAAAGCAGACTGAAGCCGGCCCCGCGCCCACGCCCGCGCGCCAGGCCGAACTCGACGTGCTGCGCACGCGCCTCGTCGAGGCGGTGAAGACCATCAAGACCTCGAAGATCGGCCAGGTCTCGGGCGGCTCGGCGCTGTACGAGTTGCCGTGGTATATCGTGATCGGCAACCCCGCCGCGGGCAAGAGCAGCGCGGTGTTGAATTCGGGTTTGCAATTTCCGTTTGCCGACAAGAACAACGCGGTGATTCACGGCATTGGCGGCACGCGTAATTGCGACTGGTTCTTCACGACCGAGGGCATTCTGCTCGACACCGCGGGGCGCTATTCCGTGCACGAGGAAGACCGCACCGAATGGCTCGGATTCCTCGGCCTGCTCAAACGTTTCCGGCCGAAGGCGCCGATCAACGGCATTATCGTCACGGCCAGCATTGCGGAGCTGACCAACAGCAAGCCTGAATTCGCGATCAATCTCGCCAAGAATCTGCGCCAGCGCGTGCAGGAATTGACCGAGAAGCTCGAAGTCTTCGCGCCGGTGTATGTCATGTTCACCAAGGCCGACCTGATTACCGGCTTCACCGAATTCTTCAGCGGAAGCGACCGTCACGAATACGACCGCGTGTGGGGCGCCACCCTGCCCTACGAGCCGGACGAAAAGCGCGACGTGGTGGGTCTCTTCGACGAGCACTTCGAGGAGCTGTACGACGGCCTGAAAGAAATCAGCGTCGCGCAGATGTCGATCAATCGCGGCAATAAGCTCTCGCCGGGTCAGCTGAGCTTTCCGCTCGAATTTTCCACCATCAAACCTGCGTTGCGCGCGTTTCTCGCCACGCTGTTCGAGACTAACCCGTTCCAGTACAAGCCCATTTTCCGCGGCTTCTACTTCACCAGTGCATTGCAGGAAGGCGAGACCAATAGCGCCGCGGCCACTCGCATCGCGAACCGTTTCGGCCTGAGCGCCGATAGCCTGCCCAAGCCGCATAGCGCGTTTTCGAAGAACGGCTTCTTCCTGCGCGACCTGTTCTCCAAGGTGATCTTCGCCGACCGGCAAACGGTCAGGCAATTCGCCAGCCCCGCGAAAACGCGCATGCGTTATGCGACCTTCTTCGGCTTCGTCGCGGTGCTCGCACTGGCGCTCGGCGGCTGGACCTGGTCGACGGTCAACAACCAGCAACTCACGGCGAACGTGCAGGCCGACCTCGACAACGTAGTGCGCCTGCAGCAGAACCGCAATGATCTGCAATCGCGGCTGCAGGCCATGGACGTGCTCGAGGACCGCATCGACCAGCTCGAGCAGTTCCGCCGCGACAAGCCGCTTGCGGTATCGCTCGGCCTCTATCAGGGCGACCGGCTCGAACAGCGTCTGCTCACCGAGTACTACAACGGCGTGCGCCAGATCCTGCTCGATCCGGTCTCGCAGAATCTCGCTTCTTTCCTGAAGGACGTCAACGCACACCCCGATCAACTCGCGCCGCTGAACCGCGCACCGGACGCCGCCGCGATTCCGGTCTCCACGCATTCGGCCATGAGCGCGAACAGCCAGGGTGGACTCTATAGCGACGCCTCGCCGACCAACGTCGAAGATGCGTACAACGCGCTCAAGACCTACCTGATGCTGAGCGACAAGCGTCACGTGGAAACGGCTCACCTCACCGACCAGGTTGCCCGCTTCTGGCGCGGCTGGCTCGAAACGAATCGCGGCAACATGCCGCGTGACGAGATGATCCGCAGCGCCGAACGTATGATCACCTTCTACCTTTCGCGCGTGTCCGACGACGACTGGCCGATGATCGACCAGAACCTCGGTCTCGTCGACCAGACGCGCGAGAACCTGCGCCGCGTGGTGCGCGGCATGCCGGCCCGTCAACGGGTTTATGAGGAAATCAAGGCACGCGCATCGACCCGTTTCGCGCCGATGACGATCGCGCGCATTGTCGGCGAAAACAATACGGCGCTGGTGGCGGGCAGTTACGCGATTCCCGGCACCTTCACGCGAGAAGCGTGGTTCCAGTACGTGCAGCCCGCCATTCGCGACGCGGCCACCAAGGAATTGCAGGCCAAGGACTGGGTGCTCAACACGTCAGCCCACGACGACCTGACGCTGGAAGGCAGTCCCGAGCAGATCCAGAAAGCGCTCGTCACGATGTACAAGACCGAGTACGCCATGCACTGGCAGAAGTTCATGCAAGGCATCGCGGTGCAGAGCTTCGGCAGTTTCGGTCAGGCAGTGGATGCGATGAACCGTCTCGGCGACCCTCAGGATTCGCCGATCCGCAAGGTGCTCGAAACCGCGTACGACCAGACTTCGTGGGACAACCCCTCGCTCTTCAACGCGAACCTGAAGCGCGCGCAAACCGGCGTGACGAGCTGGTTCAAGAACTGGTTCTCGCGGGCGCCGACCGGCCAGATCAACGCGAATATCGATATCAACGGCAATCCGGTCGAGATGCCGATGGGTCCGATCGGCCAGGAGTTCTCGGCGCTGGGCCGCATCGTGGTAAGCGGCGACAACGGCTCGATGCTCAAGGGCTATATGGACACGCTGTCGAAGGTCCGCACACGCTTTAACGTGATCAAGAATCAGGGCGATCCGGGACCGGGCGCGCGTCAACTGATGCAGCAGACGCTCGACGGCAGCGGCTCCGAGCTCGCCGATTCGCTGAAATACGTCGACGAACAGATGCTCACCGGTCTCACCGACTCGCAACGCAAAGCGCTGCGCCCGCTGCTCGTGCGTCCGTTGATGGCGGCGTACGCAGTGGTGATCCAGCCGGCCAGCGTCGAAGTCAACAAGGTGTGGAATGCGCAGGTTTATCAGAGCTTCCAGGGGTCACTGGCAAACAAGTACCCGTTCGCGAGCGACGCGAAGGTCGAAGCCGGCGCGGGCGAAATAGCCCAGGTGTTCGGTCCGGACGGCGCGATTGCCAAGTTCGTCGGCACCACGCTCGGGCCGCTCGCGGTACGCCGTGGCGACACGCTGACGGCGCGGACGTGGGGCGATATGGGCCTCGCGCTCACGCCCGATTTCACCAACGGCTTCGCGCGCTGGGTGGCGCCGCTTGCCGGCGGCGCGGCCGGTGCGTCGGGCCAGAGTTCGTCCGAACCGCAGACCGTGTTCCAGATCTTGCCGCAGCCGAGCAGCGGCACGACGGAATACACGCTTGCAATCGACGGCCAGCAGATGCGCTACCGGAACACGCCGCCGCAGTGGACCAACTTCGTGTGGCCGAATCCTTCGGGTTCGCCGGGCGCGACGCTGAACGCCACGACCTTCGACGGCCGCACGCTGCAACTGGTCAACGAACCGGGCCGCTACGGCCTGGAAAAGCTGATCAATTCGGCGCAACGCAAGCGTCGTCCGGACGGCACGTTCGATCTGTCGTGGACGCAAGGCAGCGTGACGGTGGCGGTCAGCATGCGCATCATCAGCACGTCGCAGGCTTCGAGCGGCACGAGCGATGCGCCGCAACAGCAGAGCCTGCGCGGCTTGCGGCTGCCCTCCTCGGTGGCGGATGTGAGCGCGGCGGCGAATTCGGTCAACGCGACCGCCGCGGGTGCACCGGGCGCCGCGCCCGCGATCGCGCCGGCCTCGCAAGCGGCGCGTCCGGCTACGGCCGCCGCCGCGGTTTCGAATACAGGGGGTGCGCAATGACGCAAACCGTGCAGGCGCAAATCGCCTACTTCGGCAAGATCCCGTCGCGCGGCGACTTCGTGAAGAGCGCCCATAATCCGCAGCTGCTCGCCACGCTCGACCGCTGGATCGCGGAAGCCATGGAACTGCTGAGCGACGATCCACGCTGGAAGATCGTCTACGAAAACGCCAAGCCGATGCACTTCGCGTTCCTCGGTTCCCGCAGCAAACTGGCGATTGCCGGGCATATGATGGCCAGCCACGATCAATCCTCGCGGCGTTTTCCGTTTCTTGCCGCGACCGCGCTCGAAGTCGAAAAGCCGCTGACGTTTCTCGCGCACAGCCCGCTTGCCTTCGCGCGGCTGTGGTCGCGCGTCGCGGCGCAGATGAAGCCGCTGCTTGGCGCGAGCGAACCGCCGGGCGCGCTGCAGGCACTTGGCGACATGCAGGTGCCGATCGAGATCGGCGGCGGCCCTGGCAATCCGCATGACGGCACCTTCAACGATTTCGTCGAGCATCAAACGCTCGCGGGCCTCGAACAGATGCTGCTCGCGAGCGGCCATCCGGTGCGTTTGCGCGGCGCGATGCTCGCGCTCGGCTCGCTGCTGCGTCCGGTGATGCAAAGCGGTTCGTCGCATCTCGAACGCGGGCTGACCTTGCCGCTGCCGAACGATCCGTTCTACCGCAGTCTCGTGGCCGCGTTCTGGCTCGAACTGATCGCGCCGTTCGTCGCGCAGGCGGATTTCGAACTGGCGATTTTCATCGGCACGATTGCCGAGCGCGAGCGGCTCATCATCGGCTTTAATGGCGCGTCGGCCAAAACGCTGCACAGCGTGGTCGATCCGCAGTCGTATGCGGCACATAACATCGATATCGACGACCCCGAGTGGATCGACGAACACGCACAGAACGATCATGGCATCAGCAAGCTCGTCAGTTACCTCGACCAACCGCAACTGTCGCTGCGCGTCAGCATCGACACGTTCCGCGAAGCATTCACGGGAGCGTGACACGATGCTGACCCTCTCCACGCGCACGTCCGTGCTGCTCGCGGGCCTTCTGCTCAGCGCCCTCGCGCATGCCGACAACGACGGCCCCGCTCGCGTCACGCCGGTCGACAACAGCGGTATTTCGATTCACACCACGATTCTGCCGCCGGCTGCGTCGGCGCCGGTGGGTAATGCGGGACCCGCAGTGACCACGTCCGGGCTCGCCAGCGGCACGACCGGCGCGGGCACCGGCGCGATCAGCGCAGCGCCGCCGCCCGCCAACGCGACGCCGGGCCAGGTGGTGGTTGGCGGCAAGGTGCCGGACGAAGCGACCAAGGCGGCCGTGCTCGCACGACTGCGCGACACATACGGCGCGGCCAACGTGGTCGACCAGATCGAAGTCGCCGACGTGGCGACACCGCCGAACTGGTCCGCCAACGTGCAAAAGCTGATCGGTCCGCAATTGAAGCAGATCAGCAAAGGCCAGTTGAAAATCGACGGCACGCAGATCGACGTGAAAGGCGAAGTGCACAACGAATCGCAGCGTCAACAACTCGCGAGCGACATGGCGAATGCGCTGAACCCGACCTATACGATCAAGAACGGCCTGCGCGTGAGCGCATCCGAGCAAGGCCTGCTCGATCAGACGCTCGCGAACCGCACGATCGAATTCGAAACCGGCAGCGCCACGCTCACGCCGCAAGGTCGCGCGATTCTCGATCAGATGGCCGCCGCCATGGGGAAAATGACGACCAAAACGGTTGCGATCATCGGGCACACCGACAACTCGGGTAATCGCACGTCGAATATCGCGCTGAGCCAGGCGCGCGCGGATGCGGTCAAAGGCTATCTGGTCGCTAAGGGCATCCCGCCGCAACAGATGACGACGACCGGCGTCGGCCCGGATCAGCCGATTGCATCGAATGACACGACTGACGGACGGGCACGGAATCGCCGCATCGAGTTTCGTGCGGGGTCTTGATTGGGTGTTTGCGCGGCGCGCATGAAAGAAAGCCTGGCTTCGATAGAGAACCGAAGCCAGGCTTTTCTATTTGCCGCGTCGAGATGTTTATCTAGCTGTTCTCTTCCGGCTTCACACCGAGCAACTCGCGAATATGCGCGAGCGATCCGTCGTCTTTCACTACGCTCGAAAGCCATTGATGCAACGGCATATCCGCCGCCTCCGCTGCCTTGTCGGCGAAATACGCCGCAGGGTTATGCGGCTCCGTAGCGCGAAAGAACCTGGCCACCGCGCGCAATTGCGCGACGGCCTGCGCACGGCTTTGAATTCCTGCAATCGGGCTGGCGGGCATGGTCGTCAACACAGGTTCCTCACGTTGCGGTGAAGTCTTGAAGGCGGGCTCGGCCCGTTCGTACTCGTTCGGCGCAGGTACTTTCGCGGGTGGCGCCGCTTCGGCGTTCACGCCCACTTCGCGGGCGAAGCGTTCCACTAACCGGTAGACGCTTTCATACGCGTCTTTTGCCTGACGGAAACTCGGCGCGGAATCGCCGGCATGCCGGTCCAGCTCCTGTTCGAGCGCCAGCATAGCCGCTTCAAACGCTTTCAGATCGGCGAGCAGCGCGGCGTAGAACGCCGTTGATGTGGCGCGCTTCGACGCCTCGATCTGATCGATCGACGGTTTACCACGCACGATGTCGTCGGCATGATCCGGATCGCGCTTGACGGCCTGCGCAACATGCGTGGCGACATCCCAATCGATCGTGCTGTAGGTATTGCCTTGCGACGACGTAATCGGCATGGCGCGTAGCAGATCGCCGGTGCGGCCGACGAGCCACGCGACGTTGCCAAGGCGATACTCGGTGTCGTCGCCGTCCGGCAGCGGATGGACGTGGTCCCAGTAGCGCTCGCAAAGTCCCGTCAACAACCCGTAGCCTTGCGAGAGACCGTTGATGCCTTCGTCGATTGCGAGCGCCTCGGTCAGCCAGACTGCCAGGCGAAGATCCTTGGTCTGCGTTTGTAGCAGACTACTCGAGCGCTCGATGACAAACGACCAATCCGCCTCTTTGATTTCCGTGACCCACTCGCCCTGATCCAGCGACGGGTCTTCGAAACGGCGCGCGTGCTGAATCGCGTCGAAATCCGCTGAGAAAAGCAGATCTTCGCCACAAGGCGAGATTTCGCTGAGCGGAGCCAGCAACGTGTTCAGGTTAATCGGCATGAAAGAAAGCAATAAGTATCCGGTACGGCATTAAACAGATTGACGCGCGATTCGGCGCGCCCGCTCATACCACCGTGTAGTCGAATTCGCCCGCTTCGCTCGCCCGCACGGCGATGCGTTCGAGCGAAGCGCCGTTGGCCACGCGTTCCAACACGCGCTGCGCAACTTCGGGCAGCAACGTACCGTTCAGAATGTGGTCGACATTACGTGCGCCTGAATCCACCTCGGTGCACCGCGCGAGCACCGCATCGACCAGCGACTCGTCCCACTCGAACACGGCCTTGTGATTCGATTCGATGCGGCGGCGGATCCGTTCGAGCTTCAGGTCGATGATTTCGGCGAGCACGTCATCGGTGATCGGATAGTACGGCACCACCTTCATGCGGCCGAGAAACGCAGGCTTGAACGCCTTGTACAGTTGCGGGCGCAACGTCTCGGCGAGTTCGCCGGCGTCGGGCAGTTCTTCCTCGCTCTTGTTCAGGCAGGCTTGCATCACGGCCTGCGAACCGACATTCGAAGTCAGAATGATCAGCGTGTTGCGGAAATCGATTTCGCGGCCTTCGGCGTCGTCCATGGTGCCCTTGTCGAACACCTGGAAGAACATTTCGAGCACGTCCGGATGCGCCTTTTCGACTTCGTCGAGCAGTACCACGGAGTACGGATTGCGGCGCACCGCCTCGGTCAATACACCGCCCTCGCCGTAACCGACATAGCCCGGCGGCGAGCCTTTCAGGCCGGACACGCTATGCGCTTCCTGATACTCGCTCATGTTGATCGTGATCATCTTGCGTTCGCCGCCGTACAGCACGTCCGCCAGCGCGAGTGCGGTTTCGGTCTTGCCGACGCCCGACGGCCCGACGAACATGAATACGCCGCGCGGCTTGTTCGGATCTTCGAGATTCGCACTCGCGGTACGCACGCGCTGCGCGATCGCTTCGAGCGCATGATCCTGGCCGATCACGCGCGCGGCCAGCAACGGTTGCAGGTTCAGCACGGTCTGGATTTCATCCTTCACCATGCGGCCGAGCGGAATACCCGTCCATGATGCGACGATCTCGGCGACCACATGAGCGTCGACCTGCAACGGCACCATTGGCTGGCCGCCTTGCAAGGTGTGCAATTCGGCCACACGCGTGGCAAGCGTTTCGCGCGCCTGCTGCGCCTTGCCGGCTTGTTCGGGGTCCGCGCTGGCGACACGCGCCGCGTCGAGGTCCGCGCGCAGCCCGACGATTTCCGTTACCAGAGCGCGCTCCTTGTCGTAGCGCGCTTCGTCTTCGGCGAGGTCCTTGAGGTCTTCCTCACGCAGGGCGCGCAATTCAGCGAGACGCTCGTCGTGCAATGCGCCGCTCGCTACTTCGCGTTCCAGTGCGGCGATTTCAGCGTCGATACGTTCGAGGCGCTTCTTCGTGTCGTCGATTGCAGCCGGCGTGGAACTGTGCGCGAGCGCCACTTTTGCGCAAGCCGTGTCGAGCACGCTGATCGCCTTGTCCGGCAGTTGCCGGCCGCTAATGTAGCGATGCGACAGACGCACCGCTTCGGTGATCGCATCGTCGAGCACGCGCACGTTGAAGTGTTTTTCCATCAATCCCGCCATGCCGCGCAACATGGCCGCGGCGAGCGCCTCACCCGGCTCCTCGATCTTCACGACCTGGAAGCGCCGCGCTAGCGCCGCGTCTTTCTCGAAGTATTTCTTGTACTCGCTCCACGTGGTGGCCGCAATGGTGCGCAATTCACCTCGCGCCAACGCCGGCTTCAGCAGATTCGCGGCGTCGTTCTGCCCGGCCTGACCTCCCGCGCCGATAATGGTGTGCGCTTCGTCGATAAACAGAATGATCGGATGCGGGCTCTTCTTCACCTCGTCGATTACGTTCTTCAGGCGGTTCTCGAACTCGCCCTTCACGCTCGCCCCGGCTTGCAGCAGTCCCATGTCGAGCACATGCAGCGCCACGCCTTTTAGCGGTGCGGGCACGTCGTCGGCGGCAATGCGCAGTGCCAGCCCCTCGACCACCGCCGTTTTGCCGACACCTGCTTCGCCCGTCATGATCGGGTTGTTCTGGCGGCGGCGCATCAATATGTCGATAGTCTGGCGAATTTCGCCTTCACGGCCGACTACCGGATCGATCTTGCCTTCGCGCGCTCGCTGCGTGAGGTTGCTGGTGTACGTATCGAGCGCGGGTGTTTTCGATGGCGCGCCCGGTGCGGCATCGCTGGCCGCGGTCGCGGCTGCGGCTGCGTCCCCTTCCGCGCCTTGCGTGCCGTTGCTGCGCTCCACTTCGCGCGAGCCGGCGGTCAGCTCATCGAATTTGTGCTTCAGATCGGTCACGCGTACGTCGCGCAGCAGCGGCGACATGCGCTCGGCGAATTGAGCGAGATCCGGCGCGCTCAGCAGCGCCAGCAGCAGATGCCCGGAACGGATGCGTCCGATCTGCGAATCGAGCGATGCAATCAGCCAAGCCTGTTCGAGCCATTCGATCAGATGCCTGGAAAACACCGGCGTGCGCGTGTTGCCGGTTTTCAACCGCTGCAATTCGCGCTCCAGATCCGCACGCAACGCGTGCGCGTCGATTTTGCTTGCGCGCAGAACCAGCGCGACGTCGCTGGCCGGTTCGTCCAGCAGTGCCAGCAACAGATGCTCGAGGTCGACCTCGTAGTGACCACGCGCGAGACAATTGTTCGCCGCCAGCAACGCCGCCTGCCGGCAGGTCGGATTCAGTTTAGCGATCAGGGTGTTGAGGGACGTGCTCATGTCGTGCGATCCGGGTCCAGGTTCTGTCGTTATAGTCAGTGAATCACGTGCAATTCGTAACGGGCATCCGCGCGATCACGGTCGGCCTCTTTCGTGCACAGGAACGCGTCCCAGCCGAGGCGCGCGCCCTTGCTCAACACGCTCGGGCCGACGGCCTCACGGCGCAATACCAAAGACACCTCGTATTCGAGCGTGACGCCGGCCAGCAATGTCAGCATGCGTTCGAGCGCCACCGCGCGATCGGCGCCAGGTAGAAACGCTTCGTAGTCGGCTTTGCCGAGCGGTCCGATCACGAGCCGCGCACGCATGTCGCGCTGCCAGACGCGCTCGCCCGCCAGCGCGGTCGCGCCGAGCGTCGCGTTCACGCTGCCGAGCAACGTCAACTGATCGTGCGGCACGTCGTACCATTTGCCGACGAACTGCTCGACGCGCACCCGCACTTTGAAGTACTCCGACAGCGTGCGTTGCAAATAAACCGCCGACACCGGACGATGCCGCGCGGCCAGCGCGTAACCGGCAATGGCTTCGTCGAACAGTGCGCCCTCGCCACTTTGCAGACTGTTGCGCGTGTCGTCGTCGGCGACGCCGGCCAGCGCGAGCAGCAACGGCAAATAACGTTCGTCGCGGTCCAGCTCGTAATGAAACGGCAGACGGTATTTTTTCCACGCCGCGTAGAACAGCGCCGTCGCGCGATTCGAAAACACGTCGAAGAACTCACGCGCGGCACGATCGCGCTTGATCTGCTCGCGCGCGACGATCTGCTCGGTGTAATGCAGCGGCAGCGCGCCCTGCCCGCCGAGCAGACCGAAAAACGCCGGCGTGATATCCACTTTGTCGAGCGAGCCGTCTTCGAGCGCGGCGGTACGTTGCGTTTTCTGTTTCAGCGCCGCGCCCGCAACGTCGTAAGACTGCGCGCCGTGAATCTCACTCGGTGGAAACGACATTGACAGCGAATTGCGGAAAGCGATTCGCTGCGCGACGATTTCTCCGGGGCGTCCGGCATGGGAAGGCGATTGCTGTGCGAACCACTTCTCGAGAATTCGCACCGCCTGAAAGAATTCGAAGCGATGCGGCTCGTCGAGAAGCTGCTCGACTACGCCAGGATCGATTCGCCGCTGCGCGGTTTGCATCGCAGAATCTCCTCGCCGGTGCGCTTCGACACGACGACCAGTTGCACAAAGCTGTTCAGATGCACGTACAGCCCAAAAAACGTGTCGATCACCCGCACGAATGACGCGAGACTCGTGCCGACGAAATGTTCTTCGTCGATAGTCAAACGAATCTCAATGCCGCGCACGAAAGTGGCAAACGGTTTGCCAGGTAGCCATTGCACGGCTGCGCGCTGTTCAATGCCCACCAGGCCGTCGATATGCCGCGCCGAGACCGCCGTGCGCCGCAAATCGTAGAGCACGAGCATTTCCTTGAGCGCCGACAGACCGCTGTTTGCCAGCGAGACGTGATTCAACGCCAGATGCGAGATCAGCCGCCAATGCGCGGCGCGCCCGCGCTCGAAACGCACGCTCGGCGTGGGGCGCCGCAGCATCGAGATGCTGCCGGTCAGCGAGCCGCCCTCGAGAAACAGATCGCCGCCCTCGAGCCCTACGGCGAGACCGGCGGGCAGATCGCGATTGGTGCAGGTCAGATCGAGACTCAACGTATCGGTTTGCGGCGCGGCCGGTTCGAAGTCGATATCGACGATCGAGATTTCGGTTTCATAGCCGGGGCTTTTCTGCGCGACCCAATCGTTGCGTCTGGCGAACCAGTAGTGCCCTGCACGCGCTGCTTCGCCGTGATGCAACGAATAGAACGGCCGGAATTCGATCACCGATTCTTCATGCGCCTGCTGCCTGACGAGCTTCACCGAATCGATCGAATAGACCTCGTAGGCAAATGCACGGCGCGCTTCGGCTATTACCGGATACGAAATCGCCTGATGGCTGACGCGAATCGGCTCGCCGTGCTGCTCGAACAGATTCACCACGGGCGTACAGAAAAGGCGGAAATGATGTGCGCCCAATGAATCCAGCAGACGCGCCACGTGTGAGTCGCTGCGCACTTCCTTGAGCACCACGTGCAGCGTGACACGCTGGCAGCGGCCACTCGCGCGCGTCATGGCCGCGAGATCGAAGTCGGCGAAATTGAATTTCTCGGGGAACGCGAAGTACTCGGTCAGCAACCGGTACGCCGGGTGCGATTTGGCCGGATAGTCGATCAGTGCGTCTTCTTCGCCGAAACCCGCCTGCACGACCGGCGATTCGCGCACCTGTTTCCACACGCCGCGCCGGTCCGCCTCGACATACGTGGCCATGGCGTTGACGAACAGGCAGTCCGCCAGCGCCGCGATAAAGGACTGTTCGCCGTGCAGGTGCGTGCGCAGCGTGCCGAGTTTAAGCGCGGACAGATCGAGTTGCGCCGCCGTCGATTCAAAGGTGATCGACACGATCGCCGTGGCATTGCCTGGTAGCACGGTTGCACTCGGCGCCATCGCCACCGAGGTATATTTCGCCTCCGAAATACGGATTGGCGCCAGCGTCACGTCGTAGGCGGTACGGAACCGGCATTGCACGCCGCGAATGGGCCGTGACTTGAGTTCGGTGCCGCGCTCCACCCGTACGGGTTCCGTCAAATGACTCAGCGCGGCGGACGTGCCCAACTGTGCGATCGAGCACGACGGAAATGGCCGCAGGTAGTGCGGATACAGCACTTCCAGCAGCGCTTCGGTGAATTCGGGGTAATCGTCGTCGAGTTTCTTGTTGATGCGCGCGCCGAGCAGCGCGAACGATTCGATCATCCGCTCGACGTGTGGGTCCTCACAATGCTCGCCGGACATGGCCAGACGCGCCGCGATCTTCGGGTAGCGTTCGGCGAAGTCGCGCGAATAGCGCCGCAGAAATGACAATTCGCGCTCGTAATACGGCAGCAGTTCTTCCATCGATCTATCCCCGGACCTGAAACCTATCCGCCCAATCTATCGCCGCCGTTGCGCGTAACGGCGGCGGTAAAGCGGTACTAAGAAAGCAATTGCTCGACAACCCCGCCACCTGAAATGCGACGGTTGAAAATCTTGCTGCTACAGCTTCGCGCGTGCGCGCGTCACCGAGTATTGCAGCGTGGACGGTTGCAACATCGCGTCAAAACTCACCGGTTCTTCCGCCGGATGCACGACCAGCAGCGCCTGAATGGCGAAGTTCAACGCGTTGGTCGATTGTTCGTTCAATTCGAGCGTGACCGCCACATCCTGCAAGCGCGGCTCGTGCCGTGCAATGGCCTGTTGAATCGATTTGCAGATGAACGTGCGGTCGTAATGGCTCGCGAGGCTCAGGCCCGCGAAATCGTTCAGACCGTACGTGAGCACCGAGCGCTGGCATTCCGGTAGCGCCGCCAGCTCAGGCTCGGTCAGGGCGATGCGCGTATTCAGGATCGCCTCGACGTCGCGCGCGACGGTGCTCTTCAATTCGTCCAACGACAATTGCCGCATCGCCGGAGAAGCCGGCAGATGCGGTTCGTCGTCGAACAGCTTGTCGAGAAAGCTGGGTTCGAAACGTTTCATCAGCGTCCGAAGAAGCGGATCGATGCGAGGCGCGCACGGCTAACGGCGGCCCTCGCGAGCCGCGCGTGCCGGATGCGCACCTGCATCAGACCGCGTACGTCTTGTCGTTCTTCGTCAGGCTCCACGCGCCTTGCGCGTTGCCGCCCTGGTTGCCGCCGATCTTCTGCTGCGTGTACTTCCATTGCACGGCAGCGTATTTCAGCGAGAACTGCTCGGACGGCAGGCCTTCGCCCACCACGCTCGGCGTCACACTCGAGATGATCACGTACTTGAGCTTCACTTCCAGGTACTTGATGCGATTGCCTTCGCCGTCCGAACGCATGAAGTCGATCGTGACTTCGTCGAACGTCGTGCCGCCCGACGCATGTTGATAAATCAGCGGGCTGACCACGTCGATGTCTTTCGTGAACAGCATGTCGGCATGTTCGCAGCGCTCGGAGGTGTGACCACCTGCCGTTGAAGCCGTTGCCGAACGCGGTTGCGTGATCGAATGGCTCCACGAATCAATTTCGATCCAGCCAGCATGATCCTTATCGGCAGATTCGCCTTTGATCGCCGGATTGCCGAATTTTAAATAGATATCCTTCATAACTCATCGACTCCCCAAAGAGGTGGTTTTAGCAGCTAATCCGGGCGGCCGGCCCGGGTTCTCTGATTTGCTTATGAATTGGCCGGTTTCGGCAGGTCGGCGACGAGCCGCAAAGAAATCGACAGCTCATCCAACTGGAAATGCGGACGCAGGAATGCAACCGAACGGTACGCACCCGGCTTGCCCGGAATCTCCGACACCTGTATCGATGCCTCGCGCAACGGGAACTGCGCCTTCTGCTCCTGCGTCGCGTTGTCGTCGAGCAGCACGTACTGCGAGATCCAACGGTTCAGGAATACTTCGACGTTTTGCGCCGATGCAAAGCTGCCGATCTTGTCGCGCATCATTGCCTTCAGGTAGTGCGCGACACGCGACACCGAGAAGATGTACTGCAATTGCGCGGACAGGACTGCGTTCGCATTGGCGCTGTCGGTGCTGTATTTCTTGGGCTTCTGCACCGATTGCGCGGCAAAGAACGCCGCATAGTCCGAGTTCTTGCAGTGCACGAGCGGAATGAAACCGAGGTCGCTCAACTCCTTCTCGCGGCGATCGGTAATCGCGATTTCGGTCGGGCATTTCAGCGCGACTTCGCCGTCGTCGGTCTTGAAGGTGTGGGTGGGCAGATCTTCCACCAGACCGCCACCTTCCACGCCGCGAATCGCCGCGCACCAGCCGAAGTCGTCGAAGGCCGCCGTGAGGCGTGCGGCGAATGCCCACGCCGCGTTACACCACAGGTATTTGCTGTGATCCGTGCCGTCCACGTCTTCGACGAAGTTGAAACCCTCCGCCGTGGCGCCGTCTTTCGGATTGAACGGCAGGCGGCCCAGAAAACGCGGCAGCGTGAGACCGACATAGCGCGAATCTTCGGCGTCGCGGAACGACTTCCACTTCGCATATTCGACCGTGTCGAACACCTTGCCGAGATCGCGCGGCCTGCCGAGGTCGGCAAAGGTTTCGAGGCCCAGCAATTCGGGCGACGCAGAAGCGATGAACGGCGCATGCGCGGCTGCCGCGACGTGCGACATCTGCTCGATGAAATACACGTCTTCCGGCTGGCGCGTCACTTCAAAGTCGCCGATGATCGTGCCGAACGGCGAGCCGCCGAAGGTGCCGAACTCCTCCTCATAGATCTTCTTGAACAGCGCGCTCTGATCGAATTCGATCGCCGTCTTGAAGTCGCGCACCAGGTCGCGCTTGGGCGCATGCAGCGCCTTGATCTTGACCGTTGCGCCGGTATTGCTTTCCTTGCACAGGTAATCCAGACCGCGCCACGTGCTTTCCATGCGCTGGAATTGCGGCGCGTGCATCACCGCGCTCAACTGCGCGGAGATCAGGCGGTCGAGTTCGGCGACGCGTGCGTCGATCGTGGCCGACAGGTTGTCGGATACCACCACCGTACCGTCGAGCACCTGATGCACGAGCTCGCCAATCAGGTCTTTCGCGCGCGCGTGTTCGGAATCGGACTTCGCCACGCGGCTCTTCTCGACGATTTCGTCGAGCAGCGTGGATTCCGTACCGCCTTGCGCGGTGGCGAGTTGGGCTGCTGCCGTTTGTTGATTCATCTCACACCCCGTGCTTTATTCGCCCTGCTTGTCGTGGTCCGGCGCGCCGCCGTGCTGGTCCGCCGCGTTGCCCTGATCTTTCGCCAGGGTTTGCAACTGCTGCGTGTTGTTGAGCACTTCGCTCAGCAGGTCTTCGAGCTTGTCGTTGCCGGCCAGCTTGTTGCGCAGATCGGCGAGCTTCGAGCGCGCTTCGAGCAGGCGCCGCAGCGGTTCGATTTGCGCAACCACTTCGTCCGGATTGAAATCGGCCATCGACCTGAAGCGCAGATCGACCGCGAATTTGCCGCCGGCTTCGCTCAGGCGGTTTTCCACCTGGAACGCGGCGCGCGGTTCGATCGCTTTCATCACGTCGTCGAAGTTATCGCGATCGATGTTGACGAACTTGCGATCGCGCAGCTTTGGCTGCTCGACTTCGGACTGCCCCGCCAGATCGGCGACCACGCCGACGACGAACGGCAGCTCCTTCACCTCGATCGCATCGCCGCGCTCGACCTCATAGGTCAATTGGACGCGGGGCGGCCGCACTTTTTGCAAGCGTTTTTGAATGCTTTCTTTCTTCGCCATCGTCGGCTCCCGGGTGCTGATGGATCAGGCTTGGATCAGCGCAGCGCGCTGAACGGATCGGACGCGCCGCCGCTTTGCGCGGCTTTGGCGGGTGCGGCAGGCGCCGCCGGCGCTGCGGGAGCAGCCGGCGTGGCGGCAGCCGGCGCGGCACTCGTGCTGGCGTCCGGCGTATCCACGGCTTTGCTCTTCGCGGTGTGACGAATGACGCGCTTCTTCTTCACCACGGGCTTGTCGCTCGGATCAGGCGGGAACAACGTGGCTTCGCCGAGCGTGTCGCGCAATTGCTTGGCGAGCGCTTGCGCGTCCGACTTCGCATCGCCCGCGAGCGATGCGTCCTGACGCAATTCGCCGAGCGATTGCGTGGCGACGCGCAGGCCGGCCACGGCCAGCACGCTCTTGGCCTGACGATCGGTCTGGTCGCGTTGCAGCGCTTCCTGCGCGGCCACGATTGCCTGACCGTAATGACCTTGCGTGAACTGGATCTGCGCAATACGCGACCACGGTTCTTCACGCGTCGGGTCGGATTTGGAAAGCTGCTGATAAAGCGCGATAGCGCGATCCTGATCGCCGCCCTTTGCGACGGTATCGGCATCCGCGAGTTGCTTATTAAAAGCCTCCGGTGTGGTCGCGACATTGTTACCCTGTGTCGCGCAACCGGCCATCACGCCGCATGCCAACACAACCCCAGATAGTTTTACTAACAGACGCTCATTCATCGTTTTTCACCGACGTGCGAATTTTTTATTTCAAAGGGAAAACCGGAGTTTTGCTTTGCTTCAAGTGCGCGGGTATAGTACAGGCCAATTTTCGATAATTCAACTTTCGTGTGAAGAAGGATTGCACAAAAAAAATGCATGGGGGTCATTTAAACGAAACATGCAGAAATTGTTTCCTGCTTCAATAGCAAGAAACAGAAAGCGGAAAAATTTGCCACTCTTCGCCCGCTATAGGCTGCCACGCATCGCTTCATGCACTTTGCATAAAGCGGCATTACGTGGCAAACCGTTTCTGCAAAATGACCGGCTTGATTTCGTTATTGATTGTTCTGATAGGGGACGGCGGCGAGCCGGTCGATGTATATGAATTCGCGTCTTATTCGCTATGCATCGCAATTGATTGCCAATGCCGCCGCGTGCGCGCTGCTGGGCGGCTGCGCGGCCGGTGTCACGGTGCTCGGAGCGGCTGCCAACGCGGCTTTGCAGGCAAGCGGCCTCGGCAAACCGGACCTGCCGGACGCCCAGAAGCCGCCACGCAATGTCGGCCTCACCTTATATGCGGCGCCGAATCTGAATGCGGCGAACGACAAACGTCCATTAGCGCTGGTAGTGCGGCTATATGTCCTGAAAGACCCGACCTCATTCCAGCAGGCGCCATTCGACGCCTTTACCGATCCAGCGAGGGAAAAAACTACCTTGGGCGGCGATTTGCTGGGTGTGCGCGAACTCACGCTAATCCCGGGCCAGCGCTACGTTGTTACCGAAAAAGTCTCGCGTGAAGCGCAGGCATTCGGTATCGTCGCGTTATTCCGCGATCCGGCCATGCAACGCTGGAAATTCGCCTTCGACCCGGCGAAGTCGGAGAAATCCGGCATAATGATCGGCCTGCATAACTGTGCAATGACGGTGACCAACGGCACTGTGATCCCGCCAGAACAGGGATTGCCCGCACAACCGCTGAATATGCTTTCTTCGGTGAGTTGCGGATAAAGATGCCGATAAAATGCGATTTAACATTTTTCACAGATTTAACAATGCGGCGCTCGAATCGGTTATCTCCGGGTGCGCCACACGCTGAACGCATATAACAGGTTTGAGATGAGTTATTCCGCAAAAGTGCTCTGGGGGGAAGGCCTGTTTCTGAGGCCGCAGCATTTTCAGCGTCAGGACGCCTATCATGAGGCACGCCTGTTCGAATCGATCCAGGCGATCCAGCCGTACAACTGGGGCGTGCGTTCGGCGCGCTTCGACCGCGACGCGCTCGGCAGCAACGTGCTGCGCGTGAGCGAACTTTCGCTGGTATTTCCCGACGGCGCGCTCTACTCCGCGCCGCAAGCCGACGACCTGCCGCCGCCCATCGCGCTGGATACGCTGCCCGACGGCATCAACGAATTCACGTTTTATCTCGCGCTGCATCCGCTGCGCGAAACCGGCGCGAACTATTCGCAAGACAGCAACGCGGGTTTCGTCTCGCGTTACGTCAGTGAGCAGACGCCGGTGGCCGATCATTTCACCGACGCCGCCGAAGCCGACATCACGTTCCTGAAGACCAGCGTCAAACTCATCGCGCACAGCGAGCCGCGCGACCAGTTGCTGTCGGTGCCGCTCGTACGCGTGCGTCGCACGGCCACGTCGGGTTTCGAAATCGACGACACCTTCGTGCCGCCCTGCCTTGCCATCGACGCTTCGCCGGTCCTGCATCAGCGGCTGCGCCAACTGATCGACGCACTGCAGGCCAAGGTCAATGCGTTGTACGGCTTTCACCGCGAGCCGACCAAGAACATCATCGAGTTCCGCTCCGGCGACATTGCGTCGTTCTGGCTGCTGCATACCGCGAGCGCGGCGTTCGCCTCGCTCGCGCATCTGTACCAGCATTCGGCGCTGCATCCGGAGCGTCTCTTCCAGGAGTTGCTGCGCCTCGCCGGCCAGTTGATGACGTTTTCGAAGGGCTATGCGCTGTCCGACTTGCCGGCTTACCGGCATGACGATCCGGGCCCCGGTTTCGCGCGTCTCGACACGATCCTGCGCGATCTGCTCGAGACCGTGATCTCCACGCGCTACTTCGCGATTTCGCTCGAAGAAGTGCGCCCGTCGTTCCATGCGGGCCGGCTCGACTCCGGCAAGATCGACGACAAGACCCTGTTCTATATCGCGGTATCGGCGGACATGCCCACCGCCGAGCTCGTGGAAGCCGTGCCCGCGCGCTTCAAGGTCGGCGCGCCGGACGACGTCGACAAGCTCGTGCTCTCGGCCATGCCGGGCGTGCGCCTCGTCTACACGCCGCAGGTGCCGCCCGCCATTCCGGTCCGCCCGGGCGCCTGCTACTTCTCGTTCGAATCGCGTGGCGCGCTGTACGACCGCATGTTGCAGGCCCAATCGGCCATGATCTACGCGCCGTCGGGCATCAACGATCTTCAACTCGAACTGATCGCCGTCACATCATGAGCTACGCGCCCTCCCTCTTTGGCGGCAGCACGCCTGCCGCGACGCCCGCCCCGATCACCGAGCCGAGCTATCAGGTCCGCTCGCTGCTCGATCTGCTATACGACGGCTTCTTCATGCTGTTTCTGTTGAAGAACGGCCGCGAGCCCGGCGACGCGCAAGAATTCAGCCAGCGCATCCAGCAGTTTCTCGGCGACTTCGAACGCGGCGCGAAGAAGCTCAATGCGTCGGCGGAAGATGTCTACGCGTCGAAGTTTGCGTTCTGTGCGGCCATCGACGAATCGGTGTTGTCGTCCACGTTCAGGATCCGCACGGAGTGGGAGCGCCGGCCGCTGCAACTCGTGCTGTTCGGCGAGCAGCTGGCGGGCGAGAAATTCTTCCAGTACCTCGAGGAATGCCGCGCGCAAGGCGCGGCACGTCTGCAATCGCTCGAGGTGTTTCACATGTGCCTGCTGCTCGGATTCCAGGGCAAATATCTGCTCGAGGGACCGGAGAAGCTCGCCTATCTGACCGCGCGCATCGGCGATGAAATCGCGCATATGAAAGGCAAACGCGCGCCGTTCGCGCCGCATTGGCCGCTGCCCGATCAGGTCGCGCACCGGCTGAAACGCGAGGTGCCGTTGTGGTCGATCGGCGCAGTGTTCGCGCTGGTTGGACTGCTGGCCTATCTCGGCCTGAACACCTATCTGCGCGACCAGACCTTGCGCTCGCTCGCGCCGTATTCGCAGGTGGTCAAGCTGGGGCCGCAATCGGCCACGTTGACGATTTCGTTGCCTTAGGCCTGCATTTATCGCGGACATAAAGAAGCCCGCTTTCGCGGGCTTTTTCACAGCGCTGAAGAAAACCGTTTATTGCGACTCTTCCGCCCACACGGCATTTTCGCGCGCCATCAGTGCAGTCGATGCCGAAGGTCCGAACGTGCCCGCCGTATAGCTACGCGGCTTCTCGCCCGACTTGCTCCAGCCCGCCAGAATCGGCTCGGCCCACGCCCACGCCGCTTCCAGTTCGTCGCGACGCATGAAGTGCGTGAGACGGCCGCGAATCACGTCGATCAGCAAACGCTCATACGCTTCCGCGCGACGCTCGGTGAAGGCCTGCTGCAAGTCCAGATTCAGATTGACCGGCACCATATGCATGCCGCTGCCCGGCTCTTTCGCGAGCACCTGCAGCTGGATCGACTCCTCGGGCTGCAACTGGATCACGAGCCGGTTGCCGTAGTTGTGCCCGCTATTCCCATTCGGGATGATCGAGAACGGCAACTCGGAAAACTCGATGACGATCTCCGACACCTTCTTCTGCATCCGCTTGCCGGTGCGCAGGAAAAACGGCACATGCGCCCAGCGCCAGTTGTTGATATGCGCGCGCAAGGCGACGAAGGTTTCGGCACGGCTGCCTGCCGGCACGTTGTCTTCCTCGAGATAACCCTTCACCGCCTCGCCGTCCACGGCGCCGGCGGTGTACTGGCCGCGCACCGTATCGCGCGCGATGTCTTCCGGCGTCATGGGCCGCAGCGAGCGCAATACCTTGAGCTTTTCGTCGCGGACCGCGTCCGGGTCGAGCGACACGGGCGGTTCCATCGCGACAATGCACAGCAATTGCAGCAAGTGGTTCTGCACCATGTCGCGCAGCGCGCCGGTTTTATCGTAGAAGCCCGCGCGGCTGCCCACGCCGACCGTCTCCGCCACCGTGATCTGCACGCTCTTGATGTACGGCGCCTGCCACAGCGGGCCAAAAATCGGATTGCCGAAGCGCAGCACCATCAGGTTCTGCACGGTTTCCTTGCCGAGGTAGTGGTCGATCCGGTAGATCTGCGCTTCGCTGAAATGCTTGCCGACCGCTGTGTTGATCTCCTGCGCGGAGGCCAGATCGTGGCCCAGCGGCTTTTCGAGCACCACGCGCGAGTTGCCGTCCACGAGTCCCGCGGCCGCGAGGTTGTCGCAAATGTTCGTGAACAGATCCGGCGACGTCGCCAGATAGAACACGCGGCGCACGCCTTCGCGCGACGCTTCCTTCAGGCGCTGATAGTCCTCGACCGAGTCCACGTCCATGCGCACGTATTCGAACAGCGCCAGGAATTTGTCCCAGGCGGCGGCTTCGAACGCTTTCTTTTCGATGAAGGGCTTCGCCTTCAACTCCATGAATTCGTTGATGTACTCCTCACGCGACCACGGCTTGCGGCCGATCGTGAGAATGCGGGTGTCCGGCGGCAGATTGCAGTGCAGATGCGCCATGTAGAGCGCGGGCAGCAGCTTGCGAAACGACAGGTCGCCGGTGCCGCCGAAGATGATCATGTCGAGCGGCAGGTCGGGAGTGGCAGAAGCGTGGTGGGTCGTCATAGCGCGGTCGCAGCGTCGTGATGGATGAGGCGTCGGTCAACGGGCAGAAAAAAGCAGCAGCACACGCAGGAGCACAAGCAGCAGCGAAGCGCCGGCAGGCCGGCACTTTTTTCTGGCAAACGCCTATGGTGCAACGTTTTGAGATTGTTTGCACGGCAACATGTGCCTCAGGTTGGCGCAATATGCCAACCTGAGACGGTAACGGCCTGTTTGCAAGGCGTTTTCGGCTTTCACCGGCAAGCCGGTCGCCTTGCTATATCTACGCTGCTCCTCACCCCCTCGCGCCATTGCACCAGCTACTCACGCACGCTTTTGTGCGGCGAGCCTTCAGCTGCCTGACAGCGCATCGCGCGCCACGCGGCACGCCGCCAGATCCCACGCCGCACAGCCGACACTTTTGAAAACGATCGGTTTTTTTTGCGGCCGCAGCGCCGGATTGCCGAGCACCGAGGCGATCCCGCCGACCTGAGCCCAATCCACGCCCGCCTGAATGAAGTCACCGGCCTCGTGGCGCGCTCCGGCCTCGTCGTCGACGAAAAGCGCGCTCCCGGCAATGGTGTGCGCGCCGATCTCGACCATGGCGGGCGTGAATGCGCCGACGCCGATCACGAGGCGCTCCGCGCGCGCGGGTTCGTCGTAGACGGGCTGTCTGCTCGTGGTCAGCGCGATCACGACGTCCACCGAGTCGGGGATGGTCGCGCCGCCGTCTTGCGTGAGCGGCCGAAGCTCGCGCACCTTGTCGTGATGCTGCGCGCAAAATGCTTCGGCACGCGCGGGCGCACTGCCCTTCACCCATACGCGCGCGTCTGGAAACAGCTCACCGATCGCCTCCAGATGGTTGAGCGCCTGCGTGCCGGTGCCGATCAGCAGGAATTCGCGCGGCGTGCCGGCGGCGAAGGTTTCGACGCCCAGCATCGAGATTGCCGCCGTGCGGCGGCCCGTGACGATCGGCCCGTCGAGGATGAAAAGCGTCTCGCCGGTGTCGGCGTCGAACGTCATCACTTTGCCGTGGATCGTGGGCAGGCCGCGCGGGCCGTTGCTCGGGCACACGTTGACCAGTTTGTGGATCGCGAGATCGGGCGCGGTGGCGGGCATCGACAGCATGATGCCGCCTTCGTTGAGCGGCACGACGAGCCGTTCGGGACTCGCGATGCGCTGCTTTGCATACTCGACGCTCGCGCGCTTGAGTGCGTCGACGAGCGCGGCATACGGAATCAGCCGCGCGGTCGCGGCGGCGTCGAAAATCTGCGTGGTCGGGCGAGTCATGGGCAGGTGGTTCCAGTCCTTGGCACAGGGTTGAGTTGGGATCGACTAGCTAGCGGCGCTCCCTTCGTCCGCCTGGCGCGACGGATGGATCGGCGTCGCCAGGCCGCGCGCCGCGATCGGTTGGCTCCGGTTCGGGCATCAGGCATGCGGTGGCTTCGTGAGTCGAGGACAAACGATTCTACGACGCCTCGCGCGTCGTAGGGCCGGATCGCGGCAGTGGGAGGGTCAGGTGTGAGGTGATGGGTGGATCAAGCGCCGCTCGAAGAAGGCGTAAGCGCAATCGAGGGCAAATCCCCTGGCTGGTTCCAGCGGTGCCACGGGCGGCTCACGCCCCGCCTCATTGCGAAGTATTTTTATCGTTGCCCTTCTTGCCACCCTTGAACATGGCGCGGCACGCCGGACTCAGTTCATCCACGTGCTGCTTCATGCACGCGGTGATTTTGTCTTCGTTGGGAATGTCGGCGGCGCAGAAATGCATTGCATCGCCACGACAGGCCTTGGTCTGCTCATCGCGGCTGGCAGCGTTCACCGGGTGAGCCGAGCTTAGGACGACAAGGCTGGCAGCAAGCAGGACAGAGACTCGATTCATGACAGGTCCGTTATCGCAGAAAGAGATGCAGGCTTTCCAGCAGAAAACGGGCCCGATCATTGCGCGCGCCGATCGGGCCGACCCGTGCGGGGTTGTCCCATTGCGTGTAGTACGCATGCCGGCGTGTCGCAACGTGAGTAGTTCGTCGGTCGTGAAGTGGATTGAGAGCGGTGTTTTTTACAGCATGCTGCGAGGCCGCTGCATCGTACCGTCGAAGAAACGCTGCAAACGGAAGGCCGACAGATCGAGCGAGGCCTTGCCGCCGTCGTTCAATTCCGCGAGCAGTTTGCCGACAATCGGTCCCATGGCGAATCCATGACCGCAAAAGCCGGTGGCGATCGTCAAACCGCTAACCTGCGGCGGCGCGTCGATCACGGGGATGCCGTCGGGCAGCACATCGATCAGACCGGCCCATGATTCGACCACCTGCGCGTCCTTCAGCGCAGGGAACAACGCGCGCAGTTTTTTCAACGCACGCGGCGCGTGGCTCACATTCGGCTGCGGATGCGGATCGCGCGGATGCAGCACACGGTCGTGTTCCGGCACGCCGCCCGGCAGACGCTCGCGCAGATCGCGCAGACACGCGCCGTTCAGATGGAAGCTGAACTTCTCGCGTTGCGCCCACAGCTCGGGCAAGAACCACTTGAGCGCGCGGAAATGGCCGAGCGTCATGTCGACGTCGACCTGCATGTCGTCGGCGAGATTGATTGCGCCGTTCTCGCGTTGCCGCACGCCGAGACCGTGCCCCCAGAAGGTCGACGCGGTGATGCGCGGCAACGGGTTGGTGCGCATGCAGGTGCCGCGCACGGCCTGTTGCGGCAGTTCGAGCCCGAGCGTTTTGAGCAGACGCCAACTGCTGGCGCCGGCCGCGCAGATGAAGCGCGAAGTGCGCAGCGTGCCGCGCTCGGTGACCACGCCGGCAATCGCACCGCCCGCGCGCTCGACGCCGATCACGCCGCAGCCTTCGAAAAACAGCGCGCCCGCCTCGGCCGCCCGCGCCGCGAAGGCGGCCGTGGCGCGGCGCGGTTCCGCCTGCCCATCGCTCGGGGTGTAGAGGCCGCCGAGCGCCGGGCCGTGCATGCCGGTCACGACCGTGTCGATCTGCTTGCGATCGAGCGTGCGCGTATCGAGCCCGTACTGACGCGCGACGTCCATCCATTGCTGGAAGGAGCTCCAGTCTTCCTCGCCGGTCGCCACGTACAGACAGCCGCCCTGACGCCATTCGAGATCGAAATTCAGCTCGCTTTCGAGCGTTTTCCACAGCGGGATGCTGGCCATCATCAGCGGCACTTCGGCGGCTTCACGGCCCTGCTGGCGCACGAATCCCCACGCCCGTGACGACTGCTGCCCGGCAATCCGCGATTTGTCGAGCACCACGACCGAGAGGCCGCGGCGCGCCAGATAGTAGGCGGCCGCGCAGCCCATGATGCCGGCGCCGGCGATCACCACGTCGGCATGTTTCGGAAACGGCTGGTCGGCGGGCGTGAAGTTCGCGTGCAGGGGGTAAGTCGTGGTCATCGGACGGGCAGGTTTTAAGTGTGGGCGTAATCTTCGCAGGCGAGGCGCTTGTTCGCAATGCCGCGATGCCTGAGGCTTGCGGCTCGACGCGGAAACGAGACGAAACGGCGCGAAACGACATGAAACGGCGCGACATGCGCAGTTTATTCGCCACACAAATATTCGCAAAATATGCGTCACACAAATATTTGACAGATATTCGTGTGACGCATAAAATGCGTTTATTCGTGTCGCGGATAATTTGCCATGCTCCACCTCATCGCCACGCCGGACCAAATGGCCCAGTTGCTTGCCGCCAGCCGGCGGCAAGCCGGACTCACGCAGGCCGAGGTGGCCGCGCGGATCGGCGTCAGCCAGAGCCGCATTTCGGCACTCGAAACCGACGCAGCCGCCCTCACTCTCGCCCAGTTGCTGGCCTTGTGCGGCATCTACGGTCTGCAATTGCAATTGCGCGACAAGAGTCAGGCGCTGCCTGGCCCCGCGCCTCTTGTCGAGTGGTGAGCATGGGCCGCCAAACTCACTCACGCGCGCTCTCCGTGTGGGCCAACGGCGAGCGGGTCGGCGTCTGGCGCCTGCCCGCTCGCGGCCCCATGGAGTTTGCCTATGATCCCGCGTGGGTCGCCTCGCCCGCGGGACGGCCCCTGTCCCTGTCGCTGCCATTCACGCCGGGCAATCTGGCGCACAAGGGTTCGCGCGTCCTCAACTATTTCGACAATCTGCTGCCCGACAGCGAGGCGATCCGAAAGCGCATCGCCCAACGCTACCAGACCGAGACGCTCGACGCGTTCGACCTGCTGCAAGCCATCGGCCGCGACTGCGTGGGCGCCGTCCCGTTACTCGCCGAAGACGACGCGCCACAAGGTGTCGAACGAATCGAAGGCACACCGCTCACGGACGCCGAAATCGAAACCATGCTGGCCCGCACGGTCAGCAACCCCGCGCTCGGCGCGCCCGACGAAACGGACGATTTCCGCATCTCGCTCGCCGGCGCGCAGGAAAAAACCGCGCTGCTGTGGCACGAGGGCAAGTGGCAAAGGCCGCACGGCGCCACGCCCACCACGCACATTTTCAAGCTGCCGCTCGGCCTCGTCGGCAATAAACTCGCCGATCTCAGCACCTCGGCCGAAAACGAGTGGCTCTGTCTGCGGATTCTGCACGCCTTCGGCCTGCCCGTCGCCAACACGGAGATCGTGACATTCGGCAAGCAACGGGTGTTGAGCGTCGAACGCTTCGACCGTCAGTTGCATTCGAGCGGGCAATGGCTGTTGCGCCTGCCGCAGGAAGACTTCTGCCAGGTGTACGGCGTGCCGTCGCATCGCAAATATGAAAACGAAGGCGGCCCGGGCGTGCTCGACCTTGCGCGGATTCTCCAGCAATCGGTCGAGGCCCGACAGGACATCGAAACGCTGCTGGCGAGCCAGATCCTGTTCTGGATGCTGGCGGCGCCGGACGGTCACGCGAAGAATTTCAGCATTCGCCTGCTGGCGGGCGGCCACTACCGCCTGACGCCGCTTTACGACGTGATGTCGATCTGGCCGGTGGAAGGCAGCGGCCCGAACCAGTGGTCGTGGTTCAAGGCGAGGCTCGCCATGGGCATGTGGTCGCGCAGCAAACACGACGCGTTTCGCGACGTGCAGCGGCGCCACTTCAACACGATGGCGCTGAAGTGCTCATACGGCGCAAACGCGGAACCGTTGATCCAGCGGTTGATCGAACAGACCCCCGGCGTGATCGAGCGGGTCTCGGCGGAATTGCCCGAGCGTTTTCCGGCCAGGGTCGCCGAACGGATTTTCAAAGGCCTGACAAGCTCGGCGGCGAAGCTCGCCACCATGCCCGCAGGCTAGGCGTGTCGGGCGGCTTGCCCCGTTCGGCGTATTTCTTCACCGATGCGGCACGGTTTAATCGGTAAAATACAATTCATGCTCAATGCATAAAACGATCGCCGAACCAGTCTGTTTCGACACTCATCCTGATGGGCTCGGCGACGCTCAACAAAACTACAGACTGCGATACTTTTTACGGTACATTTGCTGTCCCCCGCGTAGCCGCGTCAATGCGCATTGAATGTGCATGGCCGTGTTGCGCCTGTCGTATCGCGCTCCCCAGTACCCTTTAAGACGGCGGATTCTCACGCAGTATGGCCAACGAAACAAACTCACCCGACTCCATCGCAGTCGCCGAGCGCGTGCGCGAGTTGATGAGCCGGCACGGAATCGGCAAACGCCAGCAGACCACGGAACTGTGCCGCATCCTCGATCTGAGTTTTTCACAGGGGCACCGCAAGCTGCGCGGTAACAGCCCGTGGACTCTATCCCAGATCAAGAAGGTCGCCGAGGTGTACGGCGAACCTGCCGCCCAGCTATTCGGCGCGCAATCGCTGGATCCGGGCATGGTCGGCGCGATCGCCCAGGAAGCCGTGTTCAGCGTCGGCGCAATCGAACTGGCCTGCACGGCCTGGATCGGCGCCGCGCTCGAGCCGGGCAGCCGCCCGGAATTCGTCGCGTATTCCAGGCTCGGTCAATGGCGCGTGGCGCGTCACGACGGCACGCTCTACCAAAGCGCTTACGAGGTTCACAAGATCGAGATCTATCCGCGTCGCGCGGAAACCGACAAGCCGACTATCGCCGTGGTCGATGACGATCAGGCAAGCGCCGACAACCTGCGTGACTATCTGGAGCGCAGTGGCTTCACGGCGGTGGCGATCTACGGACTCGCGGCTTTTGCCGAACAACTGCAAACCCAGGTGTTCGACGGTGTCGTGATCGACTGGCTGTTCGGCCCGCAAACCTCGGCGGCCGCGATTCGCGCGGTGCGCGCCTCGGAAAACCCGGACGCGCCGATTTTCGTGCTGACTGGTGAATTGCTGACCGGCAAGGCCAGCGAATCGGAGATCAGCCAGGTGATCCGCAATTACGACGTCGCGTGTTATGAAAAGCCCGCGCGCATGGCGATTCTGGTGGCCGATCTGTCGAAGCGGTTGAACCGGCCTTGAGCGGACTTGAGCGGCCCTGAGCGGCCTCAACGCGAGTCACACCATGCGCCGCGAAGCCAGGGCCCGCTGCAGCGCGCTGCGAAGCTGCTCGTAATGCACCGGCTTCAGTAGCGCTTCGACGAACGGCCGGGAGCCGGCGTCTGCGTCATTGTCCCCGTCCGGCGCATACGCGCTCACCACGATCACCGGCACGCCGGCGGAGGGCCCGCCGCGCGCGGCAAAATCCGCGAGAAACGTGTAGCCGTCGCGCTCGGGCATATGCAGATCGAGTAGCACCACGTCGCAGCGGCGCGCGTCGAGCCAGGCGAGCGCATCGTCGGCATTGGCGACGGCGTGCGCGTCGAAACCCATGTACGCGACCATTTCGCTGAGCGACTCGCGAATCAGACGGTTGTCGTCGACGATCAGCACGCACGGACGCGCGCCCCCGGGCTCGGCGTTCGCCGTCACGTCCGGCGGCTCGGCGGCGGCGACCGACGTGACGGGAATGGTCACGGTAAAGGTCGTGCCCTCGCCCACCTTGCTCGCCACCTCGACGGTGCCGCCGAACAGTTTGACCAGTCCCTGCACGATCGTCAGCCCCATCCCCGCGCCTTCGAAGCGGCGCGTGCGCGACGCGTCCAGTTGGGTGAACTCCTGGAAGATCAGCGGAATCTGCGCATGCGGCACGCCGGGCCCCGTATCGCTGACGACGAACATCAGCAGCGCCGGCCGCTGCCGCAACTGCACGCGCACGGTGCCGGTCTCGGTATAACGGATCGCGTTGGTGACGAGGTTGTTGACGATCTGGCGAATCCGGTGCGGATCGGAATCGACCAGGCCGCTCATCCCGCTCGCCTCGCTTTCGAGCCGCAGACCGCGTGCGGCGGCAGACATCGCGTGTTCGTCGACGATCGACGCCAGCAACTCGCGCGGCTCGAAATGTTCGTGACGCAACTCCAGTTTACCCGCGCCGAGGCGCGCATAGTCGGTCAGGTCCTTCATCTGCGCTTCCAGATGCCGCGCCGCGGTATCGAGCCGCTGGATCACCTTCCGGTCCGCTTCGGAGTGATAGTTGAAGCCCAGCAACTCGATCGACGACACAATGGCGTGCAACGGCGTGCGCAGTTCGTGACTGATCATGCCGAGAAACGCGTCCTTGGCGTGACTGGCCTCGCGCGCCGCGCGGCTCGCCTGGTGCTCGGCTTCGAGCGCCGCGTGCTGCTGGCGCATCAGACGCGTGCGGCGCCGCCCATTCAACACGAGCAACAGTGTCGCCGCCGCCGAGAGCAACAGCAGCACCAGACCACCGGCGAACAGCATGCGGCGCTTGTCGATGAAATCGCGGTTCATCGCTTCGCGGTCGGCAACATCGGCGAAACGGCGGCTCAGCGCGAGATCGTTGACCTCGTTCCAGTGCTGGCGCAGTTGCGCGACGATCCGGTTGGCCTGGCTGCGATCTTTCGGCAACGCATCGATTTCGGGTTCGATGCCGCCCAGCAACAGATCGAGCGAATGAATCTCGTCCAGTTGCCTTTGCAGCAGCGAGAGCTGCGTGGTCAGCCGGCGCGTCGAGCCCGCCAGCACATGGAGTTTCGATTGCAGCAGTTGATAACGCAGCATCAATCGCTGATAGTCGTCGTCCACGCCCGACTGATAGAGCAGCAGCTGATTCTCGAAGCGCGCGTAGGTAATCTGCAACTGCGCGGCGTCCCAGTAGAAACCGTCGTAGGTGCCCGTCAACTGCTCGGTGGTGCGCGGGTTGAGCAGATTCGCGTACAACAGGTAGCCGATCGCGCCCGCCGGCGCCGCGAGCGCGGTCAGCCAGATCAGCACGTACAGGACACGGCGCCACGGGCGGCGCACTATTTGACGATGAGGGCCTTGATCTGCCATACGAATTTCGAATCGCCCGAGGCGCCCGCGAGTTCATCGGGGAACGCATCGCGCGGGTAGATAAGGAACAGCGGCCCGAAGTTGCTGATCTTAAGACGCTGGCCATTCATGCTGTACGCGACGATCACGCCGTAGCGATCGCAGTCCGACACAGGAACGGTGTAGGTGTAGTCGTCGAGCGTATGGATTTCGACCTCGCTGCCATACGCGCCGACCGTCTTCAGAATATCCGCCAGCAAGGGTCCTGTGAAGGTGGAACGCGGCGTCCAGGTGGTCGCGGTCGTGATCGCGTGGACCGGCAGCGCGAGCAGTTGAGCCTCGGTGAAGCGGTATGTCTGGTGGGACGCATCAGTCGTCTTGCCGATCTTGCCGCGCACGTCGAGCGATAAAGGTGGCGCGTCCGACTGAGCCTGCGCACCCCATGCGGCCAGCGCGAGAACGACGCCCGCGGCCCAGATTGCACATTTGCTGCCCTTCACCCCTGCGGTCGAGCTGGTCATCTGCTTTTATATTCCGTTATCTAATTTCCTGCGGGCGCCGTGACAGGCCCCGGGTCCGATCTGTTGCCGCGCCCGCCACCCATGCCTCCGACGCGCGATCTTTGAACCGCATGCATAATATCGCCAAAATTCTCTGTCTCAAAAACGAGGAACCGCGGCGGCGCGAGCGCCGCACGCTGCTTCCGCGCCAGAAACAGTTGCCCCACACGCGCCACGCGCCGCCCTACGAGTCATGAACAAGCCGGTCTTGCCCCTGACGTACGAACAACTCGATCACTGGATCGAGTCCCTGCAACCAGCCCTGCTGGCCGAGCGCTTCACGATGGCGATCGGCATTCTGCGGGGCGGCGCCCCGCTCGCGCTGATGGTGTCGCATGCCGTCGGCACGCCGGTCGCCTTCCTGCGCTATGACCGCCAGACGCGCAAGGTCGCCTGGGATTCGACGCTGCCGATTCCGCCGGCAGGCTCGAACGTGCTGCTGTGCGAGGACATCGCGGGGCGCGGTTTCACGCTGACCGATTGCATCGCGTTTCTTCAGCAGCAAGGCCTCGTGGTCAGGACGCTGACCGGTGCAGCGGACGAGCTGAGCCGCATGCAACCCGACTATACGATCGATGCTCGCGGCTACTTCGCCTTGTTCCCTTGGGAACGCCAGGCCTACACCGGGCGTTATCGCGACGACTGGGCGCGCGTCGAAGCAGGCGAGGCACCCGCGATGGCGGACGATCACGAATACGCCACGTACGCGATCGACCTGGACGGCATTCTGCTGCCCGACGTGCCGCTCGCGCGTTATGACGAAGACCTGGCCGCCGCGCTCGCCGAACGCGATGCACTGCTGCCATTCGACGTGCTGCCCGGCATCGACCTGAAGCAGGTTCTAACGATCATCACCGGACGGCCGGAAGTGGATCGCGCGCGTACCGAAGCGTGGCTTGCACGGCACGGTTTTGGCCACCTGCAACTGCTGATGCGAACGCCCGACACGCACGATGAAAGTCCCGCCGGCAGCGCCGCTCACAAGGCTACGGCCGCATTGCGCGGCGGTGTCACGCATTTTATCGAGAGCGATCCGGTGCAGGCGCTGCTGATCGCGCAACAGGCACCGCTCTTGCGGGTGATCTGGTGGGACGCGCACACGCAAACCGGCATGCTGGTCGGCGCGCGTGCGTGGGTTTGAGCGCGTGAATGGCTCAAGTGGCCTGATAGGTCCAGATGACCTCGATCGCCCAGGTGGTCCCAACGGCCTGACCAACCGGGATGGCCCTGCGCGCTGCTAACCTTCGCGCGCCTCTTTCACTTCCTTCGTCTCCTTGCCGTCGCGCAAATGCAGATGCCGCGCGGCCCGTTGCGACGCAACGACGATCAGCTTCATCGTCGCGCGGGTGGCGCCGACGAACAGCTTGCGCGCGATACGCTCGTCGAAGGTCTCGAAGTCGACCTCGGTGAAAATCACGCACGGCGCCGCCTGCCCCTTGAAGCGGTAGATCGATTCGAACAGCACGTCCCCTTCGCGGTACTCCGGGTTGCCGAACAGATCGTACTTGCCCGTGAAACTACGCAGCCGATGCGGCCCGAGATGATCCAGCGCGGTCATCGCCGAGCCTTCGCGGCCGCGAAACGACAGCACCACGATGTCCTGCTTGCGAAAGCCGAGCGAGAGCGCCTGCGTGATCGCGCGCTTGGTGGCTTCGATGCTGCTTTCGGCCACATTGGCTTCGTCGTAAATGGAAAGCGAGATATCGGAGCCGTCGAACGGACTGCCCGACGCGAGCGCCGCCGCGACCGGCACCGTTGCGCCGACCACGCTGCGCACATAGTCGAGAATGTCACGCGGGCTGCGATAGTTGGTGGTCTCTTTCAGCGTGGTCCAACCGGGCAGCGCGACCGGTTCACGCATGTACAGATTCTGCAGCGGATCTTCGAGCCACCACCACGCGGCGCCTGGGCGCAACAGGCGCTCGAGCGCGGCGACCCACGGCTGCTGAAAGTCCTGGCCTTCGTCGACGATCAGAACATCGAATTGCCAGCGCGGACCGATCGGCGTTTCGGCGAAAATCGTTTCCAGCTGATCGAACGCTGCAAGCGAAGTCCCGTTGGGGGACACGCCGCCCGCCTGGAAATCCGGTTCGCGGCCGGCATCACGCGCGATCCAGTCGCATAGCTGGTGATAGTTCGCCACTTTCGCCTCGGGCGGCGCGACCCGCGCGATGTGATCCGCCAGCGGCCGGTTGAAGCACACATAGAGCGGCTGCTGGCCGCGCGCCACCGCGTCTTTCATGACCTGCACCGCGAGTTGCGTCTTGCCGGAGCCGGCCGTGCCGATCACGCGCAAGCGGAACGGCGAGAATTCGAGCCGCCTCGCCCACGTGGCGAGGCCGCCCGCCAGACGCGTGACGAGCGTGCCCGCCTGCCCGAGCAGCGCGCTCGCGTCGGGCGTGAGCGCCAGTTCGTCGGCGAAAAAATGGTGAATTTTTGGCGCGATGGCGAGGCGCGGCTCATCGGCCGGCAACGCTTCGCGGATAACCGCCGCGAGCCGGTCCTTACGCGTGGCGTCGACGATCCGGGCGGGATTCACGCCGGCAATCGCCGTGTCCTTGACGATGTGATCCGGGCAATACAACAGTTCCTCGATGAAATACGTACCCGCGCCGAAGGCCGCGGTAAAGCGCCGGTGCAAACTTTCGACGGTGTGCGCGAGCGCGATCGCCACATTGCGCTCGGTCTGCAAGTGGACCTTCACGAGCCCTTTCGGCGTTTCGCGCAGGAAGCCGGTTTTCTGTTCGACGATCATCACGCGCCCGGCCGGGCTGACGATCACGAAGTCGGCTTCGCCGAACACCGAGAAGTTCTGGTTCAACCGCGTCCAGTGCACGCCGTGATAGACGGTGTAGTCACCGGGAAGCGCTTCTTCCAGCAACGCCAGCGTTTCGCGCTCGCGGGCCGCCGCGCCGGTGGCGGCGAGGCTCTTCCAGTCGTCGGGAATGATGCGGGCCATGCGTGCCTCGTCGAATTCGGGTGGGCTCATTGTACGCAACGCATGCGGATTGCCGAATGCCTGTCGCAGCGCCGCTTTCAGACGTGCCACCCGGTTCGTCCGGCACGGCCGGTTGCCGCCCGGCGGCGCGCACTATCACGCGCATCGTGTATCGTTACTGGCTGAACGCCGCGCGACGGGCGCGGCTTGCCAACTGTCAAGAAAGGATTTACCGGATGATTACGATCTGGGGACGCGCCAATTCGGTCAACGTCCAGAAAGTTTTGTGGTGCTGCGATGAGTTGGTGCTGCCGTATGACCGAATCGACGCTGGCCTGCAATTTGGCCGCAACGACGAACCCGCCTATCTCGCGATGAACCCGACGGGCAAGATTCCGACGCTGGTCGACGACGACTTCGTGCTGTGGGAATCGAATTCGATTTTGCGGTATCTGGTGCTGCAATACGGCGAAGCCAGCCTGCTGTATCCCGCTGACCCGAAGTCGCGCGCCGGCATCGACCGCTGGCTGGACTGGTCGTTGTCCACGCTGCAACCCGCCGAGCGTCCGGTGTTCTGGGCGCTCGTGCGCACACCCGCCGCCGAGCGCGACAATACCAAACTCGCCAGCGACTTCAACGCCGTCGCCATTCTGTGGCGCATGCTGGACACGCATCTGCAAGGGCGCTTCTTTCTCGAAGGCGAGAAGTTCACGCTGGCCGACATTGTGATTGGCGCGTACGCGAAACGCTGGTTCGGCGTGGACGGCGTCGAGCGTCCGCCGCTACCGAATCTGCAGCGCTGGTATTCGCGTATTGCGACGCGCACGGGGTTCAAGAAGTATGTCGACTTTCCGCTGACTTGATTGAGCCGTCGCGTTTGTCCGATCTAGCCGCGTGTGGCGAAGGCTCCGGTCACACGCCGTGCTTCTGCCGCTGTTGCGTGAGTCCGGGCCCGCCGCGCACTCGTGCGGCGCGCCGCGCACTCGTGCGGCGCGCCGCGCGCTGGCACAGCGAGGCACGATGGCCTTTATAATCGACGCATGAAGACTGCCAAGCCCGCCGCGACCATCCACAAAGCCGCCCCGACCAACTCCGCTCACACCCATGAGCCGGGGCACACGCACGGTGACTCGCAGGAAGCCGCCTTGACACTCGCGGAAGAATATTGCCGCGAACGCGGCGAAAAACTCACGCCGATCCGCCGTAAAGTGCTCGAATTGCTGTTGAATTCCGGGCGCGCGACCAAAGCGTATTCGCTGCTGGACGAGATGCGCCAGATCCATCCCGGTTCGGCGCCGCCCACCGTTTATCGGGCGCTGGATTTTCTGCTCTCGGCGGGGCTCGTGCATCGCATCGAATCGATCAATGCGTTCACCGTTTGCCACGACCTGACGCAATGTCAGCATGGCATTCTGGTGGTTTGCCAGCAATGCGGCAACGTCACCGAATTGCATCAGCCCAAGCTGCGCCAGGCGCTGGTCACGCAAATCGAAGACGCGGGCTACCGGCTCGCGAGCGATGAAATCGAATTAAAGGGATTGTGCTCCGCCTGTCAGGCAGCGGAGGCAGCGGCGTCGAACCCTGATCCGGCCGCGCCCGTCGCCGCCGTCAAATAGCGGCAGCGACGCCGGCCGGTTCGCAGACCGCGCAGTGGCGGCATGCCGGTCAGGCGCCGGGCGTCCGAAACTGCAAGCGGCACGCGGCAGGTCCGAGGGAACGCGACTGCCGCATGCCACAGATATTGGCCAACTATCTGCTGCGCGGCCGTCCTGCTGTATTCAGCCTGCAGCGCGAGCGTCGATCGCGTCGTGCAGCAACGTCACAAGGTCTTCAGGCAAAGCGGGTTTGGTCATGAAGTGCTGAAAGCCTTCGCCGATGCTTCGTAACCGGTAAGCGTCGTCGGTATGGCCGGTGAGCGCGACGGCCACCGAAGGCACATGATCCCCGCGAATCTCGTGGTCGCGCAAGCGCTGGATCAGATAGAAGCCATCCATGGCGGGCAGTTCGAGGTCGCATACCACGGCGTCGGGCAACAATCGCAGCGCCGCCTCCACGCCCTCTTCCGCATCCGCCACGGCGACGACATGCGCGCCTTCTGCTTCGAGTAGCAAGGTCAGCGATTCCCGGCTATCCGGGTCGTCTTCTACGAGCACGATCGTGGCCTGATCGAGTCTCAATGCTGCATTCATTTTCTGTTGTTGCTCTAAAAAACCGGTTAGGCCGTCAGACGTGGCCAACGTGTCACTCTGCTGATTGCCGCCGATCTGCGCGGCTGCGATAGTGCTGTTCATGGTCCGACTCGATTTCATGCGCCGAGTTGCAAACAAGCCCGCGATTGTAAAACATGGCCTGAGCGCCAACGCGTGCGCCAGTAACGCGCCAAAACTGCACGCCAATGAAAAACCGGCGCTCGGCGCCACAGTCATGGCCGACCGATGCCGACTCCCGATTCGCCACGGCGGCTCGTGCAAACCCCATTCGGCACAGCCCATCCCGCCCAGCGTCTCTTTTCACATTCCTGTTCGTTGCGATGCCGGCGGTGGTGCTTGATGCCGCCTGCATTAACATCCACCCCATCGGTAGCACGTAGCGTGCCTCGCCGGCTTTGGTGCGGAGAGGTTGGATTGTGCGGCGGGTGGCGGGTGATGGGTGACGGGTGACGGGTGACGGGTAGCGCGTGGCGGGACACGCGTGGCGCTATCATCGTGTGCGCGCGGCCATATCGGGACGTTTCAGCGGCCCGTCGCGCCGCAGGCCGTACGGCGCGCATGCCCTCTTGCTATTCACCTCTCTCAACCCGGAGGCCGTCCTACACCATGCCCGATCTCGACTCCGCCACGCTCGAAGCACTTCGTCACGTCAGTAGCGCGACACTCACCACCCAGCTGTTCAAACGCGGCTTGCGCAACACGTTCATGCAAGGCGTCGCGCCGCTTGCCGCGCACAGCGGCGCGAATCTGGTCGGGCCGGCGTTTACGTTGCGCAACATTCCATCGCGTGAAGACATCGACGTGCTCGAACTGTTTGCCGATCCCGAGTACGCCCAGCGCAAGTGCGTCGAAACGATTCCGGCCGGCCACGTGCTCGTGCAGGATTGCCGCGGCGAGCGCGGCAGTGCGTCGTTCGGTTCGATCCTGACGCAACGTTTGCAGGTTCGCGGCGTGGCGGGCATGGTGTCCGACGGCCCCGTGCGAGACAGCCCGACGATCGCAGCTTTAGGGTTTCCGGTGTTCTGCGCGGGCGCCAGCGCGCCGCCCAACCTGATCCGCCATCATGCGGTAGATATCAATGTGCCGATCGGCTGCGGAGGCGTCGCCGTGTTTCCCGGCGACGTGATCGTAGGCGACGCGGATGGCGTCGTGGTGATTCCACTAAAAATGGCCAACGAGGTCGCCCAAGCCGCCGCCGAACAGGAGCAGCTCGAAGCGTTTCTCACCGAGCGGATTCGCGACGGCGCGGCCTTGCCGGGCACCTACCCGCCAAACGATGCGACGAAGGCCGCTTACGAAGCGTGGAAGGAGAAACGGAAAGCGTGAGACCGGAATAGCGTGGAAAGGCGGTGTAGCGTGTGGGCCGGTCATGAGAATTCGCAGCATGTACGCGCGGCACAGCGAGCGGCGAGCGGCGAGCGAGAAGCTTAAAGCGAGAAACGGGAAACGAGGAGCGAGGAGCGAGGCGCAAGGAGAGGCGCAATGAGCGGACACGCGCAAGCGGCAGCCCGCCGCGTCAACCTCCCTTCTTAGGACCCATTCCCTGCACCAGCAACGCCACGGCATGCCGGGCAATTTCCTCGCCGCCGATGTTGCGACGCATGGGATCGTTACGCCACAGTTTCGACGCGGCCAGCGGCAAAATCGTCAGCCCTAGCAGCGTGACGAAGACGAGCGCGGGTTCCAGCCCCGCGTTGAGCCGTCCCTCTTTCTGCCAGCGCGCGATGGCCAACAGCGACGCCTTCTGATGCGCGTCGCCAAAGCGTTCATGCATGCGCTGGCGCAGCAAGCCGCCGTCGCTAATGACTTCGCGCACCCACAGTGATGGAAACCACGGGTTGTCGACGGCCACCCGCACCATCCGCTGCGCGAGTTGCGTGATTGCCGCCACTGGATCGTCGGGATTTTCCTGGAACGGCACGCCCAGCCCGGCGCGCAACGGCGCGAAACGCTCGTCGATCAACACGTCGAGCAACTGATCTCGCGTCTTGAAGTAGTAATGCATCATCGCCGGCGTGAAGCCGGCCTCGCGAGCAATCTCCCCAAGCGTGGTGTCGACAATGCCCTGTCGCGCAAACAACTCGAGCGCCGCGTCGAGCAGACGGTTGCGCTGCTCGACGCCACGCGCGGCGCCGGACGGCCGGCCCGGCCGCCGGGCGGGCACGGTGGCCTCGGGGCTTGCCGACGCGCCGTCCTGCGCTTCAACGGGCCGCCCGCGCGCGGCCCGCGGCCGGCGAACCTTCACGGTAGCCGTGTCACTCGGGGCGTTTTTCACCGCTGGATCGTCGGACGGAATTCTTGCCATTGCGCTCGATTTGACTGGTAACGCGATGTCGCATATATTAATCTCTAAATTAATTAATTTCAACGACCCAATGCCATGGATCATTCGACCACGACTCAACCCGCCGCGCTGACGCAGCCTCACGCGCAGGACGGCACGCAGGCTGGCGATCACCCGCCGATCCGCCTGCTGTTTCTGGCGCTGCTACTGGTGATGTTGCTCGCCGCGCTCGATCAGACGATCGTTTCGACCGCGCTGCCGACCATCGTCGGCGAACTGGGCGGGCTCAACAACCTGTCATGGGTGGTGACCGCATACCTGCTCAGCTCGACGATCGTCGTGCCGCTGTATGGTAAGTTCGGCGATCTGTTCGGCCGCAAGATCGTGCTCCAGACCGCGATCATCGTCTTCCTGGTGGGCTCCGCGTTGTGCGGCGTCGCGCAGGACATGACGCAGCTGATCGTGCTGCGCGCGCTGCAAGGTCTCGGCGGCGGCGGCTTGTTGGTGGTCACGATGGCCGCCATCGCGGATGTGATTCCGCCGGCTGAGCGCGGCCGCTACCAGGGCGTGTTCGGCGGCGTGTTCGGTCTTGCGACCGTGGTCGGCCCGCTGCTCGGCGGCTTTCTCGTCGAGCACCTGACGTGGCGCTGGATCTTCTACATCAACCTGCCGCTCGGCATCATCTCGCTCGTCGTGATCGGCGCGGTCTTCAAGCCGCACGTGCGCCACGTGAAGCACACGATCGACTACATGGGCGCCGCATTTCTCGCCGGCGCCCTCACCTGCATCATCCTGTTCACGAGCCAGGGCGGCACGATCCTGCCGTGGTCGTCGCCGCAACTGTGGTTCACGTTGGGCATGGGCCTCGTGGCGATCTGGGGCTTCATTCACGAGGAACGCGGCGCAGTCGAGCCGATCATGCCGCTCGAACTCTTCAAACAGCGCACGTTTCTGCTGAGCAGCCTGATTGGCTTCATCATCGGCGTGTCGCTGTTCGGCTCGGTGACGTTCCTGCCGTTGTATTTGCAGGTGGTCAAAGGCTCGACGCCGTCGCAAGCTGGCATGCAGATGCTGCCGATGATGGGCGGCCTGTTCCTGATGTCGATGGTGACCGGCCGCGTGATCAGCAAGATCGGCAAATACCGCATGTTCCCGATTGCCGGCACGTTCCTCGTGGCGATCGCGATGTTGCTGCTCGCGCGCCTGCAGATCAATACGCCGATTCATGTGATGTATATCGACATGGGCATTCTCGGCTGTGGTCTCGGCATGGTGATGCAGGTGCTGATTCTCGCCGTGCAGAACACCGTCGAGTTCAAGCACATGGGCGTGGCCACTTCGGGCGCAACGTTGTTCCGCTCGATCGGCGGCTCGATCGGCGGCTCGATCGGCGTGGCCGGTTTCGGCGCCGTGTTCTCGAACGGCCTCGCCGCGCGTCTGGAAAAGCTGATTCCGGCGGACACCGAATTGCCGCATGCGCTCGGGCCCGCCGCGATTCATCAGTTGCCGCAAGCATTGCGCGACGACTACCTGCAGGCGTTCGCCGGCGCGCTGCACACGGTGTACCTCTCGGCTGCGTGCGTGGTGGTATTGGCGTTCGCGCTCGCGTGGCTGCTGAAGGATCATCCGCTGCGTAAGCACTGATTATCGTGCCGTTTGCGTCGAGCGCTTGATGCAAGCGCTTAACGACGGTGAAAACAGCGACAAAGACGAGGTCGAACGCCATGCGCGCCGACCTCGTTCTGTTTTTTGCGTGAATCGAATGGTGTGAAAAAATCTCCGCAGCCGTTCGTCCTGCCGGCATGGAGTGCAATTCGTCGTACCTGCCAATGTTCGCTAGCGCACATAGGATAGGTAGCAACGTCGATTGACGTTCTGATCGAAACGCCACATATTGCGAGCAGCGGCACCGTAAGCTCGGGCTTGCCGCTCAGGACTCTCCGGCGCATGTGGATCGTGATTTCCGCGGACATTGCTCCCGCTTCAACATGATCCGGAACATGCCGTAATGGCATTGTTTTACAAAGGTGGGTCACAGCATGTCCACCCAGACACTGATCGGACACAGTTTTCCGACGCCCTGCAAACGGTGTGGCGGGGCACTGTACAGGCAAGTCGACTATTGTCCCTATTGCGGTGCGGTGCATCCGCTCGACGCGGGTCCGCACAAGCGCACCGTGATTCCCGGCAGTCGCGCGAGCGCCACTACCAAAGCTGCGCAAAAGAACAGCCTCGATCCATCAACACTGGACGAAACCAACTTCGCGTCGCGTGCGATGGTCGCTGGCGAACCCGTTACCGGCGAGACCGCGCTACCCGCCTCGGCGCTCGTGTCGCCGGACGCGCCGGTACCGCATCTTTCCCAAGCGGTCAAAGCGGCGAGCCAAGGGACGATTTCGATTCGCAGAGCGCTCTATGCCATTGGGGCGGTTGTCGTGATTGGCCTGGGGTATGTCGGATATGCGCTATTCAGCGATCGCGATCTGTCGAGCGGAACCGGCGGCCAGTCCGCCGATAACGAAACTAATCAGGATGCCAGAACGACGACTGGCACGATCGCGCCGTACACGCCGGCTCAGTCCCCCAACCAGGCTGCCGCTGCGGGCAAACCCGCCGTGTCGGGCAACCCCGCGAGGCCGGCTCAGGTGATGCCGGCGACGCCCGTCACGCCGCCTGTTGTTGCGGCGGCGCCCGTCAAACCCGCGCCGCCCCGGTTCAGCGATGCCGCACAGGCCTTGCAATCAGCGCGCCTCGCGTTGCGCGGCAACGATCTCTCTTCAGCACAAGCCGCGCTCGGCGCCGCTCAGGCGCTGCAACCAGGCAATTCCGACGCTCAAGACCTGGCGGGAGAATTGAAGCCCCTGCTCGCACGCCGCGACGCCGCGTTGCAGGCGGCGCAAACGTGCGCCGCGCAGCAGTCGTGGCCTTGCGCCCGTCAGCACGCCAACGAGGCGCTCGTGCTCGACACCGGCAATGAAACTGCGAAGTCCATTCTGGCCCGCGTGATTCGCGAGACCGGTTGGGCACCGCTCACCCCGCACGCCGCAGCGGGCACCGCGCCGCAAGTCAAACCGACTGCACAAGCGCAAGCCGCACCACCGTCTCAACAGGTGGCTCAACTGCAAACCCCGCTTCCCCAAGGTATGCCGGCCAATAATCAGGCCGCAGTGGGCGGTGCCCGCCCCGCGACCACGGCGCCCGACAACAACAGTGTCGAAGCGCGCGAACGCGCGATCAAAGACTCCGGCTGGAACCGCGCGAACGCGAATTCCGCCAAGCCTGGCGCGGGCACCGCACTCAAGCAGTGAACAATATTCTGGATACCAAAACACATAGTCGATGTGAGCGGCATCCGAATGCATAAGGGCGCGCAAAAGCGCCCGTGGTTTGAGAGGTAACAGACGGACGTGGCTTTCTCAGCACATAGAACATGACATGGCAAACCGGCTCACTGGTGCTTCGCGTGCCGACGCGCGAAGCTGTACGAACCTGACCGATAGGTAGATAGACCATGCTAAAGAGACTTCTGGCGGGATGGTTGGGGCTGGCGCTGATGGTCGTATTTTCGCTGGCCTGCGCGGAGCCAGCGCATTACAAGATCGTCACCGGTCCGGAACGGGGCACGTATATCCAGATTGGCCAGGATCTGTCGAAATGGGTTGCGCAGCCGGCGGGCATCGATCTGGAAGTGATGGCGTCGAAAGGCTCGGCTGAAAACGTGCAACGCATGCGCTTCGAGCCGGGGGTCAAGCTCGCGCTGGTGCAATCCGATGTGTATCAGGCGTATATCGACATGGCCAACGCCGGCAACGCCGACGCGGGTACGGCAATCCGGCCGCTGCGGCTCATCATGCCGCTCTATGACGAAGAGATTAACGTCGTGGTGCGCGCGGATTCGCCTTTGAAGACGTTCGCCGACATCAAGGACAAAAGCATCAGTGTCGGACTGATCGGCAGCGGCACCGCGCAATCTGCCACCACGCTCTACCACCTGATGTTCGGTCAGGCGATTCCCGAGCAGAACATCCAGCATCTGAGCAACGAGGACGCGCTCGCCGCGCTGATCGTGAAGAAAGTGGACGTCGCGATTATCGTGGTCGGCCAGCCGGCGAAACTGTTCAACGACATGAATCCCGACCTGCTGCAGCAGATCCGCCTCCTGAAGGTCGACCAGGCCGCACCCGAAACCGCCCGCGCCAAGCAGACCTATTTCCCCGCGACGATCCGCGCAACCAGCTATCCGAACTGGCTCAAGGAAGATGTTCCCACGCTGACCGTCAAGGCTTTTCTCGTCACCTACGATTACGGTCTGCGCGATACCGTCGGCAATCTGAATCACTTTGCCGACTCGCTATGCGCCAACTTCGACAATCTCCAGGAGCATGGCCACCCGAAGTGGAAGCAGGTGAAGCTGGAGTTGCCGACGCTCGTGCGTGGATGGAAATACTACTCACCAGTCGAGAAGCATCTGCGCGCATGTCTCGCGAATAAGAGCGCCGCGATCAATGCCACCGCGGCCCAGGCCGCGCCAAAACCGCGTCCCACGTGTTCGGATCAGGAACGGCTGCTTCTGCTATGCAAGTAAGATTGGCAGCGTGACAAACGCGCGTCTCGCGCGACCGGGAGCGACTGGACTAGCGGGCAGCCTGGCCGGTCGCCTTCGGCGGAATGGGACCGAAGAACATTGCCATGAACCTGTCACGGCCGATCACGCGAACCAGCTCGGCAACGACGCAGTAGATCGCGATCAGCGTCACCAGCAGAATCTGGATGGCCCAGAAATGCGGCCAGTTGAGATCGGCGAGCAACCTGCCGTTGGCGGCGGCGAGGCTCGGCGCCTCCTTCCAGTATTCGTAAAGATGCTCCAGGTAATGCACGATCAAAGCCACCAAGGTATAGATCACCGTTTTCCAGCCGATATTCCAGATCAGCGGTTTCTCGGGAAACCGGTTGATGAACGGCAGCATGTTGGCGATCAGCACCGATTTGCCGAGAATCAGCGCGGCGATGGTCACGGAAACCGACGTCGGCAACGTCACGTCATAGCCTCGGGTAATCAGCGCGCGCATGATCGCGACAATGTGGAGAATCACGAAGAAATAGATGGTCGGCGGAAGCATCTCCATGAACTCGTGCTTGATCGTGGTGGTCAGCTTGCTCATGCTCGTCTCCTGAAGTGATCGGCGCAATCCCGTGAACTCCAAGTTCATGATAGACACGATAAGACCTTTATGACGCAGCTGGAACATTGCCGCCGAAGGTAATCCGTATCAGCGGGTGGCAAGTCGCGTAGCCGCTGTACCGCTCCATTCCTCGATACAGTTTGGGCGATTTGTAGCGATCCGTACCTTACTGTCCATGGTCGGATAACCGATGCTATGCGTTCTCTCTCCTCACGCATGGACTCTCCGGATGGACAAGACAACCAACGGCTGGCTGAGCGGCTTCATAGGCGTGTTGATTTTCAGCGGCTCGCTGCCGGCCACGCGCATCGCCGTCGAAGGCCTGGATCCGCTGTTCCTGACGGTCGCGCGCGCAACGATCGCCGGCACGCTCGGCCTGTTGCTGTTACTCGTGTTTCGCCAGGCGCGCCCCGCGCGCCGCGACCTGATCCCGCTCGTGGTAGTCGCACTCGGCGTGGTGATCGGCTTTCCGCTCCTGACGGCGTTGGCGCTGCGGCACGTGAGCTCGGCGCATGCCGTGGTGTTCGTCGGCCTCCTGCCGCTCGCCACGGCGATCTTCGGCGTGCTGCGCGGCGGCGAGCGTCCGCAACCGGCGTTCTGGCTGTTCTCGGCACTCGGCAGCGGCGCCGTAGTAGCCTTCGCCTTGCGCCACGGGCTCGACGCATCGCCCGTTGGCGACGCGCTGATGCTGGCCGCCATCGTCGCCTGCGGGCTGGGGTATGCCGAAGGGGCGCGTCTGTCGCGCCATCTCGGCGGCTGGCAGGTGATTTCGTGGGCGCTCGTGCTGTCGCTGCCGCTCATGCTTCCGCTCGCCTTGTGGGCACGGCCCGCATCGTTCGACGGAGTCAGTCACGCGGCGCTCTGGGCCCTCGCCTATGTGTCGCTCTTCAGCATGCTGATCGGCTTCGTGTTCTGGTATCGCGGCCTCGCGCTCGGCGGCATTGCGGGCGTCGGACAACTGCAACTGCTGCAGCCGTTCTTCGGCCTGATGCTTGCGGGACTGCTCCTGCACGAACAGGTGCCGCTCGCGATGATTCTCGTCACCGTCGTGGTCGTGGCCTGCGTGGCGGGCGCACGGCGCTTCTCACGGGCGGCGCCGGCGCGGCCGGTTGCCTGATCGGCGCATCGTCCGCGCTACGCATTCGCGTGGGCCACCTTTCAGACGCGCGCGGCGCGAGCAGCCGGTTGAATATGTCATCATCCCGATGATCGATTAACCACTGCCCCGCCACGCGACTACGATGCCGACCGCATTTGCTCAAACCGTCGAAGCCCGCTTTGCCGAACTCACCCCCACCTCCAAACGCGTCGCCAGCTATATGCTGGCCAACCTCGACCGGCTCGGTCTCGAAACCGCCGACCAGATCGCCCAGCAAGCCGGTACGAGCGGCATTTCGGTCGGCCGGTTCCTGCGCAGCATCGGCTACCAGAATCTCGACGACCTGAAGCGCGAACTGCGCGGCGCTCAGGAGCGCCCCTGGCTGATCACTGACCGCCTCGACGCGTTCCGCCGCACCGCGGGCCATCACGACGACACCCCGCTGGAAGCCGCTTCGTCCGTCGCGCCCAACCCCGCGCTCGCCCACTCGCTCGAACTCGAGATCGGTGCGATCCAGCATGTCTATCAGCTCGCCCAATCGCCGGTGTTCGCGCGCGTGGCCGAGCGTATCGCCAACGCCGATGCGGTCTACATTCTCGGCATTCAGTCCACGCGCGGCATCAGCAACGCGTTCTACAGCTACCTGGAATACATCCGCCCGCGCGTGTTCTATTCCGACGGCATGTCGGGTTCGTACGTCGATTCGCTGAACTCGGGGTTCGAAGCGCCGTATCTGATCGTCACCGACACCCGCGCCTATTCGAAGGTCGCGCGCCGCTATTGCGAAGCCGCCACACGTCGCGGCCTGCCGTTCGCGCTCATCACCGACATTTATTGTCCGTGGGCGCGCGAATTCGACGGCGATCTGCTACAGGTCAAAACGGACGTCGGCCAGTTCTGGGATTCGCTCGCGCCGCTTACCTGCCTGTTCAATCTGCTGATCTCGGCGATCGTCGATAGGCTCGGGCCGGACCTCGACGAACGCGTGGCGCGCAACCGTGAACTGCAAAGCGAATTCGATCAGTTCGACGACCTCTGACGCATTCCGCTCGCTTCGCCTTGCGACCGACCATCGACTCAACGCGCGCGTCACCGCTCGACAATGAGGCAAGCGGGCTGCTTGCGCCTGATGTGATCGATCGACTGTCAGGAAAACAGGTATCCTCACCGGCTCGTTCAGAAGGAGGATCCATGAAGCTTTCAATTTGCCTGGCTGCCGCCGCGCTGACATGCTCTGTTGGCGCATACGCCCAGACTTCGCAAACCTTCCGTTTCGGCGAAGGCCAAAGCGGGCTGCCTTCAGGCAATACGCACCCCGCGCCCGCGCCTCGTGCGCAGGCTCAAGCGCCGGCGGCTGCGGCGCCTGACGAACAGCACGCGTCGCAGCCGAAAGCCAGCCCGAAACATAAGGTGAAGCATTCCCGGCACCATCGCGGGCATGTGACACAGCCCGAGACGTACTCGCATAGCTAAGTAGCGCAATCCCGGCCGTGCGCGCGGCGCGGCCGAACTGAGCGGCGCAACCCCGGCCGTGCGCGCGGCGCGGCCGATCAGTCCGTGCACGGATACCGGCTATACGTCCCGGCGATTTTTGACTCACTTCAAATTCGCGCGCGCGGCGGGCATAGTAAAACGTATCCGCAGACTTATCGCCACGACAGGAACACGTATGAGCACCACCCGCCCCGCGCCCTCTGTTGCGGCCTCAGCGAACGAAGCCGCCCCGCTGATCCGCGACGCCACTGAAGCCGACCTTCCCGCGATCCAGGCCATCTACGCACACCACGTCCTGACCGGCGTCGCCTCGTTCGAGGAAATTCCGCCTTCCGTCGACGACCTGCGCATGCGGCTCGCATCGGTACGCAGCCATGGGCTGCCGTACATGGTCGCGCAGATCGACGGCGAGGTCGCAGGCTATTGCTACGCGACGCCGTACCGGCCGCGCGCCGCGTATCGCAACACCATCGAAGATTCGATTTACGTGAACGACGCCTATCGCGGCCGGGGGCTGGGGCGCGTATTGCTCGAGGCGCTGATCGAGCGCTGCGAAACCGGACCGTGGCGCCAGATGGTCGCCGTGATCGCGGACGGCGGCAGCGGCGGTTCGCTATCGCTGCATACGCAACTGGGTTTCGAATTGACCGGCACGTTGAAGTCGGTGGGTTTCAAACACGGTCGCTGGCTCGACACCACGTTGATGCAACGCACGCTTGGCAAAGGCGATTCGACCTCGCCGGACGACATTGCGTCGGCAGGCGTCTGAAGCGTGACGCCCGTCACGTCTGAAACCTACGCAATGCGTCGCGCAATCCGTCGTTCATGCGCGGACAGAAAAGCACTCACGGTGAATCGTGCAAAAGTAGCACCGGCAATATAAGCGCATCCCCGCGAAAGTTCCGATCACCGGCGTGCATGCGGCGGGCGCGCTGGCGGCCGCGCGCGCCAGCGCGTTAAAATCCCGCCATGCCCAACACGCCGCCTCCTGTCCCGCCGCTGTACGCCGATTCCGGCGACCCGGCCAGCGCCTCGCCGCGCAACGAATACACCGTCGACGAACTCGCGCGCGTCACCGACACCACCGTGCGCAACGTGCGCGCCTATCAGGACCGGGGACTGCTTGCTCCGCCGGAGAAGCGCGGCCGCGTCGGCGTCTACGACGACACGCACGTGTCGCGTTTGAAGCTGATCAACCATCTGCTCGCACGCGGCTACACGCTAGCCAACATCCAGGACCTGATCATGGCAGTCGACGAAGGCCACGATCTTCGCTCCATCCTCGGTCTGGAAACGGCGATCGGCGGCCGCTGGTCGCGCGAGCGGCCGAAAAAGTACTCGCTGATCGAACTGCTGCAAATGTTCGGCGACAAAGCCTCGCCGAGCGCGCTCGGCAAAGCGGTCGAGCTCGGCCTGCTGGAGCGCAACGGCCTTTCCTTCGTGTCTGGCAGCCCGACAGCGCTGGCCGCCGGCGCCACGATGGCGAAGGAAGGCATTCCGCTTGCCGACCTGCTCGACGCCGTGGGCATCGCAAGGCCGCATTTCAACGCGGTTGCCAAAGCGCTGGTCGATCTGGTGGTTCGCCAACTGGACCGCTACGAGGCCGGCGCGCTGCCGCCGCCCGCCGACGTACCCGCTCTGGTCGAGGCCATCTGGCGCGTGCGGCCGCTCGCCATGGTGCTGGTCGAAAGCGAAATGAACCGCGCGCTCGAAGAAGCCTCCGGCGACTACCTGGGCGACCGCGTCGCGGGCATCATGGAAAAGAAACTGGGCCATCCCGCCGAAGGCACAGCCGCCGCAGTGAAGAAAGACAAATCAAAAAAGTAAGCCTGCGCGCAGTCGAGGCCGCGTTAGTGTTTGTACACGCCCACTGACGCGGCGAGCGGGACGCGTGAACGGCGCCATCTTCCGGCGCACGTCATATTCAAATCTGCATTGCTTCGTTTGAACAGCGGGACGTCCATGCGACGATCCCCGAACGTCGCCGCAACACGTTTTCAGCCATCTCCGCAAGCCCTCGCCATGGCTAGCGCAGACGTGCGCAGATCACGCTGAAAACAAACCGCGGCCACACCAATCGAACGCAATGGAGATTCGCAGGATGGCCCGTCATACCGGTTTTTCGCTTCAATTCGCCGCGGCCCTGCTCGCGGCATTCACGACTTTCAGCGCCACCGCGCAGACCAGCGGCAACGCCGGCGAGCCGGCCAGGGTATTGCGCATCGGCTATCAGAAATCAGGCTTACTCGCGGTGCTCAAGGCCCAGGGCTCCCTCGACGAAAAGCTCAAGCCGCTGGGCTATAGCATCAAATGGTTCGAATTTCCGGCAGGACCGCAATTGCTCGAAGCGTTGAACGCGAACAGCATCGACTTCGGCTACACGGGCGCGCCGCCGCCGGTGTTCGCGCAGGCGAGCGGCGTGCGCTTCGTGTACGTGGGTGCGGAACCGTCGGGACGTCACGCCGAAGCCATTCTGGTCAAAAACGACTCGCCGCTGCATGACGTGGCCGATCTGAAGGGCAAGCGCGTCGCGCTGCAGAAGGGATCGAGTTCGAACTATCTGCTACTGGAAGCGCTCAAGAAAGCGGGACTGCGCTACGAGGACATTCGTCCGGTGTACCTGCCCCCCGCCGACGCCCGCGCCGCCTTCGAAAGCGGCAGCGTCGATGCATGGGTGATCTGGGACCCTTACTACGCGTCCGCACAGCAGGCGCTCAAGGCACGCACGCTGGCCGACTACAGCGAACTGAACGCGCCGTACAACTTCTATGAAGCGACGCGCGACCTCGCGCAACAGCATGCCGATGTGATCGGCGCGATTCTCGGCCAGTTGCGCACCGCCGGGTTGTGGGTCAACGCCCACCCGGTGGAAACCGCCGCGCTGATCGCGCCGAAGGTCGGTCTCGATCAGAAACTGGTCGAGACGTGGGTGCGCCGCTATCCGTACGGCACGACGCCCGTCACGGACGAAATCGTGCGCTCGCAGCAGAGCGTCGCCGACGCGTTCTACGGCGCCAATCTGATCCCGCAGAAAATTACCGTGAAAGACAGCGTCTGGCAGAACCGGGACGTCGCGGCGGCCCTGGCCGCGAAGTGAACATAGCGTGCCTCCAGTCCTAGAGGGGCGCGTCTAACCGCCTTCTTGCGTCATCCGTTACCAGCCTCTATTGTTACATCCAGCAATGTAACAGTTAAGAGAGTCAAAAAGGAGACGAAACGGATGAACGTACGCATGCTGCCCCACGACACCGCGGCGCCGGACGCGTTCGCGCCTATCGAGACCGACATCGCCATTATCGGCTCCGGGTTTGCCGGCCTCGGCATGGCGATCCGCCTGCGCCAGGCCGGTATCAGCGATTTCATCGTCGCCGAGAAAGCCGACTCGGTCGGTGGCACCTGGCGCGACAACCACTACCCCGGTTGCGCCTGCGACGTCCAATCCCACGTCTATTCGTTCTCCTTCGCCCCGAATCCGCGCTGGACCCGTATGTTCGCGCGCCAACCGGAAATCCGCGCTTATCTGGAGGAATGCACGCAGCGCTTCGGCGTGCAGCGGCATCTGCGCTTCGGCCACGAACTCGCAACGGCGACCTACGACGAGACGCGCCACCGCTGGCAATTGACCTTCGCGAACGGCCAGCAATGGTCGGCGCGCGTGCTGATCTCGGGCATGGGCGGCCTCTCGCGCGCGGCCATGCCGAACATTCCCGGCATCGAAAACTTCAAGGGCAAAGCGTTTCATTCACAGCACTGGGACCACAGCTATTCGCTCGAAGGCAAGCGCGTCGCCGTGATCGGCACCGGCGCAAGCGCGATCCAGTTCGTCCCGCAGATCGCGCCGCGCGTCGCGCATCTCGATCTGTTCCAGCGCACGCCGCCGTGGATCATGCCGAAGGCCGACCGCCGCGTGAAACCGCTGGAACAATGGCTATTCAAGCACCTGCCGTTCACTCAGAAGATCATGCGCTCGGCGCTCTACTGCATGCTCGAATCGCGTGCGTTTGGCTTTGCGGTTCATCCTTCGCTGATGAAGACGGCGCAAAAAGTCGCCGAGCGGCATCTGCGCCGCCAGGTCCGCGATCCGCAATTACGCGCGACGCTCACGCCCAACTACACGATGGGCTGCAAGCGCATCCTGATTTCGAACGACTACTTCCCCGCCCTGTCGCGCCAGAATGTTTCGGTGACGACCACCGGCATCGCCCGTATCGAGGAGGACGCGGTCGTCACCACCGACGGTAAGCGTCACCGCGCCGACTGCCTGATCTTCGGCACCGGTTTTCAGGTGGCCGATCCGTTTCCGCGCGGCGTGGTGCGCGGGCGCGGCGGCGTCGATATCGTCGACACATGGCGCGACGGCGCGCATGCATATCTCGGTACGACATTGCCTGGTTATCCGAACTTCTTCATGATCGTCGGACCGAATACCGGTCTCGGTCATAACTCGATGGTGTTCATGATCGAGTCGCAGGTCGAATACATTCTGCGCGCACTGAAGACGATGACCGCGGAACGCGCCGACGCGATCGAAGTGCGTCCGCAGGTAGAGCGTGCCTACAACGAACAGATCCAGCAGAAACTCGGCCGCGCAATCTGGTCCACGGGCGGCTGCAAGAGCTGGTATCTCGATCCGAAAACCGGCAAGAACACCACGCTGTGGCCGGGATTCGCATACAAATTCCGCCAGGCCACCAGCACGTTCAGCATGAACGACTACCTTGCGTATTCGCCCGCGCCGCAACCGGCAAGCGCACCGACGGTGTCGCCGCCGTCCGCCCACGCTCACGGCGGCGCGACGGCGTCGGTGGAGGCGACCTGAGAGGACATAACGATAACGACAGGCGCTGTTCAGAGAGGACAACAACAATTTCGCATAGGGCCGGAGTGAAAGGTTGAAGCACTAGCTCTGGTTGAACGCTGTGCATGGAGATAAGCCAATGAAAAACTTTACTGACAGAGTGGCCGCGATCACCGGCGCAGGCTCGGGCATGGGCCGCTCGCTCGCGATCCAGCTCGCGCGCGAAGGCTGCCACCTCGCGCTAGCCGACCGTAATGCCGCAAGCCTCGCCGAAACCGCGCAGCTTGCTCAGGCCGCGGCGCCACACATCGTCGGCGCGCCGCTGCGCATCACCACCCGCGTGCTCGATGTAGCTGACCGCACCGCGATGTTCGACTGGGCCGCCGAAACCGCCGCGCAGCATCAGCGCGTCAACCTCGTGTTCAACAACGCAGGCGTCGCGCTGTCGAGCACCATCGAAGGCATGGACTACGCCGATCTGGAGTGGATCGTCGGCATCAACTTCTGGGGCGTGGTGCACGGCACCAAGGCATTTCTGCCATACATCAAGGCGTCCGGTGCGGGGCATATCGTCAATACGTCTAGCGTGTTCGGACTGTTCTCCCAGCCGGGCATGAGCGGCTACAACGCGACCAAATTCGCGGTGCGCGGCTTTACGGAAGCACTGCGCCAGGAACTCGACCTGATGAAGTGCGGCGTGTCGGCCACCTGCGTGCATCCGGGCGGCATCCGCACGGCCATCGCGCAATCGAGCCGTATCTCGTCGAACATGGTCGGCTTCATGCTGGAAACCGAACAGCAGGGCAAGGACGACTTCGAGAAGTTCTTCATCACCACCGCCGACGAAGCCGCGCGCGTGATTCTCGACGGCGTGCGCAAGAACAAACGGCGCGTGCTGATCGGACGCGACGCGCGGGCCGCCGACTGGCTGGCGCGCACGTTGCCGGCGGCCTATCAGGCACTGGTGGTGATGCAAACGCGGCGGATGAAACGCATCGCGGAGAAACGCGCGCGGCGCGCCGCGCAGGTGGACGGCAAGCGCGCATAAAGCTGCGCAATGCACGTCACTCGCTCAGAACATTCAGCAACACATAGAGACTCACAAGGAGAAAGGCCATGATGCCGGTTCGCCGCGACCTCCGTTTCAACTTGCCGCAGGAACGTGCCTGCGATTGGCACGTGCAGGGCTCGCATGTGACACACTTCTTCAATGCGCTTTCGCTGCTGTTTCCGGCCGGCGAGCGTTTCTTCATGGACAGCGTGCGCAACTACCGCGACCAGATCGACGACCCGGTGCTGAAGAAGCAGGTGCTCGGCTTCATCGGCCAGGAAGCCATGCACACGCGCGAGCATGTGGAGTACAACGATCTGTTGCAGGAAGCCGGCTTGCCCGCGCATAAGCTCGACAAACGGCTATGGGCGATTCTCAACTTCGGCCGCAAGGTTCTGCCGCATTCGTACCAGCTCGCGGTCACCGTCTGCCTCGAGCATTACACGGCCATGCTGGCGGGCCTGCTGCTGCAGGACGCGACGCGCATCGGCGGGTCGGTGGAGGGCTATACGCAGATGTGGACCTGGCATGCACTCGAAGAAACCGAGCATAAATCCGTTTCGTACGACGTGTGGAACACCGTGCTCAAGCCCGGACTCGGCCGTTATCTCCTGCGCACCGGCACCATGCTCGCCACCACCGTGACGTTCTGGCTGATCGTATTCGACTACCATGTGCGGCTCATCATCGCCGACCGCAAGCGCGGTGGCCATCTGCGCGGCATGTGGCGCGTCGTGAAATATCTGTACGGCCCGCGCCACGGTGTGTTTCCTCGCATCGCCGGTGAGTGGCTGAGCTTTTTCCGGCCCGGCTTTCATCCGTGGGATCACGACAACCGCGCGCAACTGGCGCGTATCGACGGACTGGTTGCCGCGGTCGATGCCACCAATGCGGCCACGCCGAGCGCCCGCAAAGCCACGCGGCGCGGCGTGCAGGCGGCCGCGTGATACGCGACACGCTCTCGGTCGAGGCCGGCGGCGTGCGGCTCGCGGTTTATGTGAGCGGACCGCGCGAGGCGCCGCCCATCGTGCTGGTACACGGCTACCCCGATTCGGCGGCGGTGTGGGAACCGGTGCGCGTGCAACTGGATGTGCGCTACCGCGTGATCGCCTACGACGTGCGCGGCGCGGGAGCTTCCGAGGCGCCGGCCACGCGTCACGCTTACCGGCTCGAACGCCTCGCCGCCGATCTTGCCGCCGTCGCCGACGCCACGTGCGGCACGCGGCCGTTTCACCTCGTCGGGCACGACTGGGGCTCGATTCAATGCTGGGAAGCCGTGACCGATCCCGCGTTCAAAGGCCGCATTGCTTCGTACACGTCGATCTCAGGGCCGTGTCTCGATCATGCTTCCTTCGACTTGCGCGGCGGCGGTGACACTCAACCCGCGCAGCAGACAAAGAAGCGCCCGTTCGGCAACAGTGTCCGGCAGACGCTCAAGTCCTGGTATATTTTCTTTTTCCATTTGCCGTGGCTGCCCGAGCTGGTATGGCGCGCGGGCGGCGCACGTCTGTGGCCGCTATGGCTGCGGGTGACGGAACGCGTGCGCCCGGCGCCCGATCCCGCGCAGATGCGCAACGCGATCAACGGCTTGAATCTCTACCGCGCCAATTTCATCGACAAGCTGCTGCACCCGCGCGCGCGTCATGCGCACGCGCCGGTGCAATTCCTCGTGCCGCTGCGTGACCGTTATGTCGGGCCGGCGCTCTCTCTTGGACTGGAGGGCTGGCTCGGCGCATATGAACGCATCGAGATCGATGCGGGCCACTGGGTCGTGCTGCGCGAACCCGAACGGATCGCGGCAAGCATCGAGCGTTTTGTGGAACGGCACCGCACGGACCACGGCGGCTCGACCGCATCGACGCTCAACGCTCGCGCGGCAGGCGTGTGAACAGCGTCGGATAGTCGATCACGAGGCCGTCTTCGTCCACCTTCATGTCGGCCGTAAAGTCGCGGAAGATGCCCTCGTAGCGATACTCGCCGTGCAATGCGATGCACGTATAGGCTTGCTCCACGCGCGTCACCTGCAAATCCGGCGTAGAGATATACGCTACCGAAATGGGCCGGCGCTCGCCCTCCGCCAGTTGCAAACGGCGAATCGGCAGCGTGTTGGTGAACGGCGTGGCGGCGATATCGATGTCGATGCAACCTTCGATCGCACTCAGTGCAAGCCCGTGGCCATCGCGCCAGTGGCCCTCGCCATCGCCATGCAATTCCAGTTCGCCGCCGCCGACGATCTTCAGCCACGCAAAGCGCGTGCGCCATTGCGCGTCACAACGCACCTTGTAGTGCAGCCCATACGGCTTCCCATAGCGCTGCCCGACCAGGGCGCTTTCTACCGCGAAGCCGTCCTCATGCGCATCGAACGCCAGATGTTCGATGCCGTCGCCCTCTTCCGATGCCCACCGTACTTCACGCATCTGACTGTCTCCTCGTGAAACGGCGCAGGCTGCACGCCGGGCTACTATCGTAGCGCGAAAGCTTTCGGCTCACCGACACGCCGTGGCGTGGCCGGTGTCGCAAATAGCCACTATCAAGCATGGCGATGCACGGCGCGCCGTAGCTGGCCTATCCTCGCCATTCCCAGTTCTCCTGCCGGCGCGCTTGCCGTGCGCGCCCGGGATTTGCGCCTCATCGACATCACGCCGCCTTCACATCATGCACGCCGCCGCGACCGAAGCTCAATCCGCCGCCTTGCGCACGCTGTTGCGCAGTCTCGGCCAGATCGTGCTGCAACCGAACGCCTTCACCGGCGCGTGCCTGCTCGGCGCATGGCTGCTGGACGATCCGCGCCTCGCTTGCGCCGCGCTCATGGGCGCGGTTGCGGCCAATGTGAGTGCGGTCCTCGCCGGATATCGCGAGGACGATACGCGTGCCGGCTTGCACGGCTTCAATGGCGCGCTGGCGGGTCTCGCCGCCTTCAACTTCATCGCCGACAATGCCACCGCCGCCGCTGTGGCGATTCTCGCCGCCACCGCCACGGCATGGCTTCTGGAGCCATGGTCGCGCATGCTGCGCGCGCGCGGGCTCGGCTTTTTTTCGAGCCCGTGTCTGATCATCAGCTGGCTTTGGCTGCCGTTCGTCGCGGCGAACCCGCAACCGGCAAGCGTGGCCGCGACGCCCGCATCGAGCGCGCTGGAATGGGGCGGCGGCCTGCTCTCCGGTTTCGCACAAACCGGCTTCGCATCGGACGCACTGGCTGGCTTGCTGGTGTTGATCGGGATCGCGGCTTCGTCACGCAAGCATGCGTTGCGGGCGTTGATCGGCGCGGGGTTCGCGAGCGTCGCGCATCTAATGCTTGGCGCGACGGCAAGCTCGTTCGATGCAGGCCTGTTAGGATTCAACGGCGCACTGACCGCGCTCGCGCTTGCCGACTGCGGTGTCGTTACGATGCTCGGCGGTGTGGCCCTGTCGGTCGTGCTGCAAGCGGCGGCCGCCCACATCGGCTGGCCGGTTATGACAGCGCCTTTCGTCCTCGCGACGTGGAGCGTGCAATGGCTCAGGCAGCGCTCGGCGCATGGCGTCGCGGCCGCTGAACCGGCGCAGCGGATCGACGCCGTGCGCAGCGCGGCGACTCCGGATCCGGGTCCGGCCAGACGCGTGAGTTAGGCCGTCGGGGAGCGTCATGCACGCAACGCGGTGCTGCAAAAATTTCAGGAGACAGTCATGTCGTTCACTCACACCCCTGCCGGCCGCGTCGCCGAAGCGGGGCCACGGTCCGACGCGGAGCGGCAAACCCGCGTCGACCTCGCCGCCGCCTATCGGCTCGCGGCGCTCAACGGCTGGGACGATCTGATCTACACGCATATCTCGGCGAGCGTTCCGGGCGAGCCCGGCCACTTCCTGATCAATCCATTCGGCCTCGCCTTCGATGAAGTCCGCGCGTCGAACCTCGTGAAGATCGATATAGACGGCAACATCGTCGGCGCGAGCGAACATGCGGTGAACGCGACCGGCTTCGCGCTGCACGCGGCGGTTCACGCGGCACGCGCCGATGCGTTCTGCGTGATGCATTTGCACAATACGGCGGGTGTGGCGGTTTCCGCTCAGCCGGCCGGCCTGCTGCCCGCTTCGCAACATGCGCTGCGCTTTTACGGCCACCTCGCGTATCACGCTTACGAAGGCCTTGCGTTCACGCCTGCGGAGGGCGAGCGTCTCGTCGCGCATCTCGCCGACAAACCCGCCATGCTATTGCGCAATCACGGCACGCTGACCGTTGGGCGCACCGTCGCGGAAGCCTATGTGCTGATGGCAACACTGCTCAAGGCATGCGAGATCCAGTTGCAAGCGCAAGCATGCGGCGCGGAACTCGTCGTGCCGAGCGATGCGGTCGCCGCACGCACCGCGGAACAACTTTACGACGGCGGCGCCATTGAAGGCGCACTCGAATGGCCTGCCCTGCTGCGCAAACTCGACAGGCTCGATCCCGGCTATCGCGCTTGAATTCGCCTCACGCTCACCTCAAACCCATCCCTATACGGAGTCACGCCATGCCCACGTTTCACATCGAACTCTTCGAAGGCCGCTCGGTGGAACAGAAACGCCAGTTCGTCGAAGCCATTACCAAAGCGACCTGTGAATCGCTTGGCGTCGAGGCCAACTCGGTGGAGATCATTCTCACCGACGTGAAGCGCGAAAACTGGGCAACGGGTGGACGTTTGTGGTCTGACGCGTGAAGGCGAAGCGCGCCGTACGCACCGGCCGGTACGACACGCGTAATGCCAGGCGGCCGGCGTCGTCGAAGAGGCTGCGCGCATTGCGCGCGCAGCCTGTGCTGCCCGGCGACGCGCGTTAAAAAACGCGTCGCCGTGGCGGCGTAGCAACACACCGCCACCGGGTTATGCCATCAGAACTTGTGGATGATGCCCACGCCCGCGGCAAACTGGCTACGCGACGAGGACGGCGCGCTATTCTGACCGTCGCCGATATCAGCCGTTGCGTTGATGATGCTCACGCCGTTCGTGCCCAGCGTCTGGCCGCCTGCGCGTTGATACGCCTCGAGCGCGTACAGACCGGTGCGCTTGGAAAGGCTGTAGTACTGCGACAGGTTGAACTGCTGGTAGCTAGCCGAGCTCGTGATGCCGTTCGCTTTGGTAGCGCGCGTATAGCTGTAGCCCGCAGCGAGGTCCAGTGCCGTCAAAGGCTTGAAGTGCAGCACGGCGCCGCCTGTGTTGAAGATCGCCGTGGTGTGGAAAGGCGAGTTGATACCCGGAATGTACTGCACGTTCGAGTACGAGAACGACACATCCCACTGCGGGGTGAAGGTATAGCCACCCGTCACCGCCACGCGCTGCTGAGCCTGGGCGCGCTGATAGCCGTTGTTGATGCCCGACACGCCAGCCTGCGCGCCGTTGTTGGACGTCGTGGAGTCAGCGCCCCATGCGCCGCCGCCAGGCGTCGAGTTGTTGATGCGCTGGAAGCCGGCCGCAATGCCGAACGGACCATTCAGGTACTGCAACGCCGCGCTCCACGTCGAACCGGCGTTGAAGCTGCCCGGCACGCCGCCCAGCGAATACGAGCCGCTAGCCGTCAGGCCGTACAGGTTCGGCGACGTGTACACCAGCGAGTTATTCGCGCGGTACAGCGTATCCAGAGAGTCGATATCGCCCGGGTGCGCGCCGTATGCGCCCGTCAGCCACGTGGTCGGGCTATACGGCGAGAGCATCGTGTAGTACGACGTATATTGGCGGCCGGCCGTGAACGTACCGTAGCTGGCGTTGGCCACGCCGACATAAGCCTGACGGTTGAACCCGAGGCCGGAGACGGACTGTGCGCCGGTTGCGCTGTTAAAGCCCTCTTCCAATTGGAAGATCGCCTTGGTGCCGCCACCCAGATCCTCTGAGCCCTTCAGGCCGAAGCGGCTGCCAGCCCAGACCCCGTTGACCATTTTCACAACCGAACGGCCGCCGGAGGTCGAGCCGAGCGTCGTCTGACTGCTCTGATAACCGATCCCCGCGTCTACGATCCCGTACAACGTCACGCTGCTCTGAGCGTGTGCGCCGAGGGCGACCAACCCAAGGGCCGAGGTTGCTAGTGCCTTTTTCATTTCTGCTCCTCTTTAAAAGATTATTCTTTGTTTGCCGCACTGTACGAGCGCCGCCGGGCGCCCCCAAAGGGCATATTCTTCGGGACGCTAATTAAGGATTTCAAAATACCGGGTGACCATTGATCAGGCTAGGCAACCACGTGGAAAACATCGGTACATAAGTGACGATGTTGATCGCGCTGAAGATAGCCAGGTAATACGGCCACGCCACCTTGGTAGTTTCACCAATCGACACATTGCCAATCGCGCAACCAATAAACTGCACCGAGCCGATCGGCGGGTGCACCAGACCCAATGCGCAGTTCAGCAGGATCATGATCCCGAACTGCACCGGGCCGACGCCGGCGTGCATCGCCATCGGCAGGAACAGCGGCGTGGTGATCAGGATGTGCGCCGCCATATCGACGAACGTGCCGAGGAAAATCTGGATCAGGTTGATGTACAGCAGCATCAGCCACGGCAGGCTGGTCGCGCCGTCGAGCATGTGTTCGATCGCGTCCGGAATCTCCAGATACGCCATCTGGTAGCGCAGCATGTTCGACACGCCGATCAGCAGCAGCACCACGCCGGTCGTCTTGGCGGCCTTGGAGAGCGCGTGAAACAGCTTCTTCATCGTCATCGAGCGATACACGACGATCGTCAGCACCAGCGAATAAAACACGGCGATTGCAGCGGCTTCTGTCGCTGTAGCAATGCCCTTTGCCACGCAGACCAGAATGATCGCAATCACCATCAAGCCGGGCAATGCGCCAAGGAATGTGCGGGCCACGGCGAACCAGCCGGGGAATCGCTGCAGTTCCGTCGAGCCGTCGGGACGGCGCGGATAACCGTATTTGACCGCTTGCCAGTACGCGGCGACCAGCACGAAACCCATCACCCACAGCACCGGCAGCAGACCGGAAAACAACAGATCGCCGATCGACACGCCGCTCATCGGGTGTCCATTCAACGTGCCGGTGATACCCTGCGCCGCGAATGCGTAGATGATCATGTTGGTCGACGTCGGCATCAACGCGCCCGCGAGCGACGAGTGCGTCGTCACGTTGACCGCATAAGCCGCGCTGTACCCTTCACGCTTCATCAACGGAATGACTACGCCGCCCATCGCCGACGTGTCCGCCGAGGGCGAACCGGAGACCCCGCCGAACAGCGTGCAGGCGACTACGTTGGCCATGCCGAGACCGCCGCGGAAATGCCCGACCGTGGCTTGCGCGAAACGCAGGATGCGGTCCGCAATGCCGCCGTGCAACATCAGCTCACCGGACAGAATGAAGAACGGGACCGCGAGAAACGAAAAGCCGTTGATCCCCGAGATCATCGACTGCATGGCGGTGGCCGCCGGCAAACCCTCGTACAGATAGGTCAGGACGCACGAAAGCCCTAGCCCGAATGAAACAGGAACGCCGAGAAGAAGAAAGACGAGGAAACTGACGGAGAGGATGGCGAGTTCCATGATTGCTCTATTTTTGTTTCTGTGCAAAAAGCGCGAGCAGGTTCTCTAGCGAGAACATTGCAATGCAGACGCTGGCAAAAACCGGGATGCAATAACGCAAAGACTCAGGCAAGCCAATAATGGGAATCCGGTCTTCCATGGTGGCCTCCACCATCTGCAGACAGCCGAAGAAAACCGCTACCGCGAACGTGATCAGGCAAATGTGCTGAAAGGCCGTCGCGACGAGTTGACCCTTCGGCGGCAATTTCTTGACGAGCGAGTCGAGCCCGATATGGCCGCCTTCGCGCACTTTGAGCGCGGCGCCGAACATGGCGATCACGATCACCAGCAGAAGCGCGATGGGCTCGACGAAATCCGGTGCATCGCTGAAGACGTAGCGCATCACGACGCTGTAGATCACCAGCAGGCTCAGCACGGCGAGACTCACCGACGCTACGACAACCAGCACGCGGAACAGAAAATCATTTGGGCGCTTTATGAAACTCATTGACCCCATCCTTGCATACGACCGACCTGTCTTTATTAGTCAGCAATCCTGTTCGACTCTTCAGTTCAGGAAGCGCGCAGCGGCAGCGCTCACGAATCTTCTCGCGAGCCCTTCGCGCCGCTGCGTTGCTTCCTTTCAGGCGAGCCTTATTTGACTGCCTGGATTTCGTCGACGATCTGCTTCATTTGCGGGGTCTTTTCGTACTTTGCCCAGACCGGTTGCATGACCTTGACGAACGCGGCGCGATCGATCTGCGACGCGCCGACGATGGTCGCGCCGCCCTTCGTGACGGTCTTGCTCGCGTCGGCTTCGCGCGCGGTCCACAGCTTCTGGTAGTACGGCACCGAGTCGGCGGCAGCCTTCTTGATGATTTCCTGTTCCTGCGGCGACAGCGTGTCCCACACCTTCTTCGAGAACACCAGCACTTCCGGCGTCATCGAATGCTGGGTTTCGGAGTAGACCGGCGCGACTTCGAAGTGCTTGGTTTCTTCGTACGACGGCAGGTTGTTTTCAGCGGCATCCACCAGACCCGTCTTCAGGCCCGTGTAGACCTCGGCGAACGGCATCGGCGTGGGCGTGCCGCCCATTGCGCGGATTTCGTCGACCATCAGATCGGACGGCTGCACGCGAACCTTCAGGCCCTTCATGTCAGCGGGCGTGTGAATCGGCCTCTTGGTGTAGATCGAACGCGCGCCGCTCTCGTAGAACGTCAGCGCGATCATGCCCTTCGCCTTGAAAGCGTCGAGAATCTTCTGGCCTTCCGGGCCGTACATCACTTTGCGGAAATGGTCGATGTCGCGAAACAGGAAAGGCAGCGACGGGATCATCGATTCAGGAACGATTTCGTTGAAAGCCGCGCCGTTGGCGCGCGCCATGTCCAATGCGCCGATGCGCACCTGATCGATCGTGTCGTTCTCGGAACCCAGCGCGCTATTGCCGAAGACCTTCACCGTGTCTTTGCCGTCGGTTGCCTTCTTGATCTGCTCTCCCATGTATTTCACGGCCATGTTGGTCGGATAGGTGTCGCCATGCACGTCCGACACGCGGAACACACGCGCTTGTGCCGACACGGTGCTGAAGGCCAGCGCCGAAGCCGCGACGATCATCGAAACACGGGAAAAGGCAAACTTCTTGTTCATCGTGAAATTCCTTGAAAAATTGACCATCCAATCGATTGCGGGGGCCGCCTGCGGAGGACCGCTTGCGGGTGACCGCCTTCGGATGCGACATGGTTTTGCTGCGTCTCCCGGCTCGGCACCCGCCACCGCTGGTGGTCACGCGCGCTTTGCCGTGCTGGTCTGTGCAACTTCCCCGGCGCAGATACTCAGCACTCCTGTCAGACAACTCGACTCTTTTACTTTTGCTTCAACTGCTCGGCTTGCGCCTCGCGCGCGAGTCATCGCGCACGAGACGTTGTCCGCCTCATACCGAATAACCTGAAATTCACAGAAAGGAATTTGTTTGGGCTTATATGTTGTACGACGACATATGAAGTCTATAAAAGGCGGTTTGAGTTGTACAGACGGTATTTACCCGCACCGCAGAAACGTCTTCAGGGATGACCGAACGATCGCATGTGAAGGCTAAGCGCCAGCTGGCGCGGCCTTGCCGAGGCAGCGGCCGGCGTCGCCCAAAGCTATTTTTTACAGCCGCACCGCGGGCAGACCGTCGCCTTTCCACCACAATGTTGTACGACGAGTGACGAATCGAAATAGCCAAAACAAAGGCGCCGGACATGTCGTCATGTCCGGCGCCTTGCTCCAATACGCTCCGCTTACAGCTGACCCGCGAACTCCGGTTCCGGCAACCCGGTTACGCCAGGCCGCACGGCGAAAAGATGTCCATCGTGCTCGCTCGCGTTCGCGGGACGGATCGACGTCACGAACAGCGTATCCAGATCGCGCCCACCGAAGGCGCACATCGCCGGCTTGGTGGCCGGCACGGCAATCTGCCGGTCGAGCTTCCCTTGTGGCGTAAAGCGCAGCAACAGGCCGGCGTCGTTCGCGCAAATCCAGTAGCAGCCGTCGGCATCCACCGCGGCGCCGTCAGGACGGCCCGCATGATGATTCAGATCGGCGAACACGCGACGGTTGCGTGGCTCGCCGGTTTCGATGTCAAAGTCGAATGCCCAGATCTGCCGGCGCAAAGGATGCGAGTCCGACAGGTACATGGTCGTACCTTCCGGCGACCACGCGAGGCCGTTCTGCGTGATGAGCGCGTCGACGACCGGCGCGGACAGCACACCGCGCCCGTCGAATCGATAGAGCGCGCCGGCCGGCTTGGCCGCTGCCATGTCCTGCACCATCGTGCCGGACCAGAAGCGCCCCTGGCGGTCGCAACGGCCGTCATTGAAACGCATGTCGTCGCATGGGAAGTCCGGCGCGGCGAGCTTGCGCCCTGTCACCTGCACGGGTTCGCCGTCAGCCGAACCCTCAGTGAGCGCGACAGCGAAAAGTCCGGTTTCGCAACCGGCCAGCACCGTACCGCGCTGATCGAACGCAATGCACGCCACTTTCTCCGGCAACCGCCATTCGGAGCGCTTACCCGAATCGACGTGTAGCCGCACGATCTTTTGCGCCGGAATGTCCACCCAGTAGAGCGCCTGTTCCGCCACGCGCCACACCGGGCTTTCGCCGACGGAGGCCGGTGCCTGTCCCGCTGCCTCCACCCGCTCCACTCGCGGGTTCGCTGCGGCGCTCACCGCTTCGGCTCCATCGGGCCGGCCAGCACGAATGGGCCGCCTTGAAAACGCTGCGTCGGATCGTCGAGGTTGGTCGTGGGTGCGGCGACCGGAAAGAGATGCTCGAATTCGATCGAACTGTCCTGCGGACGAAAGCCGAGGAACGCCGCTTTGGTGTTATCCACCCACTTGGTCCGGTTGTCCGAGACGCCATAGACGATCGCGTGGCCCACGCGGTTGGTAAACAGCGAGCAGCGCACCAGCTCGATGAAGTCGCGATAGCTCAGATACGTGACGAGCATGCGCGGATTCTTCGGCTGCTCGAACGACGAGCCGATCCGCAGGCACACCGTCTCCAGACCGAAACGATCGAAGTAGTAACGCGACAACGATTCGCCGAAGCACTTCGTCACGCCGTACAGACTATCGGGACGCAACGGCGCGTCGACATCGACCACCTCCGTCACCGGATGAAAACCCACCGCGTGATTCGAGCTCGCATACACGATGCGCTTCACGCCCTGCTTCTGCGCAGCCGAATAGAGGTTGTACAGGCCGCGAATATTCGCTTCGAGCAGATCTTCAAACGGCGCCTCGACGGAAATGCCGCCGAGGTGAATCACCGCGTCCACGCCTTCGAGCAGCGCGTGAACGGCGGCTTCGTCCGCGAGATCGACGCTCGCGGCTTCTTCGTGGTCCGCCACGTCGCCGAGCGGCGCGATATCCGAGACGCGCACGATATCAGCCCACGCGGCGAGCGCGCCACGCAATTGCTTGCCCAGGTTGCCCGCCGCGCCAGTCAGCAGCAGACGGCGGAAGGGTTTCTGTGCGGCGCCGCGATCGAGGTTCGAGTCAGTCATGTTTCTATTGTGGTGTGAGTGCGATCAGGTCTGCATGATGCATGCAGACCTGGTGTGTCGAGCGAGCCGATCAGGTCACCGGCGCCGGATTGAACAGCACCAGCGCATTGTGGAGCTTGAGTTTTTCCGCGCACGTTTGCTTGCGTCCGCTGGCGATGTCGAGCATCAGGCGGAACAATTCCCAGCCCACCTCTTCGATGCTCGCCGCGCCGGTCGCGATGGTGCCGGCGTTGACGTCCATCAGGTCATGCCAGCGGCGCGCGAGGTCCGAGCGCGTTGCGACCTTGATGACCGGCACCTCGGCGAGGCTATAGGGCGTGCCGCGTCCGGTGGTGAATACGTGCAGGTTGATACCGGCCGCCACCTGCAACGTCCCGCAGATGAAATCGCTCGCCGGCGTAGCCGCATAGATCAGGCCTTTCTGCTTGACCTTTTCGCCCGGCGACAACACGCCGGAAATGGCCGAATTGCCGGATTTGATGATCGAGCCCATCGCCTTTTCGACGATGTTCGACAAACCGCCCTTCTTGTTGCCCGGTGTGGTGTTGGCGCTGCGGTCCGCGCCGCCGCGCTTCAGATAATCGTCGTACCACTGCATCTCGCGGATGATCGCCGCGGCGACCTCCGCGTTCGCCGCGCGCGCCGTCAGCTGATCGACGCCATCGCGCACTTCGGTGACTTCGGAGAACATGACCGTCGCGCCGGCACGCACCAGCAGGTCGGTCGCGAAGCCCACCGCGGGATTCGCGGTCAGTCCGGAAAACGCGTCGCTGCCGCCGCATTGCACGCCGACCACCAGATCGGACGCCGGGCAAGTTTCGCGACGGCGATTGTTGAGCCGCTTCAGATGACCCTCGGCCATTCTCATGATCGACTCGATCATCGACTGGAAGCCGACGTGCGCGTCGTCCTGAAGCACCACGACGTCGCCGTTCAGATCAGCCTCGATATCGCCGATGTCCGCGACTTCCGCCACGTTCGCGGCCGCGGCGATCGGAATCGTGCCGGGCGGCATCAGGCGCTCGGGCTGCAGCTTCTCGCAGCCGAGGCTGACCATCATCACCTCGCCGCCAAAATTCGGATTCAGGCTGATATTGCGCACGGTGCGGATCGGCACCATCGCGTCGGGCGCGTCGATGGCGACACCGCAGCCATAGGTGTGGCCGAGGCTCACCACGTCGTCGACATTCGGGTACTTGGGCAGCAACTCGGCCTTGATGCGGGTGACCGCATGCTCGACCACGTCGGCCACGCATTGGACCGTGGTCGTAATGGCGAGAATGTTGCGCGAGCCGACCGAGCCGTCCGCGTTGCGATAGCCCTCGAAGGTGTAGCCCTCGAGCGGCGGCATTTCCGGCGCCTTGATCGTGGCGATCGGCAGATCCTCGAGTCCCGGCGGGCTTGGCATGCGGATCACATGTTCGTTGATCCAGCTGCCTTTCGGCAACGCCTTGAGCGCATAGCCGATCACCACGTTATAGCGGATGACTTCGTCGCCCTCGGCCAGATCGGCCAGCGCGACCTTGTGCCCTTGCGGCACGCGCTCGCGCAGTGCCAGACCATCGGGAAATACCGCGCCCTCACCCAGACCGCCGTCGTTGACGACGATCGCGACGTTGTCATTGGGGTGAACGCGAATGTAGAGCGGAGATTGTTCCATTGCATCGATCCTTATGGCGCTGCACACCTGTCGCGCCGACTATTCATACGTCATCCTACAACATGAAAGATTGCGCAGACGTTCCGTATTTACCCTAGGACAAGCATTATGCTGCGAAATGACCGTTGAGTTGCCGAAATTCTTGTTGTACGATGACGTATAAGAAATCTCCATTTCTACTGATCGAACCCTCCGCGGAACCATCCGCGAACTATTCCGACGCTCTGGATACTCATCATGACGACACCGCAGGAACTCAAGCAGATCGTTTCCGAAGGCCTCCTGTCCTTCCCCGTTACCGACTTCGACGAACACGGTGATTTCCGCGCCGACACGTATGCCGAGCGCCTCGAATGGCTCGCTCCTTACGGCGCGTCGGCACTGTTCGTGGCCGGCGGCACGGGCGAATTCTTCTCGCTCACGCACAACGACTATTCGAACGTGGTGCGCACCGCTACCGAAGTCTGCAAAGGCAAGGTGCCGATTCTTGCCGGCGCGGGCGGCCCGACGCGTGTTGCGATCGCCTACGCCCAGGAAGCCGAGCGTCATGGCGCGAACGGCATTCTGCTGATGCCGCATTACCTGACGGAAGCCTGCCAGGAAGGCATCGCCGCGCATGCGGAAGAAGTCTGCAAGTCCGTGCCGAACATGGGCGTGATCATCTATAACCGCGCGAACTCCAAGCTTAACGCCGATATGCTCGAAGGGCTGGCCGAGCGCTGCCCGAACCTGATCGGCTTCAAGGACGGCGTGGGCGAGATCGAGAACATGGTGTCGATCCGCCGCCGCCTTGGCGACCGCTTCTCGTATCTCGGCGGCCTGCCGACCGCGGAAGTCTATGCCGCCGCGTACAAGGCGCTTGGCGTGCCGGTGTATTCGTCGGCGGTGTTCAACTTCATTCCGAAGACCGCGATGGACTTCTACCGTGCGATCGCTGCAGACGATCACGCGACCGTCGGCAAACTGATCGACGAGTTCTTCCTGCCGTACCTGGCCATTCGCAACCGCCGCGCAGGCTACGCGGTCAGCATCGTCAAGGCGGGCGCGAAGCTGGTCGGCCACAGCGCCGGTCCGGTCCGCGCGCCGCTGACCGATCTGACGGAAGAAGAAATGGCCAGGCTGGACGCGCTCATCAAGACGCTCGGCCCGCAGTAATCCGGCCGGCGTATCAGACGCAAACAACACCCGGCGGCCGTGCGAACGATCGCCGCACGCACGGCACCGCAAAGAGCGCCCGGGACGGCAACGTCGCCGGGCGTTTTTGTACCGCACGCCAGTATCGACGAGGCCCGCGGCTCGTTGCGCCGCGACGCCCGGGAGCCTGCTCCCAAGCATAAGAACTTCAGGAGATGTCCATGGAAATGAGCCGCACGGCGAGTGCCACCCACGTCGCGAAGCGCACTCGAGTTCGCTACGCGATCCTGCTGCTGATCTTTCTGATCACGACCTTCAACTACGCGGACCGCGCCACGCTCTCGGTCACCGGCTCGGCCATGCGCGCCGAGTTCGGCTTCGACGCGATCCGCATGGGCTACATCTTCTCCGCGTTCAGTTGGGCTTACGTGCTGTCGCAACTGCCGGCCGGTTGGCTGCTGGATCGCTTCGGCGCGCGGCGCGTCTACGCCGCGAGCATTTTCTTCTGGTCGCTCTTCACACTGCTGCAAAGCTCGATCGGCTTGCTCGGCAGCGCGGCGGCGGCCATCACCGCGCTGTTCGTGCTGCGCTTTGCGATGGGCGCAGCCGAATCGCCGGCTTTTCCGGCCAATGCCAAGGTGGTGGCGAGCTGGTTCCCGACCAACGAACGCGGCACGGCGTCGGCCATTTTCAATTCGGCGCAATACTTCGCGGCGGTCGTGTTCACGCCGCTGATGGCATGGCTCACGCACGCGTTCGGCTGGCACATGGTGTATGTCGTGATGGGCGTGACGGGACTTCTGCTCGCGCTCACCTGGCTGAAAATGATGAAGAACCCCGCCGACCACCCGCGTGTGTCGCGCGCCGAACTGGAGTACATCGAACAGGGCGGCGGCGTGATCAACGGGCAGAAGAAAGCCCGCGCCGCCGACAACATCGAAAATACCGGGGGCTGGCATCTGGTTCGCCAACTGCTGGGCAATCGTATGCTGCTCGGCGTCTATCTCGCGCAGTACTGCATCAACGTGCTGACCTACTTCTTCCTCACCTGGTTTCCGATCTACCTCGTGCAGGCGCGCGGCATGACGATCCTGCAAGCGGGCCTCGTGGCTTCGCTGCCCGCGATCTGCGGATTCTCCGGCGGCGTGCTCGGCGGCATCCTGTCCGACGGGCTGATCCGGCGCGGCCATTCGCTCACGATCGCGCGCAAGGTGCCGATCGTCGGCGGCATGCTGCTGTCGGTGTGCATCATCGGCTGCAACTATGTGACGACCGATTGGGTCGTCGTCGCCCTCATGTCGCTTGCGTTCTTCGGCAAAGGCATCGGCGCGCTCGGCTGGGCCGTGGTCGCCGACACGTCGCCGAAGGAAGCGCTCGGCCTGTCCGGCGCGATCTTCAATATGTTCGGCAACGTGGCCGGCATCGTCACGCCGATCGTGATCGGCTATCTCGTGGCGAAGACCGGGTCGTTCAACGGCGCGCTGGTGTTCGTCGGCATCAACGCCCTGCTCACGGTGTTCAGCTATCTCGTGATCGTGAAAGACATCAAACGGGTCGAGTTGCGCCCGCGCTAAAGATGCGGCGCTTATCGGTGCGGTTAGCGGTGGGGTTGTCGTCGCAGTTATCGTACTTCCCTGCGGCGCTGAACCAGACGCCGCCGCAGCGCGAGACGCGCCGGACAGCACGCCGATGCCACGCCGAGCGCCGCCACGCAAAATGATTCGGCCTCTATATAATCAGTCGTCAGACGACGGTATAATGAAACGCATGAAGTGTTCGCAACTATCTGATTCAAGGGGCGTTTTCGATGGCTACACCACTGGCATCCGCAGCACCGCCACGACGCGCTCGTAATCTTGCCGAGTTCGTCGTCAGCTACGTCACCGAGCAGATTGCCTCCAACGCCCTGAAACCCGGCGACAAGCTGCCAACCGAGTCACAGCTCATGGTCACGCTGAGCGTGAGCCGCACCGTCATTCGTGAAGCGATTTCGCGTTTGCAGGCAGGCAAGATCATCGAGACGCGGCATGGCATCGGCAGTTTCGTGCTGGAGCCGCAGCGCGAAAAACTGGGTATCGACATGGTGCCCGCCACCACCTTGCGCGACGTGTTGTCGATCCTGGAATTGCGCATCAGCCTCGAAACGGAATGCGCGGGGCTCGCCGCCCAGCGCGCCAAGCCGGATGACCTCGCGCGCATGCGCACCGCGCTCGACGCGATCGAAGCCACGCGCCACAACGGGCTGGATAGCGTCGACGCCGATCTGCAATTTCATATTTCGGTGGCGCGCGCGACCGGCAACCGTTATTTCGTCGACATCCTCACGCAAATGGGCAGCGCGCTGATTCCGCGTAACCGGCTCGATTCGGCGGGCATTGCGCGCGCGGAACCGGACGCGTATCTGTCGCTCGTGAACCTGGAACACGAAAGCATTCTCGAAGCGATCACGCGGCATGACGCGGAAGGTGCGCGCGCGGCCATGCGCATGCATCTGTCCAACAGCCGCGAGCGCTTGCGGCGTGCGAACGAAGCCGCCGAGGCGAATAGCTGATCCGCTTCGTCGCCGCGAAGTCATGGCGCAGACAGTCGCCGCGAACGCAAAGAGAAATGGCCGGGGATCGAACTGACCCCGGCCATTTTTCATTTCACGCGATCACTGATCGCGGCTCACCCGGCACTCAGCTGCGCGTGATCTCGCCATCGCGGCGGCGCCACAGGTTCAGCGGGTTGCTGTCGGTCAGCGCCTCGGGCAACAGATCGGCCGGGAAATCCTGGTAGCACACCGGGCGCAGGAAGCGCTCGATCGAGGTCGTGCCGACCGAAGTCGCTCGGCTATCGGACGTGGCCGGGAACGGGCCGCCGTGCACCATCGCGTGCGACACCTCGACGCCCGTCGGGAACCCGTTGACCAGAATCCGGCCGGCCTTGCGCTCGAGAATCGGCACCAGCTTCCTTGCCGCCGGAAGGTCGGCGCTATCCATCTGCACCGTGGCGGTCAACTGACCGGCAAAATGCTCGGCGACCGCCAGCAACTCCTGCTCGTCCTTGCAACGCACGATGGTCGAGGCCGGGCCGAAGACTTCGTCTTCCAGCGCCGGCGTGGCGAGGAACGTCTGTGCATCGGTTACGAACAACGCCGCGCGAGCCTGCGTCGGGCCGCTTGCTTCCACGCCGTGCGCCACGGCTTCCACGCCTTTGATCGCAGCCAGCTTGCCTTCGCCCTCTTCATAAGCAGCGTGGATGCCGGACGTCAGCATGGTTTGCGCGGGCTTGCCGCTCAGTGCGTCGGACGCGGTTGCGACGAAGCCCTTGAGCGCGTCGCTGTCCACGGCAATCGCGAGACCCGGATTGGTACAGAACTGACCGGCGCCGAGCACCAGCGAATCGACGAAGCCGCGCGCAATGCTCTCGCCGCGCTGAGCCAGCGCGTTCGGCAGAAGGAACACCGGATTGATGCTGCTCATTTCCGCGTAGACGGGAATCGGTTCGGCACGCGCCGCCGCCACGCGCATCAGCGAGGTGCCGCCCGCGCGCGAACCGGTGAAACCGACCGCCTTGATCGCCGGATGCGCGACCAACGCTTCGCCAACGGAATTCCCCGCGCCGACGATCAGCGAGAACACGCCTTCGGGCAAATCCATCTCTTGCGCGACACGCTGGATCACACGGCCGACCATCTCCGAGGTGCCAAGGTGAGCGCGGTGCGCCTTCACCACTACCGGACAACCGGCCGCGAGCGCCGCCGCCGTGTCGCCGCCGGCCACCGAAAACGCGAGCGGGAAATTGCTGGCGCCGAACACCGCGACCGGGCCGAGCGGAATCTTTTGCATACGCAGGTCGGAACGCGGCAACGGCTTGCGCTCCGGCAGCGGCGAATCGAGCGTGGCGGCGAGCCACTGACCGGCGCGCACGACTTGCGCGAACAGTTTGAGCTGCCCCGTGGTGCGGCCGCGTTCGCCTTCGAGACGCGCCTTGGGCAAGCCAGACTCCTGTTGCGCCCGCTCGATCAGCGCATCGCCCAATGCCGTGATGCCGTCGGCGATGCGTTCGAGAAATTCGGCGCGCACCGTGAGCGGCAACTGGCGGTACGGATCGAAGGCCTGCCGCGCGAGTTCACAGGCCTCGCCGACGTGGGCAACCGAGCCGCTGCCGAAAACCGGCTCCGCGATGTCCGATCCCGTGGCAGGATTGAACGCATGCAATGGTTTTTCCTCGCCGCGCACCGTTTTGCGGCCGATCAGCATTTCGCCGGTAATAGACATTTCGCTTTCCTTGGATAAAGACCTAAGATATAGGTCATCCTACAACACTGCGGGGTACTCGCGCAACCGGAAACGCTTGCCCCGCAAGGAATTCGGGTTTACGTGGCCGTTACAACCGGCAAGGTCGGTGCTAATCTGAGACCTAGACATACGACGACCTATAACTATCGTTTTGCCGTCGTCGCAGCTTGCCCGATCCATCGTCGTTCGAGGAAATCAGCCCATGCCTGCCGTCACGCCCTACCAGCCCTTACCCAATAGTTTTCGCCGAGCGGTGCGCGGCGGCGAAACCCTGATCGGCTGCTGGGCGTCGCTCGCCAGTCCGATCGTGACCGAACTGCTCGGCGTGATCGGCTTCGACTGGATGCTGCTGGATGCGGAGCACGCGCCGAACGACGTGTTGACGCTGATCCCCCAACTGATGGCGCTCAAGGACAGCGCGAGCGCGCCGGTCGTCCGGCCGCCGGCCAACGACAGCGTGTTCATCAAGCGTCTGCTCGATAGCGGCTTCTCGAATTTCCTGGTGCCGTTCGTCGACAGCGCCGAAGACGCGGCTCGCGCCGTCGCCGCCACACGCTACCCGCCGCAGGGCATTCGCGGCGTCTCGGTGAGCCAGCGCGGCAATCGCTATGCGACCGTGGCCGATTACTTCGACATTGCCAACGACAACGTCTGCGTCATCGTGCAGATCGAAAGCCGCAAGGCGGTCGAAGCGATCGACGACATTCTCGCCGTGGACGGCGTGGACGCCGTGTTCGTCGGGCCATCCGACCTCGCGGCCGCCTACGGCCATATCGGCAACCCGAGTCACCCCGACGTGCAGCAGGCCATCGCGCACGTGTTCGAACGCGCGCAAGCCGCGGGCAAGCCGAGCGGCATCCTCGCCCCGGTCCAGGCCGACGCGGAGCGCTACATCGCGATGGGCTGCCGCGTCGTCGCGGTGTGCGCGGACATGGGGCTGCTGAAAGGCGCCGCACAGACGGTTCAAAAACACTTCATGCAGAAACAGGCGGGCCAGCAGTAAGCCGGCCGCCGCGACATCTCCGGAGCATTCCATGCAAAAAGCAGGCTTTATCGGACTCGGCATCATGGGCAAGCCCATGGCCGCCAACCTTCTCAAGAACGGCGTCGCGCTGGCCGCGTTCACGCGCAGCGGCGTGCCCGACGATCTCATCCAGGCGGGCGCCGTCGCGTGCGACAGTCCGGCCGCCGTCGCCGCGCATGCCGACGTGATTTTCATCATGGTGCCGGATACGCCCGATGTGGAACGCGTGCTGTTCGGCGATCAGGGTCTCGCCGGCGCGCTGCGCGCGGGGCAAACCGTCGTCGACATGAGCTCCATTTCGCCGATGGCCACGCGCGAGTTCGCGGCGCGCGTGCGCGAGCACGGGGCGGACTATATGGATGCGCCGGTGTCCGGCGGCGAAGTCGGCGCCAAGGCCGGTTCGCTGACCATCATGGTGGGCGGCGAATCGGCGACCTTCGAGAGCGTCAAGCCGCTTTTCGACATGATGGGCAAGAACGTTACGCTGATCGGCGGCGTCGGCGCGGGTCAGGTGTGCAAGGTGGCCAACCAGGTGATCGTTGCCGCGACGATCGAGGCAGTCGGCGAAGCGCTGCTGCTCGCGTCCAAAGCCGGCGTCGATCCGGCGCGCGTGCGTGAAGCGCTGATGGGCGGTTTCGCGTCCTCGCGCATTCTCGAAGTGCACGGCGAGCGCATGACCAAGCGCACCTTCGACCCGGGCTTTCGCATCGAACTGCACCAGAAGGATCTGAACCTCGCGCTCTCGACCGCGCAATCGCTCGGCGTGTCGCTACCGAATACCGCTACCTGCCAGGCGCTGTTCAATGCCTGCGTCGCGCATGGCGGCAAGGCATGGGATCACTCGGCGATGGTGCGCGCGCTCGAAATCCTCGCCAATCACGAGATCGGGCAAAAACCGGCCTAAACCGCACGTCTGTCTTTCAGGCGCCGCTGCGCTTGCCTTATGCAAATAGGCAAGCCGCAGCGGCGCATGCGTGCGTTCGCTTTCTTTTTCGCTACGCGTCAGCAAAGCTGCGCCATTTCCCACCAGGAAAATTTTCTTACGAATATTAAGGATACCTTACTTTAACACAACGCCTTCGACAAGTCGTATCCACCCGAATAGCAACGACTTTTAACAACGCCCGCAAAGGGCAAGGAGACAACCGTGGCAATCATCGATAAAAACAGCGGCAAGCGTGCGATATCAGGAACGCCCGGCCGGACCGAACCGAATTCGCCCGCTCGCCGTGCCTTTATCGTGCTGGCGGGAACGTCCGCGGGCGCGACCCTGCTCGGCGGCCTGTCCGCCTGCGGCGGCTCGGTCAACGGCGGCACGACCACGCCGCCTGTCGTACAGGATCCGATCTGGGGCGCCTCGGGCGCCGCGACACAGATCATCGCGTCCTTGCAGGGCATTACCCAGTCGATGTTCCCGGCACGCGACTTCGTCGTCACGCAATACGGCGCCGCGCCGTGCGCCGTCGTCGCCGCGACCAATCCGTACACCGGCTCGGCGTCCGTCGCGAGTCCGGGTTCGAACCTCACCAACGCCGCTGGTTCATTCGACTCCCGCCCTGCCTTTCTCGCCGCCATCCAGGCCTGCAACGCCGCCGGCGGCGGACGCGTGGTCGTGCCGGCCGGTACGTGGTATTGCGCCGGACCGATCGTCCTGCTCAGCAACGTGAACTTCCACCTCAGCGCGAATTGCACGATCTACTTCAGCCCGAACCCGGCGGACTACGCGAAGGACGGCCCGGTCGCCTGCGGCGCCAACGGCAACCTGTTCTATAGCCGCTGGCAGGCGAACGACTGCCTGAACTACGGCTCCCCCGTCTACGCGCGCAACCAGACCAACATTGCACTGACCGGCGAAGACGCGAGCTCGGTGCTCAACGGACAGGCCATGACGCCGTTCGCCGGCAGCGGCAACACCGCGACGTGCTGGTGGACCTTCAAGGGATCGAATGGTGCGTACGGGTGCGTGAATTCGTCGACACCGTCGCAGGCCTATCTCAATCCGAAGAACGTCGACCTGAAAACCGCCGCACCCGGCATTTCCGACGCGCTCTACGCGCAACTGACCAGCCCCACGACACCCTGGCAAGAAGACCAGAACTATCTGCCAGCCCTCTCGGAGGCAGGCGTGCCGATCGCGCAGCGCGTGTTCGGCGTCGGCCACTATCTGCGTCCGTGCATGGTCGAGTTCCTCGGCTGCACGAACGTGTTGATGGAGAACTACACCACCAACAACACACCGTTCTGGCAGCATCATCCGACCGATTGCAAGAACGTCGTGATTCGCGGCGTGACGACCAACAGCATTGGCCCGAATAACGACGGCTTCGACCCGGACGCGTGCAACAACGTGCTCTGCGACAGCGTGACGTTCAACACCGGCGACGACTGCATCGCGATCAAGTCGGGTAAGGATCTCGATACACAGTACGGTCCCGCGCAGAATCACGTGATCCAGAACTGCACGATGAATAGCGGCCACGGCGGCATCACGCTCGGCAGTGAAATGGGCGGCGGCGTGCAGAACATCTATGCGCGCAATCTGAAGATGCTGAACCAGAACTGGGCGACCAACCCGCTGAACATCGCGATTCGTATCAAGACGAACATGAATCGCGGCGGCTTCGTGAAGAACTTCTACGTCGATACGGTCACGCTGCCCAACGGCGTCAGCCTCAAGGGCGGCGGCTACGGCAGCGCGTTGCTGAGCGGCAGCCCGATCAATGCCACGGTGCCGCTCGGCGTAGTAACGGCGACTGCCGCCAATCCGTCGGCGGCACAGGGCGGGCTGATCACGTTCGACTGCGACTATCAACCGGCCAACGACGCGATTCGCATCCGTCCGGCAATCGTGCAGAACGTGAACATTTCGAACGTGACGGCGAGCAACGTGACGGTGGGCGGCGTGACCGGCTCGTGCTTCCAGGCGATCGTCGCTCAAGGGCCTGTCGCGTTCGACTACAACGGCGCGGCGCCGACACCGACCATTCCGCCGATCACCGGCGTGACGATCTCGAACTGCAATCTGGGCACGGCGGTCTCGGCCGGACCCGCTAGCGCGACAACGCCCGGGCCGATCTACGCGTACAACGTCAACGGCATTACGTTGAACAACGTGGTGATCGGCGCGACGACATACAACACGACGGTCGTCGATAAACGCTGAGCGGTAGAGGGTTGAACGGCTGGGCGAAGCGCGAGCGTCGTCCAGCCGTGAACGTTGAAGAAACGCAGTGAGCACAAGCAAAAATGGCGGCGCCCGAAAGCGCCGCCATTTTTCTATTGACCGGCGCGCTCGATCAGCGCCGGGTGTTCGTCATCCCAACATGGCCAGAATCACTTCGCGACCGCGCTCACCGGTGTCCAGCGCGGCTCGGGCGTCTTGTCGGCACTCTTCGCCAGCAGGCACACCACAGCGGCCGCGATGATGTCGAACACCGCCAGCACGACGAACAGCGGGCTGTAGCCGACCTGCGTCACCAGCACGCCGAACAGCGCCGTGAACGCCGCAGCACCCAGATAGCCCGCCATGCCGCCCATGCCGGTCGCGGTGGCGACTTCATTCTTGCCGAACATATCGGACGTAATCGCGTAAAGCGCGCCCGACAAGGTCTGATGCGCAAACCCGCCGACGCACAGCAGCGCCACCGCCACATAAGGACTCGCCACCAGACCGACGCAGGCCGGCCCGATCATGCACAGCGCGCCGACCACGAACACCATCTTGCGCGATGTGAACAGCGACACCTTCGCGTACTTGTGAAACAGCGGACTGAGATAGCCGCCCAGCACGCAGCCGATATCCGCAGCCAGAAACGGCATCCACGCATACAGCGCGACTTCCTTCAGGTTCATGTGACGTTCGGTCATCATGTACAGCGGAATCCACGCGTTGAAGGTCTGCCAGGCCGGTTCGGAAAGAATGCGCGGAATGCCGATCGCCCAGAAGTCGCGGCTGCCGAGCATGGCGAACCAGCTGCGCCTGGCGGCGCCGGCGTCGCTGTGCTTCGCTTCCTGGCCGCTGAGAATGTAGTCGCGCTCGGCGTCGCCCAACAGCTTCTGCTTGCGCGGATGCTTGTAGAGCGCCATCCACAGCACGCTCCAGACAATGCCGGCCACGCCGACGATCACGAACGCGAGCTGCCACTCTCCGCGCAACAATGCCCAGACCACCAGCGGCGGCGCCAGCAGCGCGCCGATCGACGAGCCGATGTTGAACCAGCCGATCGCCACCGAACGCTCCTTGGCGGGGAACCACTCGCTCGTCGCCTTGACGCCGGCCGGAATGCCGGCCGCTTCCGCAATGCCGAGCAGGCCGCGGAAGAACGCGAGGCTGCGCCAGCCCGTCGACCACGCCGCCGCGGCGCACGCCAGCGACCAGGCCAGCGCGAAGACCGCAAAGCCGATCTTGGTGCCAACGGTATCGAGCACAAAGCCGGCGACCGGCTGCATGAAGGCATAGCAAAGTTGCCACGCCACGACCACGTGCGAATACTGCTCGGTGGTGATGTGGAGGTCCTTCATCAACGTCGGCGCCGCCACTGAGAGCGTATTGCGCGCGAGGTAATTGATGATGAGCCCGGCCGCGACCAGGCTGACCATCCACCAGCGGATGCCCTTGATTTTCATTGCTGCGTCTCCTCGTAATCCTCGTCGGCTCAAACGCGCCGCGTTGCGGGATGGGCCGAGCCGTCCGGGCCCGCATCATCGCGCGAATAGTCGATACCCACAAAGCTGCCGCCCTGGAAACGCTGGCCCAGCGCGTCGAGTGGATTCGGCCGTGCAAGAATTTCTTCGGCGTAGGTTTCGGCGTTTTGCGTCGGCTGATAGCCCAGACGTGCGGCGGCGCTGTTGTCCCACCAGCTTCGCGTGTTGGCCGACACACCCCAGATGGTCAGGAAGCCCACGTCCTCGGCCTCGACACAGCGGTCGAGGAAATGCAGCAGATCGCGATGCCCGAACCAGGTGCTCAGATGCCGGGGCTCGGTGGGCCGCTCGAGGCAGCTGCCGATGCGCACGCACACACTCTCGATACCGTGCTTGTCCCAGTACATTCTGGCCAGCGCCTCGCCCCACACCTTGCTCAGACCGTAAAAACCGTCCGGGCGCAGCTCGCAGTCGAGGCTGAGATGTTCGGTGACGGGATACATGCCGATGGCGTGATTCGAACTGGCGAACACGATGCGCCGCACACCCTGGCGGCGCGCACCTTCATAGACTTCGACCAGCCCGCGCAGATTGTTCTCGATGATCTCCGGCAGCGGCCGCTCCACGCTCGTACCCGCGAAATGGATCAGTACATCGACTCCCGCCAGCAGCCGGTCCACGACTGCAGGGTCGCGCAGGTCGCCGTGCATCACGTCCTCGCCTTCCACGAGCGGCACGAGGGCTTTCGAGCCCGCGGCCGAGCGCAACGGCGTGCCGCGCGCGATCAACGCGGCGCGTACCACCGAGCCTAGCTGGCCACCGGCTCCACTGAGAGCAATCTTCTTCATAGGGTTCCTTTACTGCGCCTTGCGCGATCGAACTCGGGGTACCGCAATCGCCTGGTCATCGGATGAGCCGCTTGCCGATTTAGCGATAGTTGTACGATAACGTACTATCCGCGATGGCGAACCGGATTTCAATTAGGCACTTACCCTTATTCGATCTGACCTTCCAGCAAATTTCCTTGGATAAACAAACGTCTAGCTTCAACTCATTTATGTGACATCGTATAACTTGAAGTGCGTTTTCAGCGGCAAATTCTTCAGCGTGACGCGCGGCGGCCGGCCGACCGTCTCGGCGATTCGAAACGCGAGCGCGGACACTTGAGCAAGCATGGCTGCCTGCGGTTCCCTATGCGCAACCCTCTTCCTGCGACGCTGTTGCAGCGCGGTCGATTGCCGCAGTTGCGCAGCGTCGCGCGCAGGCTATGACGAGAAGGCATTCAGGAAAACTTGATATCCATCAACGGTTTGCCGTCTCAAAAAAGAAAATCGTCATAAAACAACGTGGTTTTTTGACGCACACCGCGCCGCAGCAAAGTTTTCGTCGATCCCCTACGCTTGCGTCATCTGCCCAGCGCAGTGCGCACCGACACCGGTCGACGCGCGTAGTCCGCCCCCGCGGTCATCACGCACTTCACGCTCATGAACTCCGCTTTATCGGCATTTGATCTCGCCCGCATCCAGTTTGCGTTCACTGTCTCCTTCCACATCGTTTTTCCGGCGCTCAGCATCGGTCTCGCCAGTTTCATTGCCGTCCTCGAATGGCGCTGGCTGAAAACCGGCAAGGCGTACTACAAAGATCTCTGCCTGTTCTGGTCGAAGATCTTCGCGGTCGCCTTCGGCATGGGCGTCGTCTCCGGCGTCGTGATGAGCTATCAGTTCGGCACCAACTGGTCGGGCTTCTCCAGTTTCGCCGGCCCCGTCACCGGACCGCTTCTCATGTACGAGGTCATGACGGCGTTCTTCCTCGAAGCGGGCTTCCTCGGCATCATGCTGTTCGGCTGGCAGCGCGTGAGCCCGCGCGCCCACTTCGGCGCCACGTTGATGGTGGCGATCGGCACGCTGATCTCGACCTTCTGGATTCTCGCCTCCAATAGCTGGATGCAAACGCCGCAAGGCTTCGAAGTCGTGAACGGCCGCGTCGTGCCGCTCGACTGGTTCAAGATCGTGTTCAATCCGTCGTTCCCGTACCGGCTCGCGCATATGGCGCTCGCGGCGTTCATCGTCGCGGCGCTGGTAGTGGCGGCGGTGGGCGCGTGGCATCTGCTGCGCGGACGGCGCGATCCCGCCGTCAAGAAGATGTTCTCGATGGCGCTGTGGCTGCTGCTGATCCTCACGCCGATCCAGGCTTTCGTCGGCGATCAGCATGGTTTGAACACGCGCGAATATCAGCCGGCCAAGATCGCGGCGATCGAAGGCCTGTGGGACACCGAAAAAGGCGGCACCGCGCTGAACCTGTTCGGCATTCCCGACATGCAGGCGGAAACCACGCGCTACGCCGTATCGATTCCGCACCTGGGCAGCCTGATCCTCACGCATAGCTGGGACGGCGAGATTCGCGGCCTCAAGGAATTCCCGCCGCAAGACCGGCCGAACTCGACGGTGGTGTTCTGGAGCTTTCGCATCATGGCGGGCCTCGGCGTGCTGATGATCCTGATGTCGGTCGCCGCGTGGGTGCTGCGCCGCCGTGAGCGCCTGTTCGAATCGAAGTGGTTCCAGCGCGTGGCCGTGGCGATGGGGCCGACCGGCTTCATCACGCTGCTGGCCGGCTGGGTCACGACCGAAGCGGGACGTCAGCCGTGGGTGGTGTACGGCGTGATGCGCACCTCGCAGGCTGTGTCGCCGCTGACCACGCAGCAGGTCGGCATCTCGCTGATGGCCTTCGTGGTGGTCTACTTCCTCGTGTTCGGCACCGGCATCTACTACATGCTCAAGCTCATGCGCACGGGGCCCGCTCTACCGGGTCATACGCCGCACGGTGCGCCGGAGCAACGCTCACCGAACCAGACCGCGCGCCGCCCGCTCTCCGCCGCCGATCACATGATCGACGCCGCCTGACCCGCCCTGCTTCAGCAACGACTTGCGATAGAGAAAGAACATGGACGTAACCGTAGTGTGGGCCGCGATCATCGCGCTGGGCCTTTTCATGTATGTGGTGCTGGACGGCTTCGATCTGGGCATCGGCATCGTCTTCCCGTTCTTCCCCGACGAGAAAGAACGCGACCTGATGATGAACACGGTCGCGCCGGTGTGGGACGGCAACGAAACCTGGCTGGTGCTCGGCGGCGCCGGTCTGTTCGCGGTGTTTCCGGCGGTCTACTCGACCGTGCTGTCCGCGCTGTATCTGCCGCTGATCTTCATGCTCATCTGCCTGATCTTTCGCGGCGTGTCGTTCGAGATTCGCGCCAAGGCCAATCGTACGAAGCATCTGTGGGACCTGGCGTTCATCGGCGGCTCGGCGGGTGCGACGTTCTTTCAGGGCATCGCGCTGGGCGCGTTCCTGCAAGGCATTCCCGTGATCGACGGCGCCTATGCGGGCGACGCCTTCGGCTGGCTCACGCCGTTCAGTCTGCTGACGGGCCTCGGACTCGTCGTCACCTATGCGCTGCTCGGCTGCTGCTGGCTGGTGGCGAAGACCGAAGGCGATCTGCAACGCCGCCTGCATCGCGTGGTCTGGCCGCTGACGATCGTGCTGCTCGGCTTCATCGCGATGGTGAGCGTGTGGACGCCGCTGCAGGATCCGAACATCGCGCAACGCTGGTTCCATGACGGCCTCTTCTACCGTTTGCTGCCCGTGCCGTTCCTCGTGGCGGTCTGCGCGTTCTTCATGCATCGCGCGGTGCGTGAGCGGCATCACAACACGCCGTTCGGACTCGCGCTGCTGCTGGTGCTGCTGGGTTATGCGGGGCTGCTGGTGAGCCTGTGGCCGTACGCGATTCCGTCGAGCATGACGCTCTGGGAAGCCGCCGCGCCGCGTTCGAGCCAGATGTTCACGCTGGTCGGCGCAGCGGTCATTCTGCCGATCATCATCGCTTATACGACGATGGGTTATTGGGTATTTCGTGGCAAGGTGCGTCATGGCGACCAACATCACTATCACTAAGCAGACAAACGCCGGGGCAAGTCATCCCGCATCGTCCGCGCCGGCGCGCAAGCTGCCGGGCTGGCTCTGGTTCATCGCGCTGTGGTGTTTCGGCGTAGGCTCGGCCATGTCGCTCGGTTTCGCATTCAAGATTCTGATGAATGCGACGTTATTTGCAGTCAAATAGAGACTGCTTTGACGTGATTCGATCCGGTGCGCATAACCTTCGGAATCCTGCATGGGCAGCTTCAAAAAAGGGCCGTTCGGCTCGTCTACCATGCAAGCCGGAACCTATGCGCGGGAGACCTGCCTTAAACATCATGCAGTGCATCGGACCCCATGGCGATTTGACAAATAAACGGTTACTCGAGCGGCAAGCCGGAAGGCGCGCCGCGCCACCGGTCAGGCATATGATCGCGGGGTGGGCGGCAATGATGCGATTCACGAGGCTAGAAGTAAAACGAGACCCTATAACCGCGGCGGCCCACATCGGGCAGGCCCGACTCGCGGAGCCATCATGAAGTTTCTTGTAGCCGACGACCATGAACTGATCCGCGAGGGCGTCAAGGGTATGCTGCGCGGCCTCGATCCCGACGCCCAGTTCGACGAAGCCGATAACTGGGAGACGCTCGCGACCCTCGCGCGTCCCGACGCCGATCACGATCTTGCCATCGTCGATCTGCACATGCCGGGCATGAGCGGTGCATCGTCGCTCGAAGTGCTGCTGAAAGCGAACCCCGCGCTCCCGCTCGTCGTCCTCTCCGCCGAAGAATCACCGGATGAAATGCGCGCGGTGCTGGCCGCCGGCGCGCTCGGCTTCGTGCCGAAGCGCCAGCCCGCCAGCGTCATGCTCAAGGCAATCGAACTGGTGCTCTCGGGCGGCGCCTACGTACCCATGGAAGCGCTGAGCTTGCTGGGCTGCCGGGAAGCGCAGGCGGCGCCCGCGCACGCCGAGGCAGATGCGGCTCCGTCTGGCGCACGCGCGCCCGGCCAGAGCAGCGCCGCGCTCACGGAACCCCTCGCGCAGATTCAGGCGTTGCAGCCCCACCAGCAGCATCTATTGGAAAATCTGTCGCCGCGCCAGCAGGACATCATGCGGCTCGTCCATCGCGGCTGGACCAACAAGATGATCGCGCGCGAGCTGGGCGTCGCGGAGGGGACGGTGAAGGTGCATCTGTCGGTGATTTTCCGGGCGCTCGGTGTGCATAACCGATCGACGGCGATCGCCGTCATCAACGGCTGGCTGGAAGCCGGGAAAACCCTGTAGAACGACATGCGGGGCAGACGGCGTTCTCGTCGTCTGTTCTCGCCGTTTGTTCGCTTCTATTACTGCGGTTCGCTTTGCGACGGGGTGCTTTGATACCGGGTGTTCTGGGGCTGGCTTTGCGAGCCTATTCTCGCTTCGCCTTGCGGCAGATTCTCGCCGGCCCGCATCACACCGTTCGCCGGTCGGCCGGCCGCTTCTTTGCCGAGCTCTTTGCCCGCTTCTCTGCCCGCTTCTTTTCCCGCCTCTTTACCCGGCTCCTTTCCCGCTTCTTTGCCCGGCCGATCCCCGCGCAATTCCAGCGCGGCCGACGCCCGCCCCTTATCCAGCTCCGCTTGCTGCCACAGCATCTCCAGCGTGCGCCGCAGGCGCGCCGGCGTGACCGGCTTATGAAGCACCGGAATCCCCTGCAACGCGAGCGCCGCCAGTTCCGCCGACGCCATGTCGCCCGTGATGAGCAGCGTCACCACGTTGTCGTGCCCCGCGCGCGAGAGCGCGTTACGCACCGCAGTCAGCGCCTGCGCGCCGGTACGGTGATTCGCCAACTGGTAATCGCACAGCACGGCATCGGGCACGAAGCCGCCTTCGAGCGCCGCGAGCGCGTCGGCCTCGTCGCGCGCGCCGAGCACGCTGCAACCCCAGCGGCCCAGCAAACTGACGAGGCCTTCGAGAATCGACGGATCGTCGTCGATGCACAGCACGCGCCGCCCTTGCGCCGACGGACCGCCGGCCACGGCTTCGTTCAGGCTCGCGACAATGCCGCCGGCGTCGCCCGCCTGCACCGGGAAGCGAAACACCGAACCGCGGCCCGGAGCCGAGCGCAGTTGCAGCTTGCCGCCGAGCATCTCGACCAGCCGCTTCACCGTCGGCAAGCCGAGACCGTGGCCCTGGCGCGCGTCGCGTTGCGGATTGGCGACCTGATAGAACTCCTCGAAGATGCGTTCGTGCTCCTCGACAGCAATGCCGATGCCCGAGTCGCGCACTTCGACATAGCCGCCCGCCGGCCGCCCCGCGCGGCGAACGCCCAGCCAGATCGCGCCTTCTTCGGTATAACGGACCGCGTTCGAAAGCAGATTGCTCAGTACGCGTTCGAGCAGCACGGGGTCGTCGTGCACGACCATCGTGGTCGGCGCGATGCGCAGCGCCAGCCCTTTGGCGGCGGCCTGCGGACGATACTGGCTGCCGACCCGTTCGAACAGCTCGGAGAGCCGGAAATGCAGCCGGATCACCTGCGTCACGCCGCTTTCGAGCCGCGCCAGATCGAGCACCTGGTTGAACAGCTGGTTCAGCGCCTCGACGTTGTAGACGATGTGCTCGGCGGTCTTCGCGTGCTGCGCGGGGGTTGCCGCCGCGTCGTTCAGCGATGCCGCGAGCAGGCCGATGGCATGCAGCGGCTGACGCAAGTCGTGACTGGCAGCCGCAAAAAAGCGTGTTTTGGCCAGGCTCGCTTCTTCGGCCACGCGTTTTTGCGCGGCCAGCGACTCCGCCAGATATTGCTGGTCGACGCGCGCCTGCACGACCTGCTGGAACAGCTTGCGATAACTCAGCGCATAGACGTTGATCGCGCAAAAGAAAAACGCGAGGACGATCGCGAGAATCGTGCGGTCGAACGTGTGCGTACCGAAATGCATGACGATCGACGGAAACAGCAGAAAAGGAATCGCGGTCGAGAAATTCAGCAGGTCGAAGCCATTCGACATAAACACGCCCGCGGCGAGCGTCACGAGCATGACTGTGTGCAGCAGCGGCAAGTCGGTTTGCGGGCTCTGGAACGCGAACCACACCGCGATGCCCGGCGCGCTGTACAGCAACACGCCGCGGAGCGCATGCAGATAGATCCAGCCGCGCGGCGAGACGAGCGACGGATAGCGGCGGTTGCAAATCCATAGCGCGAGGCTGCCGCAATTGGCTGCCGCATAGAAACCGAAACACGCGATAAACAGCGGCGGCGACGGTATCTTCGGCCAGTAGATCGCCACCAGCACCGCGATCGAAAACCAGTGCGAAAAGAAAGCGATCGGATCCTGCGCGTATAACACGCGCACCAGATCTTCGTCGATGGCACGCTGGATCGGGTCAGCCCGCATTGCGCGGTCTCCTTGTGTCGATCGTATCGATCTTATCGATCGGAGCCGGCGCTTTAGCGCCTACTCTGGTCCATGCACGGTACCGGGCACGGCACGTTCGGTGAGGTCGCCTGAAAGCGCGGCGACGCGGGTGGCGCGGACCTGGCTGCGACCGCATCGGTTACGGCGTGGCTTTGCGTGCGCGATGCAACTGCGCTGCGGCAGTGCGATGCGATCTTCCCGTGCAAGCGGCTTCTCTTCAGACGAATAAGATGCGCTTTGCCGGATGGTTTACCCGGCAGTTTACCCATCAGCTACCACTTAATCCATATAGGCGAAGCCGCCGCTGGAAACCATACTTAAATCACATTCTCCAGCGCGGCTTCAAAGCTTCACCATCCACACCCCGCCTGCAGTTCAGGCTCACCGCGCTCCTTGGCCTTACCCCTTCTGGAGGTTTTTCATGGGCGCAGTTCCGAGCCACGAGTTCGTCCGCAATCTCGACGATGCCATCCTGCCGGATTTGTGGCGCCGGCGTACCCGGTTGTCCGGCGACGAAATGGTGTCGATGGTCGAACTGGTCAAGCGGGCGTTGCGAACCTATCACCCGCTCGAGTTGCAGGCGCTCGGCGAGGACAAGGAAGAACTGGTCGCCCAGTTCATCTACGCGAAAGTCCTGCGGCTCGCACCCGGCCATACGGAAACCCGCGCCTGCGCCGACAGCGCGCCGTCCAACGGCTACGCCCTGTGCGCGTATTTCCGCCGCTACCTGATCGACTGCCTGCGCAGCGCCGGCCATCAGCGCAACGTATCGATGGAAAACGAAGGCATGGCGCAGGAAATCGATCTTCATGCGCAAGCGCTGGAAGACCCGGTGGAAAGCGTGCTGCTGCAATACGGCCTCGACGAGCAGCGCGTGCGGCTCTCGGCGCGTGCCTTTATCGAGAGGCTCGACGAGCCGGAGCGAATCGTGCTGGCCGGCAGCCTCGGCTGGTGCTCGGAAGGAAAAGGCGGGTTGTCGGCAGTCGCTGCGCAGCATCGGGTGCCCTCGTATCACTATCGCGCCGTCAAACTCGGCGTCACCATGAAGAAGACGGCGGGCGCCGAGGATTTTTCCAACACCAAGATCGGCCGCTGGCTCAAGGACGAACTCGGCATTGACATCGACATCGATAATCGCCCGGCCATTCTGCTTGCGCTGAACCTGCTCGCCGCCGAATCGAGCGACAGCGAAATGAATGAAGCAGCCGCCTAACAGCGAACGCTCAGGCGAGTCCCGGCCACTCGCACCGGCTCGCGACGCCGCGGACGTGGCGCACCGGAGCCGTGCGCCCCACACGATGCGCCTTTTTTTGTGAGCGCGCACCGCCTAGGATAAAAAAGCCGTCGCCGCACGCCGTCTTGCTTCCGAAGTCCTGGTTGTCTTTCCCCGCACTCATTCCAGACGAGGTGGTCGTGATGAACCGCTTATCGAGCGCCGTGACCGCTATTCAATCGCACTACGACGTGGTCGTGGTGGGTTCCGGCTACGGCGGCGCGATCGCCGCATGCCGCATGGCGCGTGCCGAACGCCGCGTGTGCGTGCTCGAACGCGGGCGCGAATTCATGGCGGGCGAATTCCCTCGCACGCCGTTTCAGGGCGCCGCGCAAGTGCAATACAACACGGCGTTAGCCCATATCGGCTCGCCGCTGGCACTGCTCGAGGTGCACGTGAACGAAGACGTGAACGCGGTAGTCGGCTGCGGTCTGGGCGGCACCTCGCTGATCAACGCGAATGTCGCGCTCGAAGCCGACCCGCGCCTGTGGGACGACGAACGTTGGCCGGCCGCGCTGCGCGCCGACAAGGCGGCCCGCGACAAAGGCTACGCGCTCGCCCGCGCGATGCTGCAACCGTCGCCCGTGCCGAAGGATTACCCGACGCTGCCGAAACTGCAGGCGCTCGAAACGTCGGCGCAGGCGCTCGGCATGGCAGACCGCTTTACGCGCCCGGATATCACCGTCACTTTCGAGGACCGCGTGAATGCCGCGGGCGTCGGGCAGAAGGCGTGCGTCGGCTGCGGCGATTGCAATTCGGGTTGCAACTACGACGCGAAGAATTCCACCCACATGAACTATCTGCCCGACGCCGTGGCGCACGGCGCGCAGATTTTCACCGGAGCCGCCGTCCATTCCGTTCGGCGCGACGCGGCCACGCAGAAATGGGTGGTCGGCTATCAACTGGTGAGCCTCGGCCGCGAAAGCTATGGCGCCCCGGACCTGTTCGTGAGCGCCGATATCGTCATCGTGTCGGCCGGCACGATCGGTTCGACCGCGTTGCTGCTGCGCTCGCGCAATCAGGGCTTGAGCGTCTCCGGCATGCTCGGCAAACACTTCACCGGCAATGGCGACGTGCTCGCCTTTGCGTACAACACCGACCGCGTGATCAACGGCGTGGGCTGGGGCGCGCACGAGAAGGGCGAAATCCCGCCGGTCGGGCCGACCATTACCGGCCTCATCGATCATCGCAATACGGGCAACGTCAAGGACGGCTACGTGATCGAGGAAGGCTCGCTGGCCGGACCGGTGGGCGCGGCGCTCGTCGGCCTGCTCGGCGCCGCCGCGCCGCTGGAGGGTGTGGATGTCGCGCCGCGCTCGCTCGCGGACCAACTCGCCTACGACGCCCGCGTGTCCGAAAGCTTTCTGCGCGGCCCCTATCACGGCGCGCTCAATCACACGCAAAGCTACCTCGTCATGGCGCATGACGACGAAAACGGCCAGATCGACGTGGACGACAAAGGCCAGCCGCGCATCGTGTGGGAGAACGCCGGCAAGCAGCCGATCTTCCAGGTGGTCGAGGCAGCGCTCAAGCAGGCGACCGTGCCGCTCGGCGGCAAATACCTGCGCAATCCGATTTCCACTGAAATTGTCGGCAACCGCACCGTTACCGTGCATCCGCTCGGCGGCTGCGGCATGGGCGAGGATGCGGAGCGCGGCGTGGTCGACCATATGGGCCGCGTGTTCAGCGGAGCGACGGGCAACGCGGTGCACGACGGTCTCTACGTAATGGACGGCGCCGTCATGCCGATGTCGCTCGGCGTCAATCCGCTCCTCACCATTTCCGCGCTGGCCGAACGCAATTGCGAACTGCTGCTGGCTACGCATCCGGTGACGGCCGCCTCGTCTGCCGGTGCAGCGGCGACGCCGAGCTTACCGCCTGCACCGACACCCGAACTCGCGTCCTCGTCGTTGACGCCCTCCTCGCCGCAGAAGATCGGCCTGCAATTCACCGAAACGATGATCGGCACCTACACGCCGGTCGTGGCGGGCGAAGCCGCCACGAGTCCGATCGAGTTCACGCTGACCGTCGAATCGGAAGATCTCGCCGATATGCTCAGCAATCCGCAGCATCTGGCGCGAACCGCGGGTACGCTGACCTGCCCTGCGCTTTCCGCGCAGTCGATGACGATCTCCAACGGCACCTTCAATCTGTTCGTGGTCGACGCGTCCGACGTGGACGAGCGCAACATGAATTACCGCATGACGCTCAATTCCACCGAAGGCAAGACGTATTATCTGAGCGGACAAAAGATCATCACCCGCACCTCGCCAATCAATTTGTGGGAGCAGACCAACACGCTATACGCGGAGATTCGCGAATCGGCGCAAGCGGACGCGCCGCTGATCGGCAAGGCAACACTGATCATCACGCCCGAAAATTTCCTCAAGCAGCAACGCACGCTGGAAGTCACCCATGCGCCCGATCTGAAGACCCGCCTCGAATGGACCCTGAAGTTCGGCAAGTTTTTCGCGGGTGTGCTGTTCACCGAATATGGCGGCGTGGCCGCGCCCTTGCAGTACTTCAACCCGAATGCAGAACCGCGCCTGAAACGTGCGTTGCGCGCGCCGGTGCCGCAGATCTTCTTCTTCGACACGCCCGATGGAACGAAGCTGAGACTCACGCGTTACCTCGACCCCGCGAACAAAGCGGCGCGCCCGGTGCTGCTGATTCACGGTTCGGGTGTATCGAGCCGCATCTATTCCACCGACCTGATCGCGACCAACATGGTCGAGTATCTTTGCGCATCAGGCTACGACGTCTGGCTCGTCGATCTGCGCGTCAGCATCGAAATGCCGAGTGTGCTCGTGCCGACCAACGTCGACAAGGTGGCGCGCGAGGACATTCCGGCCGCGGTCGCCAGAATCCGCGAGTTGACCGGCGCCCCGGAGATTCAGGCACTGGGACACTGCCTGGGCGGATTGGCGTTGAGCATGTCGCTGCTGTATGGACTCGAAGGAGTGCGTTCGGCGGTCATCTCGCAGGTGTCGACTCACCCGGTGCCGGGCACGCTACAGAAGATCAAGGCCGGCCTGCATATCCCCGACATCATGAAACACCTCGGCGTACTCGACCTGACCGCCTATACGGAACACAAGTCGTGGCCCCACAATCTGCTCGATGAGGCGCTCAGGTTCTACCCGCTCGATCACGACGAGGGTTGCGGCAATCCGATCTGCCACCGCGCGACCTTCCTGTACGGCCTGCTCTACGAACATGCACAACTGAACGAGACGCTGCATGCGAATCTGCAGGAATTGCTTGGTGTGCATGACGTGGAGGTATTCAAGCACCTCGCCACCATGGTGCGGGCCGGCAAAGTGGTCGATGCCGCCGGCAAGGATGTCTATCTGACAGGCGCGGACGGCATGAAAGGACTGGAAGGCATGCGCCGGCCGATCGGCTTCATTCACGGCGATAGAAACGAAACCTATCTGCCGAAAAGCACGCTGCTCACGTATGAGATGCTGACCGGGCACTTCCCCGAGCAACCTTACGAGCGGCACATCATTCCGGGCTATGGCCACATCGACTGTATCTTCGGCAAGAACGCCGCCGTGGATGTCTATCCGGTGATCGCGAAGTACCTGGGCGCGCATTGACTCAGGGCGAGCACGCCTACGCTCACGCGTCTCACGCGCCGTCACGCTTCTCGCGCGTGACGGCGCAGCCCGCTCAGAACAGCTTGCCCGGATTCAGAATACCGTGCGGGTCAAGCGCATGCTTGATCGCGGCCATCGCGGCCAACTCGGCCGGCGAGCGCGAGATCGGCAGGAACTCGCGCTTGAGCAGACCAATGCCGTGTTCGGCCGACACCGAACCATGCAGCGGCCCGAGCATGTCGTAGACGAACGCGTACACCGCGTGATGATCGACACCGGGGATCGAATGGCCGTCCACCGTGACATGCAGATTCGAATCGCCGATATGCCCGAAGAAATACGACGCATTGCCCGGCCAGCGCTGATCGAGCGCCGCGCGGCAGCGGTCGACGAAAACGCCGATCTCCCCGATCGGCAAGCTCACGTCGAAGTTGATCGCGTCGAGCCGCACCGGAAACTCCGCGGTGCATTCGCGAATCGCCCATAGCGCGCGCACGTCGGCCACCGACTGCGCGATCACGGCGTCGCGGATCGCTCCCGCTTCGAGCGCTTCTGTCAGCGCGGCGGAAAACCGTTCGCCGCCATCGCCCGCATCGAAGCTCGCGTGTTCGATCAATGCATAGAGCGGGTGCGCTTCGGCGAACGGCGAACGCGTGCCGGTCAGCTTCACGCCGAAGTCGTAGAAGTCCGGCCACATGATTTCAAACGCGCCAATATCGTTGCCAAATCGCGTGGACAAGCGGCGCAGCAGATTCACGGCGGCATCGTAGCCATCGAGTGCGACCAGCGCGGTGTGGCGCGCGACGCGTGGCGGATGAAGCCGCAGCACCGCACGCGTGATCACGCCGAGCGTGCCCTCCGAGCCGATGAACCAGTGCTTGAGGTCATAGCCGGTGTTGTTCTTCACCATCTTGCCAAGTGACGTCAGCACGTCGCCATTGGCCAGCACGACTTCGAGGCCGAGCACCTGGTCGCGCGCGGTGCCCGACTGGATCACCCGGTTGCCCCCCGCGTTGGTCGCGAGATTGCCGCCGATCTGGCAGGACCCGCGCGCGCCGAGATCGAGCGCGAGTTCGAAGCCGGCTTGCGCGGCGGCTTCCTGCGCGTCTTGCAAGGTCGTGCCGGCGCGCACGGTCAGCGTGGCCGACGCGGCATCCACTTCCTCGACGCCGGCCATCCGTTCGAGCGACAACGCAATGTCCGTGGCACGCGCAATCGCGCCGCCCGCAAGGCCGGTCATGCCACCTTGCGGCACCACCGGCTGGTGAGCCGCATGACAGATCGACAGCGCACGCGCGACCTGCCCGGTGGTGCGCGGGAGAAGCAACGCCGCGGGCCGCGTTGGATCGTGGCGTGTCCAGTCGGTCATCGCGCGTTCGCCGATCTGCTCGCCCACGCGCACGCTGTCTTCACCGAGCGCGGCGCGCAGCGCGGCGAATGTCGCGGAAAGCGGCGCTGTGTGACCCGCCGTGCTGTTGTCTGTCATGCAGTGGTTCCTTGCGCGCCTTCAGCGGCGCGTTTCTTCCGATAGCCCATCGAGTCGTTGATACGCCCGAGAATATAGTCGCCCGCGGCGACCGGCTGATACTTGAGGTCGGCTTCGTTCGTACCGAGATCGCGCGGATCGACCATCGCGCCGTAAGTCGGATCATAAAACGTCGCGATCGAATAGCGCTCGCGACCCGACGCATTGATCACGCGGTGCAGCGTGGAACGGAAGCGGTCGTTGGTCCAGCGCGCGAGCAGATCGCCCACGTTGACCACGAAGCTGCCTTCGACCGGCGGCGCGTCCACCCACGTATTGTTGGCGATTTCGCGCACCTGCAGGCCGCCCACCTGATCCTGCCACAACAAGGTGATGCAGCCGTAGTCGGTATGCGGCGCGACGCCGAACTGATCGTCGTCCGATTGGGGCGGCTGCGGCGGATAGTAGACCATCTGCGTGCGCTGCATCCGCTTGGTATATCGCGGCGCGAAAAAATGTTCGTCGACGCCGAGGCTCACCGCCACCGCGCGCAGCAGATCCGCGCCGCACGCCGCGACCGCTTCGTAGTAGCCATATAGCGCGGGACGCAGCTCCGGCATGAAGTCCGGCCAGTTATTCGGCCCACGCAGTGCCTGACCTGCCAGCACGTCCGGGTCGTCTTCCGGCAATTCGAGGCCGATGCTGAAGAACTCCTTGTAGTCGGGACGTTTGGCCTCGTACATGGTCGCGTCACCGAGCGCATTGAAGCCGCGATGCCGTTGGTTGACCGCCGCGCGCCGCTTGGTCTCCACCGGAAACGCGAAAAAGCGGCGCGCCGCCTGCGCGGCGGCATCGATCGAGTCTTGCGGCACGCCATGATTGACGATGTAGAAGAAGCCGATCGTCGTGCACGCTTCACGGATTTCCTGCGCGACGCGCTGCAAAGCCTGCGGGTCGCCCGCGCGAACGCCGGCGAGATCGATGATCGGAATGCGGGTCACGGGCATCGCGCTGCTCCTGATGGGCGGGTCGAATCGACTGATGAAAGAACCACATGAAGGCGCATGAATCGTCTATGGGAAGACCTCGTTCCGCCTCACGCATTGCAGTTGTATATACCGCCAAAAGCACACCCGCAAGCTGCTTCGCACCGCTTCATATAAGGGCTTTTCTCTACTCGCGTGTTTATTTTTTTCGCGCGAAAACTGCGGTATATACTGCCTCGCATGACTCGCGCCGAACCCGTTTCGTGCACCACCTTCGCGCGACACCGCTTTGCCAACCGGAGAATCCCATGAGCATCCTTGCAGGCTGGAAGTGTCGTTTGGTCATGCTGGCGTTGTGCGCGGCAAGCGTCACCGCCCACGCGGAAGACCAACTCGCCAAAGTGAAGAAAGCCGGCGAACTGGTGGTCGGCACCGAGATGCAGTTCGCGCCCTTCGACTTCCTCGAAAACGGTCAGCAAGCGGGCTTCAACAAGGATCTGTTCGCCGAGGTCGGCAAGGAAATGGGCGTGAAGGTGCGCTTTATCGACTTGCCCTGGCCGAGCGTGCTGCCGGGTCTTGAAGCGGGCAAGTTCGACATGGTGGGCGGCCCGCTGACCGTCACCAAGGCGCGCATGGAGCGCTACACCTACACGCTGCCGATCGCGGACGCAACGGATGCGCTGCTCAAACGCGCGAACGATTCGTCGCTCAAGCAATCGTCGGATATCGCGGGCAAGACGGTGGGCGCCGGCAAGGGCTCGGCGCAGCTCGACCAGTTGAAGGCCTACGTCGCCACGCTGCCCAAACCGCCTGAAATCCGCGAATACGTCGACAACAATCAGGCTTACGCCGATCTCGCCGCGGGCCGGATCGTGGCGGTCGCGAACTCCATGACCAACATTGCGTATGTGGCGAAGCAACGCCCGGAAACGTTCGCCGTGGTGCAGCCCCCGTTCGGCGCCAAGGTGTATTTCGCGTACTGCCTGCGTAAAGACGCGGACAGCAAGCCGCTCGCCGATGCGTTCAACGCCGCGCTCGTGAAAATGCACAACGACGGACGCCTCGCCACCTTGCAGAAGAAATGGTTCGGTGTCGCCATGGATGCGCCGACAACCATGCCCGCGCCGAACTATTGATCGCCTCACGCTTTGCCTGGCTCACGTGCCGATTTCGATGCACGTGTCGTGATGCAAGCGATGCGGACCGCGCCCCGGGCCGCATCGCGTTTCCCGTTCTAGCGAGTGCGACGCTTATGTTCAGCACGACCGTCTTCCTCCAGGGCTTGCCGCTGCTGCTGCATGCGGCGCTCGCCACCATCGGCATTTCGCTGACGGGTCTGCTGATCGGCTTCTTCGTGGCGATCGGTGTGTGCGCGGCGCGCCTCTCGCCGAATCGCGCGGCGCGCATGTTCGGCGGCGCCTATGTGTTCTTCTTTCGCGGCGTGCCGATGCTGGTGCAACTGCTGCTGGTGTACTACCTGTTGCCGTTCGCGGGTATCAACGTGTCGCCCGTCGTCGCGGCGATCAGCGCTGTGTCGCTGTGCTCCGCGTCCTATATCGCCGAGATTCTGCGCGGCGGTTTTCTCAGCATTCCGCCGGGCCATCTCGAAGCCGCCCGCATGCTCGGCCTCTCGCCATTCGACATGCTGCGGCGCATTCTCGTGCCGCAAGCGTTCCGCTTGACGCTGCCGTCGCTCGTCAATGAAATGGTGCTGCTCATCAAGGCTTCCTCGCTGATCTCGGTGGTGGGCGTGGCCGAACTGACACGCACCGCGCAGAACATCGCCGCCAGCACGTATCGGCCGCTGGAAGCGTATCTTGCCGCCGGGCTGATTTACTTCGTGATCTGCGGTGCGCTCGCGCTCGTCGCACACGCCGCCGAATACCGCTTGCAGCACGCCTGAGCGGCCCAGCGTTCGACCTCGAATCCACGCCATGCAAAAGCTCGATCCCACCGTCATCACGCACAACCTGCAGCCAATCGCCGCGGGCCTCGCCACGACGCTCGGCACCTGGGCTGCGGGCGTCGCGATCGGCATCGTGATCGGCTTTCTGATCGCCGTGCTGCAACTCTTCTGCGGGCGCTGGGTGCGCGGCGTATTGCGCGTCTATATCGAACTGTTTCGCGGCACGCCGTTTCTCGTGCAGCTCTTTTTGCTGTATTACGGCGGCCCTTCGTTCGGCCTCACGCTGGAACCAATGACCGCGGGTGTGCTCGGTTTGGGCCTATACGGCAGCGCCTATTTCGCCGAAGCTTTCCGCTCCGGTTTCCAGTCGGTGCCGCCAGGTCATCTCGAAGCGGCGTCGTGCCTGGGTCTCACACGCTGGCAGGCGGTCATGCGCGTTCAGGTGCCGCAAATGCTCGTGCTGATCGTGCCTGCGCTGACCAATCTGATCATCGTATTGAGCAAGGAAACGGCCGTGCTGTCCATCGTCACCGTGCCTGAACTCACGTTCGTGCTGACCGGTATCGGCTCGGCGACCTTTGCCTTCGTCGAAACGCTGCTCGTGCTGTGCGTGTGCTATCTCGCGCTGGTCGAACTGACTTCGCGCGCGGGCATGTGGGCTGAAACCCGCATCGCACGCTTCATGGCATGAACGGAAACGGAACCCTCCTATGAACGCCATCGCCGACATGCCCTCCTCCGCGCCTACTGCCAACATCGAAGCATCGCCCGGTGCGCCGTTGATCGAAGTGCGCGACCTGCGCAAACGCTTCGGTGAAGTCGAAGTGCTGCGCGGTGTCGATCTCGAGATCGCGCGCTCGGAAGTGGTGTGCATCATCGGCCCGTCCGGTTCGGGCAAGAGCACGCTGTTGCGCTGCCTCGCCGCACTCGAAACCTACGATCAGGGCGACGTGCGCATCGAAGGCGAGCTGCTCGGTTATAGCGAGCGCAACGGCAGACGCGTGCGTGCGTCGCAAAGCGAGATCAACCGCGTACGGCGCAACGTCGGCATGGTGTTTCAGCAGTTCAATCTGTGGCCGCACATGACGGCGCTCGGCAATGTGATGGAATCCCTGCTGCGCGTTCGCCATCTGTCGCGCGACGAAGCGCGCCGCCGCGCCAACGCCATGCTCGAAACAGTCGGCCTCGCGCACAAAGGCGACGCGTATCCGGCCAAACTCTCGGGCGGCCAGCAGCAGCGCGTGGCGATTGCGCGAGCGCTCGCCATGGAGCCGCACATCATGCTATTCGACGAGCCGACCTCGGCGCTCGATCCGGAACTGGTCGGCGAAGTGCTGCAAGTGATGAAACAGCTCGCGCGCGACGGCATGACGATGGCCGTGGTCACGCACGAAATGGGTTTCGCCGCGCAGGTCGCGGACAAAGTCATGTTCATCGATCAAGGCCGTATCGCCGTGCAAGGCAAACCGCGCGATGTCTTTCACGATGCCGGACAGCCGCGCTTGCGGCAGTTCCTGCAAAACTACTTCGACCGCAACGCTTTCTGGGCGCGCGGCGCCGACGAGGCGCAGCCGCTATGAGCGCCCACCGCTTTCCGCCTGCCTCACGCGGACACTGACGCAAGGGCCGCCGATGTCCTCCACCGTTCGCAGCCGCGCTCACGACAAGCCGCTTTCCGCCGCGGCCCTGAAAGCCGCGCGCGCCGCGGCCGAGGCACCCGCCGCGCGCTACGAACAGGTCAAGAGCCATATCCGCCACATCATCGAATCGGGCGAACGCCAGGCGGGCGACCGTTTGCCGTCCGAACTCGATCTGGTCGCGACACTCGGCGTGTCGCGCATGACGGTCAATCGCGCGCTGCGCGAGCTCGCCGAAGAGGGGCTGGTGACGCGCGTTTCCGGTGTCGGCACCTTCGTCGCGCAAAGCAAGCCGCAATCCACGCTGCTGATGATCGCCCATATCGGCGACGAGATCCGCTCACGCGGCCACGAATATCGCTACGACACGGTGCTGCTGCAACGCGAAACGGCTTCGGTGATGGTGTCAAACGCGCTGGGGCTGGCGCCGGGTTCGTCGGTGTTTCATGTGATCTGCGTGCATCGGGAGAACGGCTTGCCGGTGCAACTGGAGGATCGCTATGTTAACCCGGCGATCGCGCCGGATTTTCTACAGCAGGATTTTTCGGCGATCAGGCCGTCGGAATATCTGTTCGAGATCGTGCCCGCGCACGACGTCGAACACGTAGTCGACGCGGGGCTGCCCACGCGCGCCGAAGCCGACCTGCTCGAAATCCGCGCCGAGGAACCGTGTCTCACGCTGATGCGCCGCACGTGGACGAGCGGCGTAGCGGTCACGTTCGCGCGTTTCGTGCACCCCGGCTCGCGCTACCGGCTGGGCTGCCGCTTCTCGCCGGATCTGTCGCAACGCCAGGGTTGAAACCGCGCTCTGAGTCGAGCCGCGCTAGACGTTGCCCGCCAGATGAAAACGCGACGCCGGGTGCCACAACCGCACCGACGTCGCCACATCGTCACCTACCCATGTGCGACGCCAGAGTTGCAGGCACGGCTCACCGATATCCATCATCAGATGCCGCCGCACGTGGGCGTCGGGCTTCTGCGCGTAAATGCGGAACTCCGCGCGCTGGATCGGCGCGAGCCGCACCATGTAGTGATTCGGCGTCTCGATCGTGAAGTCCTGCTGCAGGTAGTCGGGAAACACCTTCGGGTTGACGTAGCGGTCCTCGTACTGGATCGGCTCGCCCTCCTCGCTATGCACGATGCACGAGTGAAACGCCGGCCCGCTGGCGAGACCGAGCGCTTCGAGCGCGTGCGGGTCGTCGCTCGGTTCGAGCGTCAGCACGCGCGCCGAATGGCGGTGGCCGCGCGCGGCGATTTCGTCGGCGATATTGCGGATTTCCAGCACGGTCGATTCGTAGCGCTGCGGCGCGACGAAGGTGCCCGAGCCTTGCACGCGCGTGAGCACGCGTTCGGTGGTCAATTCGCGCAGCGCGCGCGACACCGTCATGCGCGCGACGCCGAATTCCTTGACCAGTTCCGTTTCAGAAGGAATCAGTCCGCCGGGCTTCCAGTCCCCTTCGCTGATGCGGCGGATCACGTAGCGTTTGATCTGCTCGTAAGCGGGCATCGCTTTCGCTGGGGTCTCCCGTTTGCTATCAGGGCAGCCCTGCGTCTCTGCGCTTCGCGCGTTTGTAGTTGTGTTCACTCCGACCTCGTGGGTGGTACGCGGGTTCTACCTGGTTGGTACACCTCGACCGGCGCGCCGGCGGGTAAGCCCGCGCACCGGCACTATTTCCATCATGCCATGTGCGCGGCGGCGTGCCCGTCGTTGACGGCGATACTCGCGGCGGCGCGAACGTGGCCCGCGCCCGCCTGACTCGTGACCGTTGCAGGCCTCGTCTGCTCGGTGCCGTCGACGGATGTATCCGGCCGAGGGCCAATGTTACCAGGGTTCGGCAACGGCGGCGGCGCCTCATCGGCGATCATGCGAAAGGCGATGCTCATGTCGTCCGCGAGCGGACGGTCGTCGCGGTACGCCGGCACGACACGGCGCACGCGCTGCCAGAGCGCTTCGGTGTGCGGCGCGCGCGGCGCGTCGATACTTTGCAGGTCGTAGGCCTGCGCGGCCGCCAGCAATTCGATCGCGAGGATGCGCCCGGCGTTGTCGATGATTTCCAGCGCCTTCAGCGCGGCCGGCGTGGCGTGGCACAGGTGGTCTTCCTGCAAGCCCGACGTGATGCCGCCGTCGAGACTTGCGGGCAGCGCGAGACGCCGGTTCTGCGCGACCAGCGAGGCCGCGGTGTACTGCGCGATCATGAAGCCGGAACAGGTGCCGCCCGGCTCGGCGAGAAACGCCGGCAGGCCGCTGACCAGCGGATTGACGAGGCGGTCGAGGCGCCGCTCGGCCATCGCGGCGACTTGTGCGATCGCGGTGGCGAGACTGTCCATCGCCAGCGCGATCGAAGCGCCCACCGCGTGCGCCTGCGAATACACGCGCGGGTCTTCCGGCGTGCCGGCGACGATCGGGTTGTCGGTAATCGATGCGAGTTCACGATTGACCACGTCGGCGGTCGCGGTGAGCACGTCGCGCGCGGCGCCATGCACGTGCGGAATGGTCCGCATGCTCAGCGGGTCCTGCGTGCGGTGGCCGACCACCGCCGCGAGAATGCCGCTGTCGGCCAGTGCGGTGCGCATCCGCTCGCCGACCAGGTTCAAGCCCGGCGAAATACGCAATGCCAGCGAATCTTCATCGAAAGCCGCGAGCTGGCCGCGCAAATTCTCGAAGCTCATCGCGGCGACCATGTCGGTCCAGTCGAGCAGGCGTTCGGCCCGCGCGAGCGCCAATGCCGCAAGGCCCGTGACGCACGGCGTGCCGTTGATCAGGCTCAAGCCTTCCTTAGCTTCGAGCACCAGCGGTTCGAGCCCGAGCCGCTGCAGCGCATCGCGTCCTTTGAGCCGCTCGCCGCGAAAACGCGCGTAACCCTCGCCGATGCAAACAAGTGCGATATGCGCCATGTGACTCAGATAACCGACCGAGCCGAACGCGGGCACTTCCGGCAAGCAATCCGCGTCGAGCAGCGCCACCAGCTGGTCCGCGACTTCGAGCCGAATCCCCGAATGGCCGTGCGCGAAGTTGTTGACGGCCGCGGCCATGATCGCGCGCGTTTCGGCGACACCGAGCGGCGCGCCGACGCCGACCGCGTGGCTCATCAGAATGTTGCGCGACAACGTGCGTTGTTCGGACGGCGAGACGATCACGTCGCACAACGCGCCTACGCCGGTATTCACGCCATACGCGCGAATCCCGCGCTCGACGATCTGTTCGACGAGCACGCGCGCCGCCGCGATGCGCGCGCGGGCGTCGGCGGAAAGCTCGAGCGGCTCGCCGGCGGCAACCGCTGCCACCTGAGCCCAGTCGAGAGGACGATTGGAACGGATTACGGCCATGTCAGCGCTCTACTTGGAAATTACCTGGTGATACTGATCAGTTCGTGGTGCGGTCCTGATGGCTCGAAACGAATTGCCTGAAGCGATCCGACTTGCATTCGACGAACACTTCGTCGGGCGTGCCGTCGGCTTCAACTTGCCCCTGATGCAGGAACATCACGCGATTGGACACATGGCGCGCGAAACCCATCTCGTGCGTGACGACCAGCATGGTGCGGCCCTCTTCAGCCAGCGAGCGCATCACGCGCAGCACCTCGCCCACCAGTTCGGGATCGAGCGCCGAGGTCGGCTCGTCGAACAGCATGACTTTCGGATGCATCGCCAACGCGCGCGCAATCGCCACGCGCTGCTGCTGCCCGCCTGAAAGATGCGCGGGATAGTGGCCGCGCTTTTCCGCAAGGCCAACTTTCGCCAGCAGGGCCTCCGCCTCTTCCACCGACTCGGCACGGCTGCGCTTTTGCACGCGCATCGGCCCTTCGATCAGATTTTCCAGCACCGTCATATGCGACCAGAGATTGAAATTCTGGAACACCATGCCCAGTTGCGAGCGCACCCGATCCACCTGGCGGCGGTCGCTCGGCTGCAGCTTGCCGTCGCTGCGGCGCTTCATTTTCAACTCTTCGCCGGCCAGGGCGACCGAGCCGTCATCGGGTGTTTCGAGCAGATTCAGGCAGCGCAGAAAGGTGCTTTTGCCCGAGCCGCTCGCGCCGAGAATCGAGATCACATCGCCCTGGTGGGCGTCGAGTGAAATGCCCTTGAGCACATGGTGATCGCCGAACGATTTATGAATGTTCTTGACCGACAGTGCAACGGGTGCCGTAGCGTTCATGGGATTCTCCAGATTCATCCAGGATGGGCGGCCGTTCAAGGCGCGGCGCGACGCGCTTCGGTGGTGCTGGAAACTTTGCGGCTCACGGCGGCCTGCGGGCGCGCAGCTCGCAGGTGGCGCGACAGACGCGTTTCGAGCAGGCCGAGCAGCCGCACGATGACAAAATTCAGGAACAGATAGATCAGCGCGGCGCAGATGAAGACTTCAGTCGTGCGATAGGTTTGCTGAATGATCTGCTGCGCGACGCCGGTCACTTCCCACACGGTGACGAGACTCGCGAGCGCGGTCGACTTGACGAGCAACACGGCTTCGGTCGAATACGCCGGCAGGCACTGGCGCAAGGCGATTGGGCCGATCACGCGGCGCAGCAGCGCGAAGCCCGACAGGCCGATCGAATAACCGGCCTCGATCTGACCGACCGGCACGGCCATCAAGCCGCCGCGAATGATCTCGGCGGTATAGCCGGCCGTGCATAACGCGAGCGACAACACCGCGCACATGTAGGGCTCGCGCAGTACCGGCCACAGGAAGCTCTCGCGTATCACGCCGAACTGGCCCATGCCGTAGTACACGAGGAACATCTGGATCAGGAGCGGCGAGCCGCGGAACACGAGGATATAAGCGCGCGCGAAGCGATTCGGCAGCCAGTGCGGCGACACGCGCATTGTGACGATCACGAGCGAGAGCAGGCCGCCGAGAATCAGCGAGCAGAAAAACAGGCCAAGCGTGGTCGGCACGGCCGCGAGCAGTTGCTTGAGCGTGTCGAACAGAAAGTCGAAGTCGAAATGCATGATGGCCGCCCTCGTCAGTTACGCGCGAAGTTGCGCTTGAAGGACCGGCCCACGCGCGCTTCGGCGCGGTTGAAGACGCGGTTCGAGATGCTGGTCATGAGCAGGTAGAGCGCGCCGCCCACCACGAAGAACGTGAAGTATTGGTGCGTGGACCCCGCCGCCACCTGGCTCGTGCGCAGCAATTCGGCGAGCCCCGTCACCGAGATCAGCGCCGAGTCCTTCAGGCTGAGTTGCCACACGTTGCCGATGCCGGGCAGCGCGAAACGCAACACTTGCGGAATCAGGATGCGGCGCGCCATGGTCAGCGTCGGCATGCCGATCGAGCGCGCGGCTTCGAGTTCGCCACGCGACACCGCCAGCACCGCCGAGCGGTACACCTCGGCCTGATAGGCGCCTGAAATCATGCCCACGGCAAGCGCGCCGATCACGAACGGCGGCACGCCGACAAAACCGTCCGCGCCGAACCACTGGCCGATGGTCGTGACAAGCGTCGAGCCGCCGAAATAGAACAGATAGATGACGAGCAGTTCAGGCACGCCGCGAAACACGGTGGTGTAGATATCGCCGATTACGCGCAACGTGCGCAAACGCGACAGCTTGGCCGCCGCCACCAGCGCGCCGAACACGGCGCCGACCGCGAGCGCCGCGAGCGTGAGCGCGACCGTCATCAATGCCGCGAGCAGTAGTACGCCGCCCCAGCCTTCCGGCCCGAAGCCGAGCATCTGTATCAGAGCCATTCCCTACCTCTCATCTTCATCCATTGCGGCGGATCCGAACCAGCCGGCTCGCGCAGTGAGGCCGTCGCGCGCGCCGCATCTTCCGAACGCGCTCAGGAAAACGCCGGGCCGCCCGCAGCTGTTGCCTCGCGCGAAGCAACAGGCTCGGGGCGCCCGCCAAATCAAGGCGTGACGTCGGTCTTGAACCACTTGTTGGAGAGCTTCTTGACGGTGCCGTCGGCAAGCGCGGCGCTGATCGCAGTGTCGAACTTCGCTTTCAGATCGGCGTCCTGCTTGCGGAACGCTAGGCCTTCACCCGGGCCCCAGATCGGGCCGCCGATCTTCGGGCCGGCCATCGCGATCGACGCGGTTTCTTTCTTGTCGATGTTGGCGGCGTAGTACGTCACGTCGTCGAACGAGGCGTCGATGCGGCCGTTGGCCAGATCCAGATCGCGTTCGGGCGAAGTCTTGTAAACGCGGATCGTGGCGATGTCCTTGAAGCCGTCGTTGATGAACTTGGTGTAGACCGTGCCCGACTGGATGCCGATGGTCTTACCCTTCAGCTGCTTGCGCAACGCGTCGACAGTCGGCTGGTCGGCCTTCGGATCGCCCGACAGCTTCACGACGCCGGCACCCGGCGCGGCCTTGGGCAAAATCTTCGCGTCGGCCACGGCGAACGTGGCGGGCGTCGCGGCGTACGGCTTCGAGAAGGCAATAATCTTTTCGCGCTCCGGCGTAATCGAAATCGCATCCATCAGGACGTCGAACTTGCCAGCCTGCAGGCCGGGAATCATGCCGTCCCAGTCTTGCGCCACGAGGTTGCATTGCAGCTTGATGCGCTCGCACAGGTTGGCGACCAGTTCAGGCTCGAAGCCGCCCAGTTTGCCGCCTGGCAAGGTCAGGTTCCACGGGGCGTAGCCGCCTTCGAGCGCGATCGTCACTGTCTTCCAGTCTTTGGCCTGCACCGGTGCCGCGAAAATTGCCACGGCGCCGATAACGGCGCCGATCAATGCTTTTGCTGCCGTCGTGCGCTTCACTTTCACGTCGAAACTCCTTTGATTGAGGAAACCGTCGAACCGAGTGTTTAACCGCTGTTTAATTTGTATAGACAAGTCTGCATGAGTCAAAAAGCCGCTGCAAGACAATTTGCGGGAAATTGGCAGGATCATCGGGTAAGCCCCTAGACGATGCCGTGCGACGGGACTTTTCGGGGAGTTTTTACGTGTGAGAGGCGGACGGCGCGTGTCGCCGCATCGGCGTGCGCCTTTTGTTTTGTCTAGACAGGTTGATAGGCAGCGATGGTGTCGCGATGCGCCTCACCAGATAAACGGCACGAACCGGTAACGCACGCGCGCCATGTAGTCGGTGTAACCGTCGAGTTGCGCGGCCAGCAGCCGCTCTTCGCGCACCGCGCGCCAGCCGATGCCGATCACCATGACCGGCACGAGGGCGAGTCCCCACAACGACCCGAGCAGCAAAGGCGTGCCGACGAACATCAGCAGCGCGGCGGCGTACATGGGGTGACGCACATGCGCGTAGAGGCCGGTGTCGATCACCTTATGGCCCCGGCTTGCCTGGATCTTCACGACCGGCGCGGCATATGTATTGGCCTGAAACACAAAGCGGCACATGAATAGGCAAAGGAACACGCACAGCGAGCCGAGGCTGACCAGCGCGACCGGCAGCGGCGCGGTCCAACGAAAGCGTATCGCGTCGAACGCCATCAGAACCAGCCAGCCGCACCACACCACCGCGACGGCCACCATGAATATGCGGTCCCAGCGGCTTTGCTGCTCCTGCACGAAAGGCGACAGACGCTCGGCGAGCAGACCGGGATCATGACGCGCGAGCCACAAGCCGATCCATAGACTCAGCACGCCCAACTCGATCACGTACCACCACGCGGCCGGCCACGCAAAGGTGCCCGCCGCGCCGAACAGCAGCGCGCCCATGCCGAGCAGCCACACCACGGTTTGAAAAATGAGGCGCGCGACCATGGCCGTTCGTCGCTACGCGGTTTTCGCCGGCGTGCGCACGCGCTCGAATATCTCGGCGATGTCGATCTCACCGGTATCCAGGCCGAACTGATCGCGCAGACACGCGGCGAGTTCGGCGGCGCTCCCGAGCTGCCGCTCGCTGATGAGCCGGCCGTCCGCGGCGCGCTCGCTTAATTGATCGTTGAGCAGCGCGAGCCGCGCTTCGGGCAGCACACGGCACACGATCAGCGTGCTCGCAAAAATCGCTTCCGGCGATGTCGACGTATACCAGTTCGAGGTTTCGTAATCGATCCACTCGACCGGATGCAGATCGAAGCGATAGACGCGCGCCCAACTTTCGTCGCGTGCCTGCACTTCGAGATAGAGCGCCTCGCGCGATGCGTCGGCAAGACGGAACGTACCGAGTTCGGTGGACTGCGCGAGGCCCGCGGCGAGCCGCAGCGGCGCGGTCAGCGTCACGCTGCCGAAGCCGACGTCCGCGATCCAGGCTTCGCCGCTTATGTCGACGCGCAACACCATATGCGTGCGCGGCGGAACGGCGTCCGACTCGCGGCCCCACAGCACGCGCCCGAGCAACGGCGTGACCGTGAAGCCCAACTGAAGCAGCACGTCGGCGAACAGCGCGTTCTGTTCGAAACAGTAGCCGCCGCGGCGTTCGGTGATGAGTTTGCGCTCGACCGCCTCAATATCCAGTTTCACCGGGCGCCGCGTGAGCGGGTTCAGGTTCTCGAACGGGATCGCGCGCGGATGCAGCCGGTGAAGCGCCTGCAAGACTTCCAGCGTGGCCGCGCGCGGACCGTCATAGCCTATGCGGGCGAAGTAGTTTTCCAGATTCACTGTGTGCGGCATCGGCAGGGTTCCGGTATGGTTTTGGGCGCCGGACGCTTATGCAACAGCGTGCGGCTGTGTGCGGTGATTTGCGGCCAAGCGGTTTCGGAAATCGATCATAGCCGCTTTCACGGCCCGCTCGCTGCCGTGCTGCTTACCTGTTTTCGTAGGCAGCGGCCCGCGCCGCCCGTGCGAGGGCGGCGCGCTTTGCCGAGGCCGCTTGTTGCATGGAGCCTGCCTACTTCCCCTTACTGCCCCCCCTTCAACGCCGAAGTGGCAATCGACGGCACGCTGATGCCGTGGCTCGACGCGAACTGCACGGCCGAACTCAGCGTGGACATCAACGATTGCAACTGGCCCGGCGCCGATTGCGCGATGTACGAGGCGCTTTGCGCCGTCTGCGGATTCATGCCGGACTGCAGCAGCGACGACGGACTCATCTGGCCGATGCTGCCGAGCCCCGACTGCAAGCTGGAATATTGGCTCACGCCTTTACCCAGCGACGACAACCCTTCCGTGAAGGCCTCCTTGTTGATCGGCGTAGCCGACGCACTGCCGCTCGCCCGGCTCGCGAAGGCTTGCGTCAGCGTTTGCGACAGCGACTGCTGCGTGCTGCCCACCTGAGTCAGTTGACTCACCGAGGGCGTGCCGCCGCTCAGCAATCCCGCCGCCTGCTGCGCCTGCCCCGCCGCGCTGCTCATGCCCATCGCGGAGGCAAGACTCGACTGGCCGCTGAGCACCTGCTGGTTCGCACCTACATAGGTCTGCAACAACTGCGAGACACCGCCCGACGAAGCCGTCGCCCCGGCGCCCGCCGAACTGTCGCCGCCGCCTATACCGAACTGTTTGAGATTCAATTGCGCATTCGACGCGCCACTCACCAGCAAACCGCTGCTCGCCAGCAGCGAAATCAACATCTTGCGTTTGTTCATATCCCTCTCCTGAATGGGCGTTTCGGGTATTCGTGCGAGTTCGACACGACACCCCGGAACGCGTTCGATATGACTACATCCATACGGTTCCATTACGTCTTTATTAACTTCGAATTACACGCAAATGCCATCCAATAGCAGCCCGTAAAGAACAAAGTTATAAGTCAGTAATATTGATGCGAATCGTTCTCATTTGTGTTGACGCACCCATTTCGCATGCGTACGATCTCGCCATCTGCTGCAACGGGTGTCGCGAACCATGCGGCAAAATCGCTGGCACGCGCCGACGCGCCGCGATGGTTCAAATCAGTCGATACAACACCAATAAGGATTTCGATGAAGTTCGCCGAATTCAACGGACCTGGCGCGAAGGCGCGTCCGTTTCGCGATTCCGAGCCGCGCGCCAAGGCGGCGTGCCGTTCACGGTTGCCTTCCATGCGGCGCGCCGCGCTTTGCACGGCATTCGCCTGGGCGTCGCTGACTGCCGGCGCCGCGATGGCCGAAGCCAATCCCGACGCCGCGCCGGAAGCGCCCGAGGCCGACCTGAAGATTCAGGCGACGCAGACGAACCAGTGGACCGGCTTCTGGAATCGACAGCAGATGCTCGGCGACATTGGCGGCTTGCGCCCGTGGCTCGGCAAATACGGTGTGACCTTCACGCTCACCGAAACCAGCGAAGTGCTCGCCAACCTGCGCGGCGGTCTCGCGCGTGGCGCCGACTACGACGGCCTGACGACCGGCACCGTGCAACTGGACACGCAAAAAGCCTTCGGCTTGCCGGGCGGCCTCTTCAACGTCAGCGCGTTGCAGATTCACGGCGCCAATCTCAGCGCCAACAAGCTCGGCACACTGAATACGGCGAGCGGCATCGAAGCGGATGACGCCACCCGCCTGTGGGAACTGTGGTACCAGCAGTCGTTCCTGAACAAGCGCCTCGACGTGAAGATCGGTCAGCAAAGTATCGACCAGGAATTCATCACGAGCCAGTACTCGGCCCTGTTCGTCAACACGATGTTCGGCTGGCCCGCCCTGCCCTCGTACGACATGCCGTCCGGCGGCCCGGCGTATCCGTTGTCCGATCTGGGCGTGCGCGTGCGCGGCCAGATCACGCCTTCATTGACCGCGTTGGGCGGCGTGTTCGACGGCGATCCACTCGGCAACAACCCGGACAACAAGAGCGGCACCAACTTCAATCTGCACAACGGCACGCTGTTCATCGGCGAATTGCAGTACGCGATCAACCAGCCGGCCGACGGCGAAATGGTCGGCGCGGGCGGCGGCGGTTTGCCGGGCACCTACAAGCTCGGTGTCTGGTACAACAACGGCAGCTTCGCGGATCAGCGCTACGACAACACCGGCTTGTCGCTTGCGAATCCGGCGACGAGCGGCGTCGCGCAGAACCATCACGGCGACTACAGCTTCTACGCGGTGGCCGATCAGATGATCTGGCGTCCGGACCCGGACGAAGCGCGCAGCATCGGCGTATTTGCCCGCGTGATGGGCGCGCCCGGCGACCGCAACCTGGTGAGCCTCGCCGCCAACCTCGGCGTAGTCATGAAAGCGCCGTTCGCCGGCCGCGACAACGATAGCGTCGGCCTCGCGCTCACGTACATCAAGGTCGGCAATCACGTGAACGGGCTCGATACGGATGCGCGGGCATTCAGCAATAGCCCGTACGGCATACGCACCAGTGAAACCACGCTCGAGGCGACCTATCAGTATCAGGTCAATCCGTGGTGGCAACTGCAAGCCGATGCGCAATACACGTTCAACGCCGGCGCCGGCCAGAATCCGAACGATCCGACCCAGCCGCTGCGCAACACGTTCGTTATCGGCGTGCGAACCAACATCAATTTCTGATGACGTTCGCGCCCAACTCACACGCTACCGACACATCGAATTCCATGCTTTCGATCATGACCGCAATCACCGCTTTGTGCGCAGGCACGGAGGCTCAATCGTGAACAACCCCACGCGCAAGTTTTCGCCGCGCGCCGCGCGGGCCTTCGCATGGCCGCTCGCACGGCCTTTGATCGCCGCCGCTGTCAGCGTGGCCGCATTCGCGACGGCCGGCAGCGCGCAGGCCGAGCCGCAAGGCCTCCTCGAAACCGTCAAGCATCACACCACGCTGATCAATACCGTGCCGGGCAACGGCGACCAGAATCCGTACGCGGTGGTGGTCGCGCCGGTCACGGCGGGCACCGTCAAACAAGGTGACGTGCTGGTCGGCAACTTCAACAACTCGACCAATCTGCAGGGCACCGGCAGCACGATCATCAACTATCACCCGGACACCAAAGAGATGACGGTGTTCGCCACGGTGCCGCGCGATCTGAAGGAATGCCCGGGCGGTATCGGCCTGTCGACCGCGATGACGATGCTCAAGTCCGGCTACGTGATCGTCGGCAGCACGCCGAGCAACGACGGCACCACGGGCACCAAGGGCGCAGGCTGCCTGATCGTGCTCGATCCGCAAGGCAAGGTCGCCTCGACCATCACGAGCCCGAACATCAATGACCCGTGGGGCAACATGGCGGTCGTCGACAACGGCACCAGCGCGACGCTGTTCGTCAGCAACGCAGGCTTCGGCGTGGGCGGCGCGGACGGCAATCCGCCGGTATTCAAGCAGGCCACCGTGCTGCGCCTGGATCTCGACGTGCCGGCCGGCAAACCGCCCGTCGTCAAGAAAGAAACGGTGGTGGGCAGCAACTTCGGCGCGCAGGCGGATAAGGGCGTGTTCCTCGTCGGCCCGACCGGCCTCGCGCTTTCGGCCGATCAGAAACTGCTCTACGTGTCCGACGCGATCGGCAACCGCATCACCGAAATCGACGAACCGATGACGCGCGACACGAGCGCGGGCGTCGGCCGTCAACTGACCGCCGACGGCCTGCTGCACCGCCCGCTCGCCATGGTCACCGCGCCCAACGGCCACCTGCTCGTGACCAATGCGCTGAACGGCCAGATCGTCGAAATCGACCCGGCGAGCGGCAAGCAGATTTACGCGCGCTGGATCGACACCGACAAGGCGCAATCGCCGCCGGGCAACGGCGACCTGTTCGGCCTCGCAATGACGCCCGAAGGCGACGGTTTCTACTACGTGCAGGACGACGTGAACACGCTCGTGCTCGCGAAGTGATTTCAATGTTCCAACGCCAAATGAAGGTGAAGTAACCATGGCAAACGATCACCCCCCGCGGCCTTCACGGCGCGGGTTTCTCAAGGCGGGCGGCGCCGCGGTCGCAGCAGGCGCGGGGCTGGCTACGTCGCAGAGCGCGCTCGCCAGAACGCAGGCGCATGCACCCGTCGATCCGCAACTGGCCGTCGAGCCGTTCTACGGCGCGCATCAGGGCGGCATCGTCACACCGCAGCAAAGCCACACCTACGTCGCCGCGCTCGATCTGACCACCGAGAAACGTGACGACGTGATCGCGCTGCTGCGCGCGTGGACCGACGCCGCCGCGCGTCTCACGCAAGGCGGCACGGCCGCGCCGCTGCCGACCGGCGACGCCGGCGACAACAAGGCCGCGCCCGATTCCGGCGATGTGCTCGGCCTCGGCCCCTGCGGCCTGACGATCACCTTCGGCTTCGGCCCCGGTCTTTTCACGCATGAAGGCAAGGATCGCTACGGCCTCGCCGCGCGCCGCCCCGCCGCGCTCGTCGATCTGCCGCGCTTTAACGGCGACCAGTTGATCAAGGAAAAAACCGGCGGCGATCTGTTCATTCAGGCCTGCGCGAACGATCAGCAGGTCGCGTTTCACGCGGTCCGGCAGTTGGCGCGTCTCGCTTACGGCACGGCGGCGATGCGCTGGGGCCAGTCCGGTTTCCTGTCGGGTCCGCGCGGTCAGACGCCGCGCAATCTGATGGGCTTCAAGGACGGCACCAACAATCCGTCCACCGCGAAGCCGCAGTTGATGAACGAATTCGTGTGGGCCGGCGCCAGCGCCGACGCGCCGTGGATGGAAGGCGGCACCTACACCGTCGTGCGACGCATCCGCATCACGCTGGAGCACTGGGACAACACCGAGCTGGACTTTCAGGAACAGGTATTCGGGCGCCACAAGTACAGCGGCGCGCCGATCGGCAAGAAGAACGAATTCGACGCCGTGGACCTGAAGGAAGAGGACAAGGACGGCAATCCGGTGATTCCGGAGAACTCGCACGTGCGTCTGTCCAATCAGGCGAGCAACAACGGCGCGCAGATTCTGCGGCGTTCGTACTCGTATAACGACGGCACGAACTTCTACATCGAGCGCTGGCCGCCATGGCGCCAGGAAACCGAATACGACGCGGGCCTCATTTTCATCGCGCATCAGGGCGACCCGCGCACCGGCTTCATTCCGATCAACGACAAGCTCGCGAAGTTCGACATGATGAACCAGTTCACGACGCACGTAGGCAGCGCGATTTTCGCCGTGCCGCCGGGCGCGAAGCCGGGTTCGTATATCGGCGCGGGATTGTTCGAGGCGTAATGCGAGCCGCGCAGTCGGCAAAACACAAATCAACTATCACATCAAAACGGATTTCTGGATCATGGCTTACAACTGGTTTGGCACTCGTCTGCGTGTTCTGAGCAGCGCGGCCGCGCTTACGCTGGCCGCTTTCGCGACGGTGCCGTCGGCGGCGCACGCCGCGTCGATCACGCTGTATAACGCGCAGCACGAGCAGGTCGTCAATCTGCTCGCCAAGGACTTCGAAAAACAGTCGGGCATTTCGGTGAAGATCCGCAACGGCGAAGGGCCGGCCATGGCCGCGCAGATCGTCGCCGAAGGCGCCGCCACGCCCGCTGACGTGTACTTCACGGAAAACTCGCCGGAGCTGATGCTGCTCGAAGAGAAAGGCCTGCTGAACAAGGTGGACGCCTCGACGCTCGCCACCGTGCCGGCGCGCTTCAGTTCGCCGAGCGGCGCATGGGTGGCGGTGACCGCGCGTGAAAACGTGCTCGCCTATAACACCACCAAGGTGCAGGCATCGCAACTGCCGCAATCGCTGTTCGATCTCGCCAAGCCGGAATGGAAAGGCAAGATCGGCATTGCCCCGAGCGACGGTGACTTCCTGCCGCTCGTCTCCGCGGTGCTCGCGTTGAAGGGCGAGGCGCAAACGGTGCAGTGGCTCAAGGGCCTGAAAGCCAACGCGCAGATTTTCGACGACGACGAAGGCGTGGTCGCCGCAGTGAACCGCGGCGGTGTCGCGACCGGACTGATCAACAACTACTACTGGGCGCGCCTGCATGCCGAACTCGGCGACGGCAAAACCCGCAGCGCGATCTATCACTTCGGCAACGGCGACGCCGGCGCGGCCGTGAACGTGTCGGGCGCCGCGGTGCTGAAGTCCGCGCACAACACGGACGGCGCCCAGAAGTTTCTCGCGTACCTGGTCAGCGACCGCGCGCAGCAGTTGATGGCGAATAGCCACGTCATGTTCGAATATCCGCTGCACGCAGGTGTCGCGCCTGACCCGATTCTCAAACCGTTCGCTGAACTGAGCCCGCCGCCGCTGACCATCCAGCAACTCGGCGACGACAGCCAGGCCGGCAAGCTGCTGCGCCAGGCAGGCCTCCTGTAAATGAGCGAAGCATTGTCAGCCGGCCCGCCGGTTGTCCCCACTGCGCCGGCGCGCGCCCGTCCGCGCGCGCCGCGTGGCCTGTTCGCGGCGGCGGCACTGAGCGCTTTGCTGGTATTGCTGCCGATCGCGTTGACGTTCTGGCGTGCCGCGAGCTTCGGCGCGGCCGAGGCGATCGATCTGATCTTCCGTCCGCTGGTCGGCGAACTGCTGACCAACACGCTGATGATCACAGTCTCGACCACGCTGGTCTCCGCGGTGGTCGGCACGGCCGCCGCGTGGTTCGTCGAACGCACGCACTTGCCGGGACGCCGCGCGTGGGCCGTGTTGAGCGCCGCGCCGCTCGCCATGCCGGCCTTTATCTCGAGCTATGCGTGGGTGTCGCTGAGCCTGGATTTGCAGGACTTCGCGGGCGCCTTGCTCGTGCTCACCTGCGCGTATTTTCCGCTCGTCTATCTGCCGGTCGCCGCAGCGTTGCGCAGCATGGATCCCGCGCTCGAAGAAAGCGCGCGCACACTCGGCTGCAACCGTTGGACCACCTTCATTCGCGTGGTGCTGCCGCAACTGCGTCCCGCGTTGCTCGGCGGCATGCTGCTGATCGCGCTCGGCGTGCTGTCCGAGTTCGGTGCGTTCACACTGCTGCGTTTTCACACGTTCACCACGCAGATCTACGCGGAATTCCGCACCAGTTTCGATGGCGGCGGCGCGTCGCTGCTCGCGTGCCTGCTGATCGTGATCTGCCTGATCGTGCTGGCATTCGAGTTCCGCGTGCGCGGCGCGGCGCGCTATGAACGCGTGGATCGCGGCACCCGCCGCGCGGTGTTGCGCTACGACCTCGGCGTGTGGCGCTGGATCGTCGTCGGCGGCTTTGCGCTGCTGTCGCTCACCACGCTCGGCGTGCCGCTCGGCATGATCGGCTACTGGCTCACACAACCGGGCGCGGCTGCCGTCACGCCGGCCGACGTGTCGCCCGAACTGCTGTTCAATGCGACGCTCTCGTCGCTCGGTTTCGGTCTGGCCGCCGCGTTGCTGACCACGCTGCTGGTCGTGCCGCTCGCGTTCCTGCTGGTGCGCTATCCGACCCGTTTCGCGACGCTGTTCGAACGCACGGTGTTTCTCGCGCAAGGCGTGCCGGGTCTCGTAATCGCACTGGCGATCGTGTCGCTCGCGGTGCACGTGCTGCAACCGCTCTATCAGAGCGCGACGCTGCTGGTGATCGCCTACGCGATGCTGTTCATGCCGGTGGCGCTGGTCAGCGTGCGCGCCGCCTTCATGCAGGCGCAGCCGCGCCTCGAGGAGACCGCACGCGCACTCGGCCTGAACTGGTCGCAAACGCTGTTTCGCGTGGTGCTGCCGCTGGCGGCGCCCGGACTCGGCGCGGCCGCGGCGATGGTGTTCATCTCGGTCGTCACCGAACTGAACGCGACGCTGCTGCTCTCCCCGCTCGACACGCAAACGCTCGCCACCCAGGTCTGGGCCGACACCTCGACCATGGCGTTCGCAGCCGCCGCGCCGTACGCGGCGCTGCTCACCGGCATTTCGCTGTTCGCCTCGGGCCTGCTGTTCGCACTGCTCGGCAAGTCGGCGCTACTCGGCGAACGCGGCTGACGCGCCGCGCTTTTACCATCGGATTGTCATGAGCGAACTTCGTATCCGCGGGCTGCAAAAATCTTTCGACGGCCAACCGGTGCTGCACGGCATCGATCTTTCCGTCGAGCGCGGCACGCTGCTCGCGCTGCTGGGTCCGTCGGGCAGCGGCAAGACCACGCTGCTGCGCCTCTTGTGCGGTTTCGAACGTGCGGATGGCGGCAGTGTCGAAATCGACGGCCGCCGCGTGGCCGGCGACGGTCTGCATGTGCCGTCGGAACAGCGCCATATCGGCTACGTGCCGCAGGAAGGCGCGCTGTTTCCGCATCTGTCCGTGGCGGAGAACATCGTGTTCGGCTTGCCGCGCGCGCAACGCCGCGCGCGGCATCGCGTGGCCGAGTTGCTGGAGCTGGTCGGCTTGCCGGCCAACTTCGGCGAACGCGCACCGCAGCAGCTATCGGGCGGGCAGCAGCAACGCGTCGCGCTGGCGCGCGCGCTCGCGCCGTCGCCCACGCTGGTGATGCTCGACGAACCTTTCTCCTCGCTCGATGCCGCGTTGCGGCTCGAAACCCGGCAAGCCGTGGCAAGCGCGCTCGCCGCGACCGGCGCGACGGCCGTGCTGGTCACGCACGATCAATCCGAGGCGTTGTCGCTCGGGCATGAGGTGGCCGTGTTGTGGAACGGCCGGCTGATCCAGACGGCGACGCCGGAAAACCTCTACCGTCGGCCCGTGACGCGCGAGCTGGCGTCGTTCGTCGGCGAGGCGGTGTTGTTGCCGGGCGTGGTCAGTCAGAACCGCGTGAGTTGCGAACTGGGCGAATTGCCGCTGGCCGGGCCGATAGGCGAAGGCGCTGTCGATGTAATGGTGCGGCCCGAGCAGATCCGTCTGCTGCGCGCCGAAGACACGCTGCACAACGGCGCAACGGTGCATGACGCGGTCGTCACGGAAGTGGTCTTCCAGGGACAGGACGCAGGCGTCGCGCTGCAACTGCGCGCCGCCACACGAACCCTGATCCGCGCGCGCGTGCCGGGTTATCTTTGCCCGCGGCCAGGCGAACAGGTCCGGCTCGCGGTAGATGGCGAGGTGACGGCTTACGCGCGTGCCTAGTCGCCGCGTTTGAACATCAGAAGGTACGAAGGCGGACTTAGCCGCCTTCGGCAACTCGACTCGCCGTCACCTCGTCTCGCCGTTAAGCGGCCGCCCCACGCGACTGAGGCCGCACCGACAAATCCTGCACCATCTGCGCGGCCAGGTAATCACACGTCGGCCGGTCCGACTTGGCGCTGCGCGCCACCACGATTTCCAGCGGCGCGATGGTCGGCAAGCCCTGCGCTTCACCGAGAATCGCGAAGCGCGGCGGCACGCTGCAACGCGTGAGCGCAATCACCGACAACCCCGCATCCACGGTCGCCACCAGCCCCATCAGGCTCGCGCTGCTGAACGCCGCGCGATAGCGGATACGCGCGCCGTCCAGCGCGGCCAGCGTATGCTGGCGCGCCACGCAGCCCGGCTCGTAAAGTCCCACCGGTAGCGGCGACGCCGCCAGCACCGGTGTATCCACCGACGCCCCCACCCACACCATCGGCTCGCTGCGCACGAATTCGCCGCGCAACTTGCGGTCGCGCGTGACGAAGGCGAGGTCGATCTTGTTGTCGGCCAGCATCGGCGCGAGCGAGGTGCTCTGCGCGCAGACGATTTCGATCTCCACATGCGGATACAGATTCGAAAAACGCCGCAATACGGGCGACAGCAACGAGGACACGTAATCGTCCGGCGCACCGAGCACCACGCGCCCGGTGACCTCGGGCCGCACGATCGCCGACCACGCCTCCTCATGCAGCGCCAGCACGCGCCGCGCGTATTCGAGCAGCGTATTGCCCGGCCGCGTGAGCGACAGATTGCGCGTATTGCGGGCGAACAGCGTCGTGCCGAGCATGGTTTCGAGCCGCTTGATCTGCATGCTGACGGCCGCCTGCGAACGATGCACGGTCGCCGACGCCTTCGTGAAGCTGCCCGTTTCCACCACCGCGACGAAAGTGCGCAACAGATCGACGTCGAATTCCGGGTGCATGATTTATCAATTCAGCTTATGGAATTGCTCAATTTAATTCGTTTGTCGGTGCCGTGCAAGCCGCGCAATACTCGCGACATCCCATCACGGAGACCGCTGCGCATGTCCCTCACCCAACGTCAACAAGGCGCCATCACGCTGGCCAGCGGCGGGCTGTTGATGGGCACCATCGGGATCTTCGTCGAGGAAGCGCGGCTCGGCGCGCTGACGCTGGTGTTCTTTCGCTGCCTGTTCGGCTTTCTCGCGCTCGCCGCGTATTGCGCCTGGAAAGGCTTCTTCACGCACGCGCATTTCACACGACGCACCGTCGCGCTCGCGCTGATCTCGGGCGTGCTGATGGTCACGCAGTGGGTCGGGTTCTTCGATGCGATTCATCGCACCAGCATCGCGGTCGCTACCGTGGTGTTTCACGTGCAGCCGTTCTGGGTCGTGCTGATGGGCGCGGCGTTGTTCAACGAGCGGCTCGGCGTGGACCGGCTCGGATGGATTGCGACTGCCTTCGTGGGACTCGTGCTCGCGTCGGGCGTTGCGGCCACTGAGCATCTGCAAGGCCACACGAGCTATCTGATCGGCATTCGGGAAGCGCTCGCGGGTTCGGTGCTGTATGCGAGCGTTACGTTGATCGCCAAGGGACTCGGCGATTTACGGCCGCATCTGCTGACGCTCGCGCAGTGTGCCGTGGGCGTCGTGTGCCTGCCGTTCATTGCGCCGCTCACCGCTGAGCATATCGGCCCGATGCAGTGGTTCTGGCTGGTCGGCATGGGCGTGCTGCATACGGGACTGTCGTATGTGCTGATTTACGGCGCGTTGCCCAAGCTGAGCACGCCGATCATTGCCGTGTTGCTGTTCGTGTACCCGTTGACGGCGATCCTGGTGGATGCCGTTGTGTACGGGCGGGCGTTATCGATGCCGCAGCTTGCCGGCATGGCGTTGATCGTGGTCGCAAGCCTGGGGGTCAATCTCGGGTGGCCGCTGCTTTCGTTGCTGCGGCCGGGTGGACGGGCGCGACGGCATTCGTGCGATTAATCGCCGGTAACCGGGCAGAAGTTCTCGACCAACTTCATCTGGATACCGAATTAGTTTCACGAAATGAGATGCATGCCGACAATCAATTGATTGAACCGCGCGTGGCGGAGGCTGACCGCACGCAATCATGCGCGAAGCCAGCCTCACCCTGCTCAGCCAAGCCGCCAGCTCACTGCGGCAACACCTCGCCCTTCGTCTCCGGCGCAAACGGAATCACGAACAGACCGACGATAAATGCCAGCGCCGTCAGCGCCACCGGCACGCCGAGCGTATGCATATGCAGCACTGCCGCGCCGAGCAGAAAATTGACGCCCGCGCCGACGAACCGCCCGAACGACGTGCAGAACGCAAACGCCGTCGCTCGCACCCGTGTTTCGAACTGCTCCGGCAGCCACAAGCTGAACAGCGCGAAATTGCCGCCAAAGAATCCCAGCACGAACAGCCACGCAATGAACGGCGCGAGACCGTTAGGCAAATAAAACGCCCAGCCGAAACTGCCGACGATCGCGATCGCCATGCCGAGGAAGTAGATCGCCAGCGTCTTCTTGCGGCCGATGCGCTCGGCTAGCGGCGGCAACGCGAGACAGCCGAGGATCGTCGCGATGGACAACAAGCCCGTGGCCAGCGAGGCCGTTCTGATCGCGTCGTTCTTGGCCATGCCGGCCTTGGTCGCCAGTTGAATCACGGCGGACGGCTCGTACACCGCGCCGGCCCACAACCCGATGATGGCGATCGTCAGCAGAATGCAGGCCACCCAGGTGCGGCGCCGATACGCCGGTCCCATGATCTCGCGCAGCGGTTTGGTGCGCACCGTGCGCGCCTCGGCCTTCTGCCACTTCTCCGACTCTTTCACGCGCAGCAGGATCAGAATCGCGACCACCACGGGCACCGCGCCGGTCAGGAACATCGCGCGCCAGCCGTAATGCACGCCGACCGTGTAATTCAGCGCCGCAGCGAGGAAGAAGCCGGCGTAGTAACCCGTCTGCAGATAACCGGCGCCCATCTTGCGGCGATCTTCCGGCCACGCCTCCGCCACATACGTCCCGGCCAGCGCCCACTCGCCGCCAATGCCGACGCCGGCAATGAAACGATAGATGCCGAGTTCCCACACGTTGTGCGAGGTCGCCGCGAGGCCCGTAAAAATCGCGAACGTGAAGATCGTGCCGGCTAATACCTTGGTGCGGCCGTAGCGGTCGGCGAGCGGCCCCCAGATGAACGACAGCCCCCAGCCGACCAGAAACAGCGCGAACAGGATTGAACCGGCGAGGCCGACGTTCGCCGGCGTCGCAGCATAACCCGAGCGCGGCAGCAGTTCGGTCAACGCCGGCGTTAGCACGAGCGCATAGATGAACGAGTCCATCCCGTCGAGCGTCCAGCCTGCCCACGCTCCCCAGAAGCCTGCGATCTGCGAACGGTTGAGCGGCGTGCGACGCCGCGTGACCGACGTGCGGTCGGTTAGTGAATTCATCATGCTCCTCCGGCCCAACGGTTAATGTACGTAACGGCAATGACGAGAGATGGCGCGGTTGTGATGACCTGACGGCGTCCATGCACGACGGGTCAGGAGCATTGGCGAGCAGAGCGGCAAAAATGTTTTGCGGGTTTGCCCACCTGTAATTCGCGTCTTTTCATATATAATATTTAATATTATGAGCGATGCAATAGATGGTTTTCCCCTGGACGCCCCGGCGCAAAGCCCGCTTTTACCCGCGGCCGCGCCGCGTGAGAGCACGTCCCACCTGATCGCGGAGGCGCTGCGTGCGGCGATCGTCAACGGCACGCTGGCGCCTGGCGCGCCGCTGCGGCAAGACGCGATCGCGCGGCATTTCTCAGTCAGCGCAATTCCCGTGCGCGAGGCCTTGCGGCAGTTGGAAAGCGAGGGTTGGGCCAAAGCCGCTGTACACAAAGGCGCGACCGTCGCCCCTTTGTCGGCGGAAGAAGCGCGCGAGATCTACGAGATCCGCTCGGCGCTGGAAAGCCTTGCGATCGGTCTTGCGATTCCCCATCACACCGCCGCCACGCTGCGCGAAAGCGCCGGTCTGTGCCGCGCCGCCGAACGCGAAGCCGACCCTTCGCTGTATGTCGAGCGCAATGTGGCGTTTCACATGAGCCTGTATGCGCCCGCAGCGCGTCCGCAGCTTGCCGACATGATCGGTACGCTGCACCGGCGCGGCGAACGATATCTACGCCTGAAGTTCGGCTTGCCGTCGTACAAGGGCGAGTCCGACAATGAACATGCCGCCCTGCTCGACGCCGTGCAACGCCGCGACGTGCCCACCGCGCAGGCGTTGGTTGTCGCGCATCTGCTGGGCACGGGCGACCTGCTTTATCGTTTTTTGACCGAGCGCGCGCAGGCTGAAGCCGCGCTAGCGAATCAACCCAAGCCGCGCGGCAGACGCCCGCGCGCCGCCACCGGGAGCTGAGAGAAGCCGATGAACCGACCCGCCCAAGCCGCTGCGTCCGCAGTGTCGCCCCCCACCGCCGCCCGTTCGTGGACCACGCGCCGGGATGAAAAGAACCGCCGCCTCGCCGCCATCGCACCCTGGCTGGAAGACGGCGTGCTGCCGTCGAACCGTATCGTCGATGCCCTCGAAACGCTGATTCAGCCAGGTGACCGCGTCGCCCTCGAAGGCGACAACCAGAAGCAGGCCGATTTCCTGTCGCGCTCGTTCGCCAAGGTCGATCCGCAAAAGATCCACGACGTGCATCTGCTGATTTCGAGCATTGGCCGTCCTGAGCATCTGACGCTGTTTGAGCGCGGCATCGCGCATAAAGTCGACTTCTCGTTCGCCGGGCCGCAAAGCCTGCGGGTCGCGCAACTGCTCGAAGACGGCCAGCTGGAAATCGGCGCGATCTATACGTATGTCGAGTTGTACGCGCGCATGTTCGTGGATCTGACGCCGCACGTCGCGCTGCTGTGCGCGGAAAAGGCCGATCGTCACGGCAATCTGTACACCGGCGCGAATACCGAAGACACGCCGACCATTGCCGAGGCAGCCGCCTTCCGTCATGGCATCGTGATCGTTCAGGTCAACGAGATCGTCGACGAATTGCCGCGCGTCGACATTCCGGGCTCATGGGTCGACGTGGTCGTGCAGGCGGACCGGCCGTTCGCCGTCGAGCCGCTGTTCACGCGCGATCCTCGCCATATCGGCGACCTGCAGGTGCTCACCGCAATGATGGTGATTCGCGGCATCTACGAACCGTACGGTGTGACATCGCTGAATCACGGTATTGGTTTCGACACGGCCGCGATCGAATTGCTGCTGCCCACTTACGGCGAGTCGCTCGGCCTGAAAGGCAAGATCTGCCGTAACTGGACGCTCAATCCACATCCCACCATGATTCCCGCGATCGAATCGGGCTGGGTCGACAGCATTCATTGTTTCGGCAGCGAAGTCGGCATGGAGGCGTATATCGAGGCGCGTCCCGACGTTTTCTTTACCGGTAACGACGGCAGCCTGCGTTCGAACCGCGTGCTTTGCCAGCTCGCCGGGCAATACGGTGTCGATCTGTTCATCGGCTCGACCTTGCAAATCGATGCGGACGCGAATTCGTCCACCGTCACGCGGGGGCGTCTGGCCGGGTTCGGCGGCGCGCCGAACATGGGCCACGATCCGCGCGGCCGGCGTCATTCGACCGAAGCGTGGCTCAAGCTGCTGCGCGATCAGGGCCCGGTGTCGCGTGGCCACAAGCTCGTCGTGCAAATGGCCGAGACCTACAAGAAAGGCGGCGAGCCGACCTTCGTCGATGAACTCGACGCCGTCGCGGTCGGCGCGAAAAGCGGCATGCCGATCGCGCCCGTGATGATCTACGGCGACGACGTCAGCCATGTCGTCACCGAGGAAGGCATCGCGCATCTGCATAAGGCCGAAGGTATCGACGAGCGGCGCGCGGCGATCGCCGCCGTGGCCGGCGTGACGCCGATCGGGCTGCGCGCCAAACCGGAGAAGACCGCGGAGCTGCGCCGGCGCGGCATCGTCGCGTATCCCGAGGATCTCGGCATTCGTCGCGGCGAGGCCAAGCGCTCGCTGCTGGCGGCACGTAGCATCGACGATCTGGTGACGTGGTCGGGTGGGTTGTACGAACCGCCGGCGCGCTTCAGGAGCTGGTAAGCATGGCGCCCGCTGCTTTGCTCGCGCGTACGGCGCAAGCCTCGACTCCGAGCGCTCGCGCAGTACGCGCGACGCAGGCCGATCTTTGCGCCGGACCTGCCGGAGTGGCCGGAGTGGCCGGAGTGGCCGCAGTTGCCGGCGCCGCTGACGGTACGACCGATCTGCACACCGCTCCGCGCACCGCCCGCCTCGCGCCCACGCCCTCCGACGCGCAACTCGCCCGTTACGCAGTCTCCGCGCTGATCGACGAAGCGCAACTCACGCCAAAGCCCGCGCTGGTCGACCGGCGCGGCAGCGGCGCGCATCGCGACCTCGATCTCGCCACCATGCTGCGTTCGGCCAACGCACTCGAGCCGACCTTTGCCGCACTCGCACGCGCAGCGCGCCGCCGGGGCGAACCGTCCGCGTTGCTGCGCACCGAGCTCGCGCAGATCGGCCGCGCCGGCGAACTGGACATGCTGCACGCCACGGGCGGCAGCAACGCGCATCGCGGCGCGATCTGGATCGTCGGGCTGCTGGTCGCGGGCGCGTCGCTGCCTGAAGGCGCCATGGGTCTGAACGCATCGCGAATCTGCACGGGGGCCGCGCAGATCGCGTGCTTCCCGGATCGCTTTGCCGCACCGTCAGACAGTCATGGCGAACGCGCGCGTCAGCGCTACCACGTCGGTGGCGCGCGCCGCGAAGCGCAAGACGGCTTCCCGCACGTCGTCGACGTGGGCTTGCCTGCGTTGCTCGCGGCACGCGCGCGAGGCATCGACGAAAACGAAGCGCGCGTCGACGCCCTGCTCTCGATCATGGCGTTGCTGGACGACACCTGCCTGTTGCATCGCGCGGGGTTGCCCGGCCTGCACGCCGGACAGCACGGCGCGCAACGCGTACTGGACGCGGGAGGCAGCTCGACGCCCGCGGGCCGCGCCGCCCTCGCCGTGCTCGAACGCGAATTGCTGTCGCTCAACGCATCGCCCGGCGGCGCAGCCGATCTGCTCGCCGCCACTCTCTTTCTCGACATGCTGGCGCATCACGACGCCAGCGGGAGCCAGGACTCATGGAACATCTGACCTTCGACTATCCGGCGCAACGCGCCGTCACGACCCGCGCGCATGTCGGCGTGGTGGGTTCGGGCGACCTGGAAGTATTGCTCTCGCCCGCCGATCCGTCCGGCGCGCTGAGCGCGCATGTGGTCGTGCGCACCAGCGTGGACGGCTACAGCCACATCTGGAAAAGCGTGCTCGACCGCTTCTTCACCCGCTACGACGGCGCCGCGCAAATCGAAATCAACGACTTCGGCGCGACGCCCGGCGTGGTCGCATTGCGGCTAGCGGAAGCCGTCGAAGCCGCCGAACAGGGAGACGACGCATGAACACGGTTGCGAGCACTCAACCCGCGCCGATGCTGCGCGAAAGTTTCATCGAACTGCCGGCGCGCGAACGCGCCCGCTCGCTGCTGGATGCGGGCACCTTCCGCGAACTGCTCGGCCCGTTCGACCGGATCGAGTCGCCGTGGCTGCCGCTGCAAGGCGTCGTCTGCCAGGCGGATGACGGTTGCGTGATCGCGCGCGGCACCATCGACGGCGAGCCCGCCGTGGTCGCCGCGATCGAATCCGCGTTCCAGGGCGGCAGCATCGGCGAAGTGTCGGGCAGCAAGATCGCCGCGGCGCTCGAACTGGCCCTGCGCGACTGCGAACACGGCAAGATCGTGCGGCCGGTCGTGCTGTTCGAAACCGGTGGCGTGCGGCTTCAGGAAGCCAACCTCGGCCTCGCGGTGATCTCCGAGATTCAGGCCGCGATCGTCGCGCTGCGCCGGCATGTGCCGGTGGTCGGCGTGATCGCGGGCATGGTCGGCTGCTTTGGCGGCATGTCGCTGGCGGCTGCGCTGTGCTCGTATCTGGTCGTCACGAAGCAGGGGCGGCTTGGCATGAACGGCCCCGAAGTGATCGAACAGGAAGCCGGCATCGAAGAACTCGACGCCAGCGATCGCCGCCGCGTGTGGCAACTGATCGGCGGCGAACAGCGAACGGCAACCGCGCTCGCCGATCAACTGGTCGACGACGATGCCGACGCGGTGCGCGCCGCCGTGCGTTCCGCGTTCACGCAAGGTGTGCCGGCCGCGCATCGCACCGAACAGGTCGACCTTTTTCTGAACCGGCTCGCGCGGATCGATCCCGCCAGCGTCACGCCGGAAACCATGCGCGACGTGTTCAACCGTCAGGCGCAGAACGAGCAGAACGCATTGCGCAAGGAGCAAGCATGAGCGACGTACAACTCAGCCGCGGCGCGCGCTGGTTCCAGGCGCTCGCCGGCGAATCGGCCAGCCAGGCGCCCGTGTGGAGCGGCGACGCGCAACTCGGCGGCGAAACCGTCCACTTCTTCTCGGTGGTGCCCGATCCATCAAACCGCTTTCCTCGCGCCACCGACAACGTGGTCGGCCTCGAACAGGGCTGGCGGCTCGCTCGCGCCGTGCGCGACGTCATTGCACGAGACGAAGCGAGCGGCACACGCCGCCCGATCGTCGCGATCGTCGACGTGAAAAGTCAGGCTTACGGCTATCGCGAGGAAATGCTCGGCATTCACCTCGCCTGTGCGGCGGCCGTCGACGCCTACGCGGCCGCGCGCAACGCGGGTCATCCCGTGATCGCGCTGATCGTCGGACCGGCGATGTCGGGCGCCTTCCTCGCGCACGGTTATCAGGCCAACCGCATCGTCGCGCTCGACGCGCCCGGCACCATGGTTCACGCCATGGGCAAGGAAGCCGCCGCGCGCGTCACGCGCCGCACGGTCGAAGCACTCGACGCACTCGGCGAAACCATCGTGCCGATGTCGTACTCGATGGCGTCGTTCGCCAAGCTCGGCCTGCTGGACCAGTTGATCGACGGCATCGATGCCGACGCGCCCGACGCCGCGCAGATCGAGCGCGTGCGCGAAGTTCTGAGCGAACAGATTCGCAGCGTGCGCGACGATGGTCGCCGCAACCTCGCGCATCGGCTGGAATCGGCGGCGGCGCAGAAGAACCGCGCGGCGTCGATCGAAGTGCGCCGCCGTCTCGCCGAACAATGGGATGCCGCGTGATGCAGGTGTGCGCCGCGCCGCCGTTTGCAATCGACCACGCGTTGTCGTGCAGTGCGCGGTGGCGGCCGCATGACTTGCTGCGCTTGCGACATTTGCAGGCTTTCGAGGGCGAACCGGCGTGGGTGCGCGAGGCTTTCGGACGCGCGCCGTATGCGGTCGTCAGACGCGCACTGGCGGCTGAAGGGTTCGTTGCAATCGGTATGCGCGGTGCCGGGCGCTCGCAACGCTACGGGACGTGGGCGTCGTCGGCGGATGTAGTGAGCGCCGTGTCGCCGGAAGCGCTGGCGTCATGCACCCCGCTCGAAGGGCGCGGCGCATTGCCCGCGTTCGCCGCGCTCGCCGCGCTCGCCGCGTTGCAGGACGACGCGGCCGGCCCGTTAGCCGCGTTGACGTGGGGCCCGAGCGGCAGCGCCGGCTTTGAACTGGCCACACGCGTGGCGACGGTGACGGCGTCGAGCGATCTCGATCTGCTCATCCGAATGGACGAAAAACCGCTCGCGCGAAACCACGCGATTGAATTGCTGGATCACCTGCAGGTACTGGCGCAACGTGTGGGCGTTCGCGTGGACGCGCAACTCGAAACGCCCGCGGGTGGCGTGGCGCTGGCCGAATGGGCCGCGGGAAAATCGCGCGTGATGGCACGCCATGCGAGCGGCCCGTGCCTGATTACCGATCCGTGGGCCACCGCGACCCACGGTAGCCACGCCTGATGCTCGCCCTGCTTTTCCCCGGACAAGGCGCGCAGACCGATGGGTTCCTGCATCGCCTGCCTCGGCATCATGCAGTGCGCGACACACTCGAGGAAGCCTCGCAGGTGCTCGGCGTCGATGTGCTCACACTGGACACGCCGGACGCTCTGCGCTCGACCGTCGCCGTGCAGATCGGCTTGACGGTGGCAGGCGTGGCGCTCACGCGCGCGCTGGCCGATGAACAGCTCGTGCCGGAGATCAGCGCGGGCTTATCGGTCGGCGCCTATGCAGCGGCGATAAGCTGCGGCGCGATTCATTTCGACGATGCGCTGAAGATGGTTCGCCGCCGTGCCGAGCTGATGGAAACGGCCTACCCATCCGGCTACGGTCTCGCCGCCATATCCGGTTTGACCGAATATCAAGTGGAAACACTCGCCGTACGGCATGCCGATGAAGACCACCAGCATGTCTACATCGGCAACGTGAATGCGCCGCGCCAGATCGTGATAGCGGGCGCGAACGAAGCGCTCGACGCCTTCATCGCACGCGCGCTGGCCGCCGGCGCGCGCAAGGCCACGCGCCTCGCGGTGAGCGTGCCGTCGCATTGCGAACTGCTCGCGCAGGCCACGGGCGAGTTGGCCGCCTACGCAAAGGACGTGCCTTTTCACGCGCCGCACAGTACGTATGTCGGCAATCGCGGTGGACGTCCTTTGTACACGGCGGACGCGATCCGCGACGATCTCGCGACCAACATGCGCTACACCGTGCGCTGGTTCGACGCGCTCACCGTGATGCAGGAGATGGGCGCGCGTGTGCTGATCGAAGCGCCGCCGGGACAGGTATTGACCGACATTGCGCGCGAGTACTTTCCGGATACCGCCGCGCTTGCGGCCAGCACGTTCCCGTTCGATCGGCTCGTGGCCACTGTGCGACGGCGTCTGGAGGCGCACTGAATGAGCCACGCCGTTTTCGTCAGCATGCCTCAGCGTTTCCCGATCAACTGCCGCCCCATCGCCTTCGCATACTGATCGCAAGCGTTGCGCGCGACACGGGATGCCGCGAGCACACCGACGTCGGCATCGTCGCGGTAGTACATCGCGACGTCGATCGGTGGCGGCAATGGCCGTACCTGCAATTGGCCCAGTTCGCCACGGGTCAGATAAGGCTCGACGAATAACGCGGGCACGGCCGCCACCCCATAACCGTCGCGCAGCAGTTTCACGATCACAGCGACCGACGGCATGCAGGTCACCTGCGTCTGCGCGAGCGGCACGCCGGCGCGCTTTGCGAGCGCCTGCACGATCCCTTCGACCGCGATTTGAGGCGCGGTGCCACGGCCGAACGTCAGCACGGGCTTGCTCAATACCGTCTGCACATGTTTCGCGCGGCTGGCCGGTATCAGATCGCTGCGCGCGATCCAGCGCACGGGATAGCTCGCCAGCAAGGTCGAGACGATCGACGCCTCGTGCTCCGCGGTTTCCTCCACCTGAATCACCAGATCCAGTTCGCCCGCCCGCAAACGCGGTCCGAGTATCGCGCTCGAATCGACCGTGAGGTCCACGACGATGCGGTTGTATTCGAGGTTCAGCATCCGGATGTAGTCCGGCAGCCAGCTATGCACCACCGTCTCGATCACGCCGAGGCGCAATCGCGTCGCCACTTGCGTCTCGTCCTGCGCGGCCAGTTGCAGCGAGCGCGTGGCCTGCACCACCGAGCGCGCATGCGCGAGCAGCCGCTCGCCATTGGCGGTGAGCTGAAAGTCAGCGGCATCGCGCTCGATCAACTCGACGCCCAACTCGGCTTCGAGCGTTTTGATGCGCAACGAAATCGCGGCGGGCGTCGCGTGCATGGCGGTGGCGGTCGCGCGAAAACTGCCTAGGCGGGCGAGCGTCAGAAAGGTTTCGACAAAGCGGGTATTCATTGCGGAGCTCTCTCAACAGCGGCGGAATGCACGCGATCATCGCCGCAAACCGGCTGCGGCGCTGTTAAGTTTAATTTAACGAAACGCAATAAAAACTCGCTGGATGGATATTTTTGACGTTACTAATCTGGGTCGCAACGCTGTAGTGTTTTCAGCCACACCGGTCTACCTGGAGCCGAGCAGTTCATGTCCTACACGCCATCCGAGTTTCGTCAGCAGATTCGCGCTCGCCGATTGTCCGGTCCCACCGCCGGCTACTGCGGAGATTATGCGCAAGCCAACCTCGCCATCCTGCCCCATCAATACGCCGACGATTTTCTGCGCTTCTGCACGCTCAACCCGAAAGCGTGTCCGCTGCTGGGCATCGGCGAACCGGGCGACTGGCGCGTGCCCGCGCTCGGCGCCGATCTCGACATCCGCAACGACGTGCCGGCGTTTTACGTGTACCGGCATGGCGAGCGCGCCGAGGAAGTGCGCAGTCTCGACGAGCTGTGGCGCGACGACCTGGTGGTGTTCGCGATCGGCTGCTCGTTTTCCTTCGAAGAAATGTTGCGGCGCGAAGGCATCGCGTTACGTCATATCGAACAGCAGGTCAACGTGCCGATGTATCGCACGCGCGAGCGCAACGTGGCGGCCGGCGTATTCGGCGGCAACCGCGTCGTGTCGATGCGGCCCATGAAGGCCGCCGACGCCATCCGCGCGATCCAGATCACCAGCCGCTTTCCCGCCGTGCACGGCGCGCCGGTCCATATCGGCGATCCGTCGCTGATCGGCATTCGCGATCTGGCGCGTCCCGATTTCGGCGACGCCGTCGAAGTGCGCAGCGACGAACTGCCCGTGTTCTGGGCTTGCGGTGTCACACCGCAAGCCGCCATCGAAAGCGCGCGTCTGCCGTTCGCGATCGCTCACAAGCCGGGACACATGCTCGTGACCGACATTCCCAACACCACGCTCGCGGTGCTGTAGCCAACGCGTTTTTCCCTCACCTGCCGCGCGACGAGCCGCGGCCCAAGACGACCGGAGTGCAAGCATGGAAACCGAAGCGCAGTTGACCGCCGACGCTGAAACTTACGGCGCATCCGGCACAGGGAAAGGCCCGTTCGCGTGGTATCGGCAGATCTCCGGCAGTGAGAAGCGCGCCTTCTGGAGTTGCAAGATCGGCTACGTGCTCGACGCGATGGACACGCAATTCCTGAGCTTCGTCATTCCGACGTTGATCGCGACATGGGGCATCACGCGCGGGGATGCCGGCCTGATCGGCACCGTCACGCTGCTGAGTTCGGCGCTCGGCGGCTGGGCCGCCGGCGTGCTGTCGGATCGCATCGGCCGCGTCAAAACCTTGCAGATCACGATTCTCTGGTTTGCCGTCTTCACGCTGGCCTGCGCGCTGGCGCAGAATTTCGCGCAATTGCTATGGGCGCGCGGGCTGATGGGCCTCGGCTTCGGCGGCGAGTGGACGGCAGGCGCGGTGTTGATCGGCGAAGTGATCCGTGCACGCGATCGCGGCAAAGCGGTGGGCCTCGTGCAGGCGGGCTGGGCGATCGGCTGGGGCATTTCCACGCTGCTCTTCATGGCCGTGTTCTCGCTCGTGCCGCCCGATTACGCGTGGCGTGTGCTGTTCGCCATCGGTATCGCGCCGGCGCCGTTCGTGATCTGGATCCGACGCTTCGTCGACGAGCCCGAGGTGCATCGGCAGCAGAAAGCGGCGCAGGCCGCCTCGCAAACGCGCACCTCGCTGCTCGACATTTTCCGTGGCGAGATTCTGTGGACGACGCTGCGCGCATCGGTGCTGGCAACCGGCGTACAAGGCGGCTACTACGCAGTGACGACCTGGCTGCCGACGTATCTGAAAACCGAACGGCATCTGAGCGTGATCGGCACCGGCAGCTATCTGGGCGTGGTGATCGTCGGCTCGTACTGCGGCTATCTCACCGGCGCCTATGTCAGCGACAGGATCGGGCGTAAGCGTGCCTTCATCGCGTTCGCGCTGGCGTCGTGCGCGATTGCGCTGATCTACACGCAACTGCCTCTCGACAATCTGTCGATGCTGGTGCTCGGCTTCCCGCTCGGCTTCTGCGCGTCCGGCATTTTCTCGGGCATGGGCGCGTTCCTCACCGAGCTGTTTCCCACCCGCATGCGCGGCTCCGGCCAGGGCTTTTGCTACAACTTCGGGCGGGCAATCGGCGCAACGTTTCCGTTCCTGATCGGCTACGTCTCGCAAACGATGACGCTCGGCCACGCGATCGGCGTGTTCGCGGCGGCGGCGTACGGTGTCGTGATCCTCGCTGCGTTGACGCTGCCCGAAACCCGAGGACGGCAGCTCAGCGCGTGAGGCACCACCGCACTGCTCACGCCTGTTCGGGCGCGCGTCCAATCACATGCGAGTCCGGCGGCGCCGATCCGTCCGCGTGCCCGCGTTCGCGTCCCGCGGTCACGACTGCGCCGGTGCCGCCAGGGCGCCCCACTGATTTCGCGTGACGCTCGATCAGGCGTTGCAACAGGCAGAATGCGCAGAGCAACGCGCCGATCACGATGCGGGTCCACCACGAACTGAGCGTGCCGTCGAAAGTGATCAGCGTCTGGATCGTGCCGAGAATGCCGACGCCGAACAGCGAGCCGATCACATAGCCCACCCCGCCAGTCAGCAGTGTGCCGCCGATCACGGTCGCCGCGATCGCATCGAGTTCCATGCCCTGCCCTTGCAAACCGTAGCCCGACAATACGTAGAACGTGAAGACCGCGCCGCCGAGCGCCGAACAGAAGCCGCTCAGCGCATACACGCCGACGCGTGTGCGCGCGACCGGCAAGCCCATCAGCAAGGCCGAGCGCGCATTGCCACCGATCGCGTACACGTTGCGGCCAAAGCGCGTGAAATGTGCGACGTAGATTGCTGCCAGCAGCGTGACGAACGCAATCAGCACGTTGGCGGTGACCGAGCCGACGCCGATGTCGAGACGAAACGCCGAAATCTTCTGGAACGTCGCGTCGGTGATGGTGATCGACTGCGTCGTGATCAGAAAGCACAGGCCGCGCGCGAAGAACATGCCGGCCAGCGTGACGATGAAAGCCTGCAAGCGGAAGAAGTGGATCAACGCGCCCTGCACCGCGCCGAACACGGTGCCCATCAGCAACACGATCGGCAGGATCGCCCACACGGGCCAATGCATGTGCTCGGAGAGCACCGCCTCGACGATGGTCGTCAGCGCGACGACCGAGCCCACCGACAGGTCGATGCCGCCGGACACGATCACGAACGTCATGCCGATCGCCACGATCAGCAGGAACGCGTTGTCGACCAGCAGATCGAGCAGCACTTGCCACGAGAAGAAGCCGGTGTACATCACCGAGCCGAAGCCGAACAGCGCGCAGAACAGCAGGATCGTGACGGCAATCGGCAGCGTGCGCGGATCGACGATATGAGCCCATGCTTCGAGGATTCGTCTCATTGCGCCGCTCCATGTTGCTTGACGAGCGACCGGCGGACCGACACGCCGAACGACATGGCGAGCGAGCGCGCCGCCGGCGACTGGATCAGGCTCACCGCCAGCACCACGGCCGCCTTGACGACGAGCGTGGCCTCGGGCGGCACGCCGATCGAATAGGTGGTGTAAGTCAGCGTCTGAATGATCAGCGCGCCCAGCACCGTGCCCACCAGACTGAAGCGGCCGCCTAGCAGCGAGGTGCCGCCGAGCGTCACCGCGAGAATCGCGTCCAGTTCGAGCAGCAGACCGGCATTGTTGCCATCGGCGCTACGCACGTTCGAGCTGATGAGAATGCCCGCCATTGCCGCGGTCAACCCCGAGAAACCGTACACCGCGAAGACGAGCGCCTTGGACCGCAGACCCACCAGACGCGTGGCGACCGGATTGACGCCGATCGCGCGGATGAAAAGCCCGAGCGCCGTGCCTTCGACGAGCGCGGCGGTGGCCAGCACCGCCACCGCGGCGATCCAGACCGAACACGGCACGCCGAGCCAGTAACCACCGCCCACGAACAGATAGCCCGGCGCGCCGATCGGAATGATCTGCCCTGCTGTCAGCAATTGCGCGACGCCACGGCCGGCGACCATCAGTATCAAGGTGGCGATGATCGGCTGCATGCCGACGAAGGACACCAGCAAGCCGTTCCACATGCCGCTCAGCAAACCCGTGATCAACGCAGCCAGCAGCGCCTGCGCAATCAGTCCGGCGGACGCCACCGGCTGGGTCGCCAGAATGGTGGCCGCGGCGGCGCCCGCGATCGCCACCACCGCGCCCACCGAAATGTCGATGCCGCGCGTCGCGATCACCAGTGTCATGCCGGTTGCGACGAGCACCAGCGGCGCTGCGCGATTCAGCACATCGACCGGAGCCCCAAACAGATGGCCGTCGAGCATGCGCAGCGACAGAAAATGCGGATTGACCCACAGGTTCAGGCCGCACAGCAACAGCAACGTCACGCACGGCCAGATCAACGGACGCTCGGCGCCGTCGCGCGCGATCCAGTTCGATAGCTTCATTCGCCGCTCCCCGCGATAAGTCGATAGATATTGTCTTCGTTGGAGGCCTGGCCGCTCACTTCGGCGATTTTGCGGCGGTCGCGCAACACGGCTACGCGATGACTGACGCGCAGCACCTCGCTGATTTCCGACGAAATGAACAGGATGCTCAGGCCGCTCGCGCACAGCGCCAGCAGACGATCCATGATGTCGAACTTGGCCGCGATGTCGATGCCGCGCGTGGGTTCATCGAGTATCAGCAGCCTGGGATCGGTGGCGAGCCAGCGCGCCAGTAGCGCTTTCTGCTGATTGCCGCCGGACAGCAAGCCGATCGGCTGTTCCGCGTCCGACGCCTTGATGCCGAGCCGCTCGATCCATAGATCAGCCAGTTCGCGCGCGCGTTGCCGGCTGATCTTGCGCCACCATCCGCGCCTTGCCTGCAACGCCAGCAGGATGTTCTCGCGGATCGACAGCTCGGCGACGATGCCTTCTTTCTTGCGGTCCTCCGCGCAATAGCCGATGCCGTGGCGCACCGCGTCGCGTGGCGAACGCAGCCGCACGGGCCGGCCTTCCACCAGCATCGTGCCGCTGTCGGCGCGATCGGCTCCAAACAGGAGCCGCGCGGTTTCCGTGCGGCCCGAGCCGAGCAAACCGGCAAGGCCGAGAATCTGCCCCGGCTGCACGTCGAGGTCGATCGGCTGCATCGAGCCGCGCCGTCCGACGCCGCGCAACGCCATGAACGGCTGGCCGGCCTGCGCACCCTGCGGCCCTGCATGGCCGTTGTGGCCGTCGTGGCTTGCGTGCGCCGCTTCGCGCAATCGCGCGCTCATGCGCTCGTGGCCGACCATCCTGGACACAAGCTGATCGGCTGGCAGATCGCGTGCGAGATATTCGCCTTCGCGCTCGCCATTGCGCATTACCGTAATGCGATCGGAAATGGCATACGTCTGCTCGATAAAATGCGTAACGAACAGAATCGCAATGCCAGACTGCTTAAGATGCCGAAGTATTTTGAACAGCTGCGCAACTTCGCTGTCATCGAGGCTCGAGGTCGGCTCGTCGAGGATCAGCACGCGTGCATCGACCGAGAGCGCCCGCGCGATGGCGACCATCTGCTGTACGGCGATCGGATAGGCGTCGAGCGAACGGGTGACGTCGAGCGTCACGTCGAGGCGCGCCAGCGCGGCTTGAGCCCGCCGCTTGATGTCGTTCCAGTCGATCGCGCCAAAGCGCTTCGGCTGCCGGCCCGCAAATATGTTCTCCGCCACCGAGAGGTTCGAGCACAGGTTCACTTCCTGATACAGCGTGCGGATGCCGGCCGCTTCGGCCTCCTGCGGCGAGGCAAACGCCACCACCTTGCCACCGAGGCGAATAGTGCCGGCCTCGGGCGCGACCACGCCCGTGAGCACGTTGATCAAAGTAGATTTGCCGGCGCCGTTCTGTCCCATCAATGTGTGAATCTCGCCGGGGAACAGGCGGAAATCGACGCGCTGCAACGCCTTCACGCCCGGGAATGTCTTGCTGACGCCGGCAGTGGCGAGAACGGGTTCGAGTGCGCTCGCGGCGCCGCCGGGCAGGATTGCGGCGGCGCCAGCCAGCGGCTTTGAACTGGAAGGGTGATGCGTCATAGGCCTCGCTCGATCGGCGGTGCGTGGTTCGGCGGCCTCCAGCGGGGCTGCGCGCAAAAGAGGCCGTCCGCTGCCCAAGCAGTCGGACGGCCAGGCACCGCTGGAGAAACCTTTTTCGATCTGTCGGTACGGCGCTTCCCGGCTGCGCCTTCGTCTACTCTTTCGTCTACGCGGCCGGGCACGCTTGTCACAATCAGGAAGCCTGATTTACTTAATGTCAGTATTTACGTGTTGGCAGCGTTTGCGCAGCGACGCTCATCGGGAACACTGTCTCTTCTGTCAGGATACGCTTGGGCAGCGGCTTGCCGGCCACCACATCCTTCACCGCCGACATCAATTGCGGTCCCAGCAACGGACTGCACTCCACGTCCACGTTCATCTTGCCGGCAGCCATAGCCTGGAAGCCGCCTTTGGTGGCGTCGAACGAAACGATGGTGATGTCCTTGCCCGGATGCATGCCGGCCTCTTCCATCGCCTGGATGGCGCCTAGCGCCATATCGTCGTTATGCGCATAGACCACATTGATTTTATTTCCATAGGTCTTGATGAACGCCTCCATGACCTGCTTGCCGCCAGCGAGCGTGAAGTCTCCGCTTTGCGAGGCGATGATCTTGAACTTGGGATCGTTCTTGATGACTTCCAGCAGACCGGAGTGCCGATCGTTGGCTGGCGCCGATCCGACGGTGCCCTGGAGTTCGGCGATGTTGATGGGGCCTTGCTCGCTCTTATAGTGATCCGCGAGCCAGTGACCGCCGCGCCGCCCTTCTTCCAGGAAGTCGGATCCGATCATCGTGACGTACAGCGAGGTGTCTTTCACGTCGACGTTGCGGTCGGTGAGGATCACCGGAATCTTTGCGGCTTTAGCCTCGCGCAGAACCGGCTCCCAGCCCGACTCGACCACCGGTGAAAAGGCGATCACGTCGACTTTCTGCGCGATGTAGGAGCGAATCGCCTTGATCTGGTTTTCCTGCTTTTGCTGCGCGTCGGAGAATTTGAGCTTGATCTTCGCGTCCGCCGCCGCGGACTTGACCGACTCGGTATTGGCGGTTCGCCACGCGCTTTCCGCGCCGACCTGGGCAAAGCCGAGGGTAATCTGTTTGTCTTGCGCGTAAGCGCCCGGCGCGGCCAGCGTCAGCGCGCCAAAACCCGCGCAGAGTGCGAGTGCGCTCAACGCACGACATGCTGCGCGTCGTGAATTCGCCATGACTGTCTCCTGATCGTTGTTATTCAAGCGATCCATCTCACCCGTCCAGCCATTGCGGCCCTCACGGTGCGTGGATCGTGATGTAGCGTAGTGTGCGGGGCGTTAACCGTCCAATCAAATGATTCGCGTCAGTGATATCGATTTTGGTATAGACCGCGATGTCGGTGGGAGCGCGGCGCTTGGGCGAGATTTGGGCGTCGTTTGGCTGATGGCGGCTGGCGTGGAATCCGCTCTGTGCTTTTTTATGTGCTTACGTGGGTGATGCTTCTTTGGGGCTGGCGCCTGTCCCAAACTGCCGCTGGTTCAGATTGGCGCCCCATCGACCGGCGATTTACCGCCCCTCCCTGCGCGGCGTCACCCATCGGAAAGTCAGATTGATCCGCTCGCCCGCTACGCGCGGCTCCTTCGGCACCCGGTGCCGCCAATCCGCCTGCGTGTTGCCTTTCATCACCAGCAAGCTGCCGCCCTTGAGCGAAAAAGACTGCACGACGCCGGTCTTGTTATGCCGCAGGTCGAACGTGCGCGCGACGCCCAGGCTCACCGACGCAATCACCGGCTGAGCGCCGAGTTCGGGCTCGCGGTCGGCATGCCAGCCCATGCTGTCGGTGCCGCTGCGATAGCGGTTGATCAACACGCTATTAAAACGCGCGTCGCAAACCGACTCCGCGGCGGCCTTCAGTTCGGCAACCGTCGGCGTCCATGGTTGCGGCACGTTGCGAATTCCCGAGTAAACGTAGACGGCGTCGGGTTCGCCCTGCCACGCAGTCAGCCGCGGCAGCGGCACGCGGCCGGCGGGCGTGCCCATCATGTCCTGACGCCATTCGACTTCTTCGACGAGTTGCGTCAAGGCGTGCGCCGCCTCCGCGGGCGGCAGCCAATCGGGATACCAGTCGACGTCGGGCGTCGGCAAAGCATCGGAAGAATGCGCGAAAAGATCCGTCATGAGATTGCCTGGTATGATCGCGCGCTCAAAGCGCGAGCGGTTGAAAACCCTGGCTATTATGGCGACAACCAGGACGACGCTCACGCGCGCCACTTGCGCTTCCATTCGTGACCGTCGTATTCATTCCCCACACGCAACCTTCAAAGGATCCCCAACATGATTCTCTCCGACCAGGCGCTCGATCAGCTTTTTCGCGAAGCGCGCACGCATAACGGCTGGCAGGCGAAACCCGTCGAGGACGCCGTGCTCGAACAACTCATCGAACTCGTCCTGCTCGGCCCGACCTCGGCCAATTCGAGCCCGGGCCGCTTTGTCTTCGTCAAAACGGAGGAAGGCAAGGAGAAGCTGCGTCCGGCTTTGTCTGCAGGCAATCTCGAGAAGACGATGGCAGCGCCGGTCACGGTGATCGTCGGGATGGATATGGCGTTTTACGAGCATCTGCCGAAGCTGTTTCCGCACGCCGACGCGCGCAGCTGGTTCGCGGGTAACGACAAGGCGATCGCCGACACGGCATTTCGTAATTCGACGCTGCAGGGTGGCTATCTGATTCTCGCCGCCCGCGCGCTAGGCCTGGACACGGGTCCCATGTCGGGTTTCGACGCCGCCAAGGTCGACGAAGCTTTCTTCGCCGGCACGACCGTAAAGTCGAACTTCCTGATCAATCTGGGCTACGGCGACGCGTCGAAGCTGTTTCCGCGCAGCCCGCGCTTCGCTTTCGACGAAGCCGCGCGGATCGTCTGACATACGGCGCCCGGGCGCCGTTGAGCAGGGTCAACGGAGGAGCGCCACGTAAAACACCACGGCGCCGATCAGCGCGCCGATGAAACAGAAGCCCTCTTCGGCGTCGTCACCGCTTGACCTGACCCATGCCCCGACGACGCCAAACAATCCAGCGATACCGAGGGCAACGCAGAGCATGACGACATCGAATAGCGCACTTTTGCCCAACTCGGAAAAGTCGATATCGCGCACGCCGAAGTACAAGCCGATCGCCATCACCGATATGACCACGAGCGGCAGCATGACATGGCTGCCCTCGCGTCCGACGTGATGCGCGTGGTGCGCATGGCGGAACGGGTTGCCTGATCTGAGCAGCTTCATTTGCGCCTCCTGCCTCGCCTTCTGCCGGCGATAAAAAGAACCGCTACTGGTCTGCGGGGCCTTCGCGGTGGCCCTTGCTTTAGCTTTGATCCAAGCCGGTTCTATTTCAGGATAGCTCACGCCCGAGCACAATTCAAAGCCCATTTAATTGCGCCGCATTAGCCGGCTGGACGGGTCAAGCACGCCGCGTTAATGGTGCATTGCAGTACCTTTCGGGCACTTCAGGCGGTGGGCGGCTGGTCACCCCGCGACCAAATTTGGCGCCCTCGGCACGCGATTGCACATCTCGGTAGAATGGGTCGGCTCGTTCCATTACTGCATTGCCGCAGCGGACGAGTAGCCGCCGCTCCTCTGCTCGTGCCGGCCCCTTCCCGCCTTGATCCTCTCTATGCGCCGCTCATCGTTTCTTGTTCGCATCATTCTGATTGGCATCCTGCTGCACATCTACGTCGGCTTGCGTCTGATTCCGGACATGCCGATCGATACCGCCGGCCGTTGGCTGTGTGCGCTGTGGCTCGTGCTGTCGATCTTTATCATTCCGCTCGGCATGCTGGCGCGCACCATCAAACAACAGCCGCTCAGCGACCGGCTCGCGTGGGTCGGTCTGCTGGCCATGGGCTTCTTCTCGTCACTGCTGGTTCTGACTTTCGTGCGGGACCTCGTGCTCGCCTCACTGCTGACCGTCGACGCAATCTGGCCGAGCACCATCGCGATCGCTCACTGGCGTACCGGTTCAGCAGCGGCTGTGCCGGTGCTCGCGCTGCTCTCCACGCTTGTCGGCCTGTTCAACGCTCGCCGTCGCGCCAAGGTCGTAACGATCGAAGTGCCGATCGACGATTTACCCGCCGCGCTCGACGGCTTCACGATCGTGCAGATCAGCGACATTCACGTTGGTCCGACCATCAAAGGCCGCTATGTGGACGCAATCGTCGACGCGGTGAATCGCCTCAAGCCGGATCTGATCGCAGTCACCGGCGATATCGTGGACGGCAGCGTACCGCAACTGACCCGACACACGCAGCCGTTGTCACGGTTGAGCGCGCGCCACGGCGCTTTTCTCGTGACCGGCAATCACGAGTATTACGCCGGCGCCAACGCCTGGATCGACGAATTCCGGCGCCTGGGACTGAATGTCCTGCTGAACGAGCACGTGATCGTGGACCACGACGGCGCACGCGCCGTGATCGCCGGCGTGACCGATTTTTCAGCGGGCCATCACGACCCGTCGCACCGCAGCGATCCGGTCGCGGCGCTCGCCGGTGCGCCTGGCGACGTGCTGATCAAGGTACTGCTCGCCCACCAGCCGCGCTCTGCCGAGGCCGCAGCAGCAGCCGGTTTCACGTTGCAACTCTCCGGGCACACGCACGGTGGCCAGTTCTTCCCGTGGAACTTCTTCGTGCGGTTTCAGCAGCCGTTCACCGCCGGTCTGGCACGGCTGAACGGACTCTGGGTATACACGAGCCGGGGCACCGGCTACTGGGGGCCGCCGAAGCGTTTGGGCGCGCCTTCCGAAATCACGCGCCTGCGCCTCGTGCCCGGCGAGCCCGATTGAGGCACCGTTACTGCGTGGGCGCCACAGCCACGCTGACTTGCGGCGCGAACGCCACGACCACTTGCATGCCGGGCGTCACACCCGCGGTCTTTGCCGGGTCGCGGCCCTGTATATGGAACACCGACCCGTCCGCGCCTTTCAGCGCCATGATGCCGGAAGCATGGTCAATGGCCTCGACTCGGGCTGTCACGCTCTGAATCGCGTTCGACTGCCCAAACTGGGCCGCCGTGCTTTGCCCGTCCGCACTGCGCGTGACGCTTATCACCGCACTGCGCATCATGCGGATGTGAACCTTGCCGCCTTGCTTGATCTGCCCAAGACTGCGCGTATCGGTAACGTTGAACGACGCTTCGCCGCCCTGCGCGTCGAGTACCGTGACCGAATGGTTTGCCTGATCGACCGCCTTCACGATGCCATCTGCCTGCAGCGTGCTGCTACCTTCAAACGGCGCCGGCAAAGCCGCGGCGAACGATACGAGCGGAGCAGCTGCGATCAACACGCCGGCAATGACACCAAGAGCTTTAACTTTCATACATTCCTCAATTCGGATGGGCGGCGGAAACGGAAAGAAGCGGTAGGCAGCGCCAAGAACCGGCCACGTAGTGCGCATCCTGGCGCAACGGCATCTGGACAATGCGTAAGCGGAACCGCCGGAAAAAACTGCGGATCACGCGCCAAGGCCCGCACCAAGTGCCCGCGTTATGCAGACAGTGTGTTTTCCGGGATGGATACCGTCAACATTCGGAGTCCGTATTTGTGTGGGAATAGGTCTCCGATTTGCACGGAAACTTCCCAAAACATTCAGGGCAACTCATTCGTCGCCCCGCCTCATCGTGGCTTGACTTAATTTTGCAGAGGCGCCTAAAATCCGCCCAGTTCACTTATCCGGAAATACGATCTTGGACAGTAGCAGTAGTACCCGTCGAGCTTCGATTCGCCCGATCGCCTGATCGGCAAGATTTCCGCGCCAGCCTTTGCCTGTCGCCGTCTTGCCTACGGGCTGACGGTGCACGTCGTTGATTCCCTTACCCACTTGTTGCCAGTCAAGTTGCAGTGAGATCCGCATGGCTGAACGCCGTGCCGGCCATCCTTGCCTTTGAGCGTCGCGACGCTTTGCTCGCGCGCTGCGTCACGACTGCTCGCGCCTGTCCCATCGGGACGGACGCGCCGGTGTCACGCGCAAGGTTCACACTGTGCGAACTCGCGCCTCACCCTTGCAGACCGATGACAATCGAATTTCTCTTACGGCTTCTCGCCGCCTTCGCCTGTGGCGTGGCGATCGGCCTTGAACGGCAGATGCGTCAGCGCAATGCCGGCTTGCGCACCATCACGCTGGTCGCAAGCGGCGCGTGCCTGTTCGTTACGCTCGGCGTGCTGACCGGCAACGGCACGACCGGCATCACCCAGATCGCCGCATACGTGGTCTCCGGCGTCGGCTTTCTCGGCGGCGGCGTGATCATGCGCGACAAGGGTTCCATTCAGGGAATCAACACCGCGGCGACCTTGTGGTGCTCGGCGGCGGTGGGTGTATTGTGCGGCGCCGGTCATTACGGGCCGGCGCTGGCCGGCACCGTGGTCGTACTGCTGACCAACACCGTGCTGCGTGAAGTCAGCCGTATGATCAACGCGACGCCTGTATCGAACGCCGACCTGGTGCGCGAATACGTGCTGACGATCGTCTGCCGCGAGGCCGACGAAATTCATATTCGTACCGCGGTCTCCAACTCCATGTATTCGACGCCGTTGTCGTTTCAAAGCCTGACGAGCGAAGACGTCGAAAACGACCCTGGACGCATTCGTGTGACGGCAACGCTAAAAATGCATCCCAAAGATCAGTCGAAGCTCGAACAGATGGCCAGCCGCATCAGCATGGAAAAGAGTGTCTCCAGCGTGAGCTGGACGGCCAGAGAAGCGGAGCCGACGCCTGAGTAAGCATAGGGCGTAAGTTCCCCATATTCGCGTGCATCGTCTACACTTAGCTTGCAATAGATTTAGACAATGTTAATTCCGCGTCCTGAATATGGACTGTCCCATAACCTTCGACTAAGCTCTGACACCGTGAATTTTTCACATTCAACCATGGAGTCTCGATTATGGAACACGGCATCATTGCATGGCTCATCATCGGCGCGATCGCCGGCTGGCTGGCAGGTGTGCTCGTCAAGGGCGGCGGCTTCGGCCTGATCGTCGACATCATTGTCGGGATTGTCGGCGCGTTCATCGGCGGCTGGCTCGCCGGCGTGCTGCATATTTCGCTCGGCGGCGGCTGGATCGGCTCGATCATCACCGCGGTCATCGGCGCGGTCATTCTATTGTTTCTTATCCGCCTCATCCGGCGAGGTACCTGAGCGCCGCATGAGAAGTCTCACGGCGTCAGGGGCGAAAGCCACCTGACGCCGGTTTGACGTTAAACCCGTCCGACTTTAAAGCCCCGCTTCCTGCGCCGGCAACATCGAACCGGTATCACGCAGCCGCGTGTGCAAGGCGAAGGCCTGATCCAACTGATGCGGCGTTTGCCCACCGCCCTTCAATGCTTCCCGATAGTAGTCGCGCAATACATCGCGATACAGCGGATGCACGCAATTTTCGATGATCAACGTGGCGCGTTCCCGCGGGGCGAGCCCGCGCAAATCGGCGAGTCCCTGCTCCGTCACGACCACGTCCACGTCGTGCTCGTTGTGATCGCAATGCGGCACCATCGGCACGATGCTCGAAATGCGACCGCCCTTGGCCATCGACTTGGTCGCGAAGATCGCGCACGACGCGTTGCGCGCGAAATCGCCGGACCCGCCGATACCGTTCATCATGTGCGTGCCGCCCACGTGGGTCGAATTCACGTTGCCGTAAATGTCGAATTCCAGCGCGGTATTCAACGCAATCAGACCGAGCCGGCGAATCACTTCCGGATGGTTGCTGACTTCTTGCGGACGCAACACCAGACGATCGCGATAGCGTTCGAGTTCGCCGAACACCTGCGCCTGGCGCGTGGCCGACAACGTAATCGACGCGCCGGAGGCGAACGTTACCTTACCCGCGTCCATCAGGTCGAAGGTCGAATCCTGCAGCACTTCTGAGTAAATTTCGAAGGCTTCGAAAGGCGAATCGACAAAGCCGGCCAGCACGGCATTGGCGATCGTGCCGATGCCCGCCTGCAACGGCGGCAACTGCCGGGGCATGCGCCCGTGCGCCACTTCGTGCTGGAAAAACTCGATCAGATGACCGGCGATCAACTGTGTTTCGGCATCCGCCGGCAGCACCGTGGACGAACTGTCAGGCATATCGGTGATGACGATCGCCGCGATCTTCTCAGGCGGGATCTCGATCGCTTTGGTGCCGACGCGATCTTGCGGACGGACGATCGGCAGCGGCTCACGGTGCGGCCTGCGGCCAGGAATCCAGATGTCGTGCAGTCCCTCGAGCGCGAGCGACTGAGCCAGATTGATTTCGACGATGACCTTGTCGGCAAGAATCGCAAAGCTGGCCGAATTGCCTACCGACGTGGTCGGCACAATGCCGCCGGTCTCGGTGATCGCGACGGCTTCGATAATGGCGATGTCGAGTTTTCCGAGCTGGTTCGCGCGCAGCATCTCGACGGTTTCAGACAGATGCTGATCGACGAACATGACCTCGCCGCGATTGATGGCGTCACGAAGCGTCTTGTCCACCTGGAACGGCAAGCGCCGAGCCAGCACGTGCGCCTCGGTGAGCATGCGATCCACATCGTGACCGAGCGAGGCACCGGTCATCAACGTAATGCGCAGCGGCTTGCCTTCCTGACGCGCGCGCTCGGCAAGCGCAACAGGAACGGCTTTGGCATCGCCCGCGCGGGTAAAACCGCTCGCGCCGACGCGCATGCCGTCCTGAATCAGGAGCGCCGCTTCGGCGGCTGAAGTGATTTTTCCGCGCAGCGAGGCGCAGCGAATCCGGTCTTGGTACATAAAACTCAGTCTCTCCATAATCACCAGTCCGGCCTACCGATGCGCACGTCTGCGGTGTGCTTCACTCAATAGCCGGATTGTCACCCCCGCCGCGGCGTCACGACAGGACGGCGTCGCGGCCGGGGAGTTCGTCGCGCGTCAGATGTTCGCGACAGGTCTTGCACGTATTTCAAGGGCGATGCGCGACGCTGCCTTAGCTGCCGAAGTAGATGTTGCAGAAGCTCACAGGCCCGACGCACTCTTCAGCTTTGGCTGCCGGCGCAGCGGCACGGCCGCGCGTATCCGCGTTCGCGTCGCGCTGCGCAGTGGCTTGCGCGGTCTGTTGCGGGGCGGCGGGAGCCGTTTGAGCCTGAGCGACGACAGCAGACAAAGAGCAGGCGATCAGGGCGATTTTCAACACTTTCATTTCTCTCTCCAGGACTTACGATTACTGCGAGGCAGTGATGAAACTATATGGTTACCATCCACGCAGATAAACGGGGCCGCCCGGAAGTGATCTTTCCATCCTGAAGAAGGATCGGCGTATAGGGTGGATCGTGGCGTGTGCGAGTGACGGCGGTGAATCGAGGCTTATGAGTTGAGCGACAGGATTCGGGCGACAGGATTTTGGCCACTGGATTCAAGCCGCTTGATTCGGGCCACCTGGTTCAGGTCACATGCTTCATGTCGACATAACTGAAGCCACATGACTCCGCGCCCATCACTCAACGCACATTGAACGGTGCGTCCTTGTCGAGCAACGCAGTGCGGATAAAGTGCAGGCAACTCAAAATGCGCTGCAGGTCGTGACGCTTGTCGCGCTCGGCATGAACCGTTTGCAGCACATCCTGCGCAATCCGCGCGGCCGAGTTCACGGACGCCAGCGCGCGTTCGAGACTCCGCGCACCGGGCCGCTCGAAGAGCCGCGCGAGGTCGTCGCGCGTGTGCTCGACGGCGCTGCCCCAACGCGGATGCAGTGCGTGCGCATACTCCGCGCGGACCGCTTCGTTGCGCAGATCGATCACGGCGTGGCCCACTTCAAGCGTCGCGAGCATCCAGCGCAAAGCATCGCGGCGACGCCGGGAGCGTCGCGCCAATAGCACGCGCAACTGGGAAGTCAGATCGTGTGTGCTCGACTGAAAGCGTTGATTGAGTCCCGGCAATTCGTCCTTGCATGCAGACACGACTTGCGCGCGCAGGTCGCCCATGATTTTCCCGATGAGCCAGGGCATGTCAGCCGGGAAAACGATCGCGAACACAAGCGCCGCCAGCAACAGCGACGCGGTAAGCGCAATGCCATTGTTGATCAGCAGATCCGGCGCGTAAGCGACGACGTTGTCGGGCCCGGCGAGCAGGCAAAAAAACACCGAGAAACCGATCCCATATCCCGCCGCGAGTTTGCGCGTGGCGACGAATGCACCGAGCGCGAGCACCGGCGCAAGCGTGATGCACAGGAGCGGAAAGCCGTCGATGTTGGGATACACGTAGCAGGTGAACAGATAACCGGTCATGGTCGCCAGCACGGCGCCGACGGCCATCTGTACGGCCATCTTCGAGGGGTTCGGCGCGGTCGATGTCAGCGCGCAAACCAGTGCCGCACCGATCACGGCCAGGCCTCCGCTCGGCCAGTCTGTCGCGATCCAGAACCAGCCTGCGATCGCCATGACCACGGCCGAGCGGATAAATGTCATCGCGACGACAAAGCTGTTGGTTTTGCTCACGTAACGGCTGGTGGCTTGCGGCTGACCTGCCTGCTTACGCAGCGTCAGCGACGCGTAGGTCCCCGAGTAGCGGATCCATTCGTCGACGAACCGGTACAGCAGTTCCGCAGCAGTATCGAAGTCCGCAAGCGATTCCGCAGGCGAAGCTTCCAGCGGCCTTCTCGTTTCGCGCACGCGCCGCGGCAAGCTCGCCTGAAAGTGCTGCAAACGGGCTGCCATGCGCGATGCGTCGACGGTCGCCTCGGGCGGCTGCGCCATGAGCGCAGCCAATTCGTGGAAGTACGGCTTGATCGCCGTGGCGATCGCCATCGAACCATTTACACGCAGACGCTTGAGCAGCTGATGCAGCGCATGCAACCGCGCGCAGGCATCCATAAACTCGCTGTTTAGACGGCCGAGATGCTGGCTGCGGGAACGCATGGCCGGATCTTCGAAGGCGGCAAACGTGCGCGTCGCCTCGAAACCGACGATCTCATCGACGAGATTCGCAAAGCGTCGCTCGAATTGACCACGCTCAAGGCCGCGAACCAGCACGTCGGCGGCGAACGCAGTAAAATTTCTGTATCGAGACTGTAGTGTGTGCCGCAGCGCAAGGCTCGATCGTTGTGGCACGATCAGCGCGCTCACCGCGCTCGAAGACACGATGCCGACCGCCACTTCCGCCGCGCGCGTAAGCGCCGCCAGAAACAGGTCATGAGGCGCCGTGACATTCGGGATGCCGATCAGCGCAGCGGTGTAACCTGCAAGCACAAAGCCGTACCACCTGAAATGCCGAAACCGGACCGCTGCCGCAATGCAGGCGCTGACCCAGCAAATCATGCCGATCATGTACAACTCGGGCTGCTGGACGAACAATGCACCAAGCACGAGCGCAGCGGCTGTGCCCACCGCAGTCCCGAGAATTCGGTAGAAACTCTTGGCGAGTACCATTCCGCTGAACGGCTGCATCAGCACGAACACCGTAGTCATCGCAATGCGCGGTTGCGGCAGATCCAGCAGCATCGCAATGCCCAGCGCCAGCAGACCAGCGGTGACCGTTTTCAGCAGATGCAGCCAGACGAGGCCATCGCTATTAGCCCAATCCAGAACGACTGGACTGAGCGATCGCAACATGACGCTCCACTGCCGGACGGAATCGGCCGTCGGCCTGATCGCATGTTCGCGTTTCATTTGAAAGCAATACACCTCGGTTGGTCGCGGAAAGACGCACCGGAGAACACTGTTGCTCACTCCGGCACGCAAGGCGCCGATTGTAGGAGCATGCTACGCGCGCATTAAGGGGACCGAGGCGGAACGTTCCTTCCAAAACGAACAACAATGCGCATCCGAGACAGGCGGACAATATGGCCTCTGCCGTGAAATAGAAGGATCGATGGATACGTTACAAAATATGCGAGTGTTCGTGCGCGTGGTCGAAGCCGGTAGTTTCACCGGCGCCGCGCAGTCGCTCAACTCAACGACTGGCGCGATGTCCCGCGCGGTTTCGGAACTCGAAGCTCATCTGCGGACTCGGTTGCTGAATCGTTCCACGCGACGGCTTGCGCTTACGACCGCAGGCGAACGTTATCTGAAACGATGTCAGCAGATACTTGCAGATGTCGGCACCGCGGAAGAAGAAGCCAGTTGCGCGCACGAGCGCCCCACCGGCGCTTTGCGGATGCATAGCTTTGCCAGCATTGGTCAGCATTATGTGCTGCCGGCTATTTCGCGCTATCGCGCGCTGTATCCCGAGGTGACTGTCGAACTGACGATGTCGCAGCGCATGCCCGATCTTTTCGAAGGCAGTGCGGATGTCGCGGTGATCCTCGCTTCCACGTTGCCTAATTCAGATCTCGTGTCGCTTCCGTTGGGAACGACCTTCAGCATCTTGTGCGCTTCGCCGGCGTACGTGCGCACTCACGGCGCGCCGCAGAAACCAGCTGAGCTGGCGCATCATGAGTGTTTGATTCTGCACACTCCGGCGTTTCCGCCGCACGATTGGGTGCTCGACGGGCCGAATGGCTGCGAAACGATGGAGGTGAATGGGCCGGTGCACGTGAACATCGCCGAGTCGCTGATTGTCGCGATTCGTGAAGGGATGGGCATTGGCATGGTGCCGCTGTACGCTGCGATTTCAGGTTTGCGTGACGGAACGTTGGTGCGCGTGTTGCCGGAATATACAGCGCAGAAGATGAATATTTACGCACTGTACCCGTCACGTAAGTTCATCGACGCGAAGACACGGACTTGGGTCGAATTCTTGCGTACGCATCTGCCCAAAGTCATTGCACGCGATGAGGCGTTGCTTGCAGAAGTCGACAAAGCACAGATGAGCGATGGCACGGTGCCTGTGGGTGCGAGCAGCGGCGGGGATGTCGTGCCGCAGTGAAGCAGCGGTGATGTTGGGAGCGCCGCTGGCTGTGCCGGGGGCGGCTGCGGTGCGGGTGAGTCGCGCAGGTGTGGAGGTGGGACAGGCGTATCTGGATACTGACGGGCTATGCGAAGGCGGTGCGGCCGGGCAGGGAGTGAAGGCGCGGGTTCGCGTGGATAGTTTCGCGCGTATTCCGGGCCGTTTTCCACGTGTTCGTTTGTGTCTGTTCGTGTTCGTCCGCGCCCGCGGGCGTTTGCCGTTTGCCGGCGGGCGGCGGGCGGCCATAAACGCAGAAACCCCACCTTTATGGGGTGGGGTTTCTGATGCTGCTGGGGAGCCTGACGATTACCTACTTTCACACGGGAATCCGCACTATCATCGGCGTGGAGTCGTTTCACGGTCCTGTTCGGGATGGGAAGGGGTGGGACCGACTCGCTATGGTCATCAGGCATGACTTGTTGTTGCGCTGTCTTTGGGGACAGCCCAACCAATCTGGAAGAAGTAGTTTCTGGTGATGCTCACCAGGCAAGCTTGGGGTTGTGTTGTTTCTGGCACAACACTGATCACTCAACCGTGTGTGGCGTCCCTGCCCCCTTCGGGGGTGGGATGCTCGTAAGTGCTGAAGCACTAACGATCATCGCAAGACACACCTGTTATAGGATCAAGCCTTACGGGCAATTAGTATCAGTTAGCTTAACGCATTACTGCGCTTCCACACCTGACCTATCAACGTCCTGGTCTTGAACGACCCTTCAAGGGGCTCGAAGCCCCGGGGATATCTCATCTTAAGGCGAGTTTCCCGCTTAGATGCTTTCAGCGGTTATCTCTTCCGAACATAGCTACCCGGCGATGCCACTGGCGTGACAACCGGTACACCAGAGGTTCGTCCACTCCGGTCCTCTCGTACTAGGAGCAGCCCCCTTCAAATATCCAGCGCCCACGGCAGATAGGGACCAAACTGTCTCACGACGTTTTAAACCCAGCTCACGTACCTCTTTAAATGGCGAACAGCCATACCCTTGGGACCGGCTACAGCCCCAGGATGAGATGAGCCGACATCGAGGTGCCAAACACCGCCGTCGATATGAACTCTTGGGCGGTATCAGCCTGTTATCCCCAGAGTACCTTTTATCCGTTGAGCGATGGCCCTTCCATACAGAACCACCGGATCACTATGACCTGCTTTCGCACCTGCTCGACTTGTCGGTCTCGCAGTTAAGCACGCTTATGCCATTGCACTATCAGCACGATTTCCGACCGTACCTAGCGTACCTTCGTACTCCTCCGTTACACTTTGGGAGGAGACCGCCCCAGTCAAACTGCCTACCATGCACTGTCCCCAGTCCGGATAACGGACCAAGGTTAGAACCTCAAACAAACCAGGGTGGTATTTCAAGGTCGGCTCCACGCAGACTGGCGTCCACGCTTCAAAGCCTCCCACCTATCCTACACAGACCGGTTCAAAGTCCAATGCAAAGCTACAGTAAAGGTTCATGGGGTCTTTCCGTCTAGCCGCGGGGAGATTGCATCATCACAAACACTTCAACTTCGCTGAGTCTCGGGAGGAGACAGTGTGGCCATCGTTACGCCATTCGTGCAGGTCGGAACTTACCCGACAAGGAATTTCGCTACCTTAGGACCGTTATAGTTACGGCCGCCGTTTACCGGGACTTCAATCAAGAGCTTGCACCCCATCATTTAATCTTCCGGCACCGGGCAGGCGTCACACCCTATACGTCCACTTTCGTGTTTGCAGAGTGCTGTGTTTTTATTAAACAGTCGCAGCCACCAGTTTATTGCAACCCCTTCACCCTTCTGGCGCAGGCCAGTCAAGCTACAGGGGCGTACCTTATCCCGAAGTTACGGTACCAATTTGCCGAGTTCCTTCTCCCGAGTTCTCTCAAGCGCCTTAGAATACTCATCTCGCCCACCTGTGTCGGTTTGCGGTACGGTCTTGTTAAACTGAAGCTTAGAGGCTTTTCTTGGAACCACTTCCAGTTGCTTCTTCACCGAAGTGAATGGCCTCACACCCTTGAATTCCGCGCCCGGATTTGCCTAAGCGCCTTCTCCAATGCAAGGACCGGGACTTCCAACACCCGGACAACCTTCCGCGATCCGTCCCCCCATCGCATTTAACAATGGTGCAGGAATATTAACCTGCTTCCCATCAGCTACGCATTTCTGCCTCGCCTTAGGGGCCGACTCACCCTACGCCGATGAACGTTGCGTAGGAAACCTTGGGCTTACGGCGAGGGGGCCTTTCACCCCCTTTATCGCTACTCATGTCAGCATTCGCACTTCCGATACCTCCAGCGCACTTTTCAATGCACCTTCGCAGGCTTACGGAACGCTCTCCTACCATGCATATAAATATGCATCCGCAGCTTCGGTATATTGCTTAGCCCCGTTACATCTTCCGCGCAGGACGACTCGATCAGTGAGCTATTACGCTTTCTTTAAAGGATGGCTGCTTCTAAGCCAACCTCCTGACTGTTTTAGCCTTCCCACTTCGTTTCCCACTTAGCAATATTTGGGGACCTTAGCTGGCGGTCTGGGTTGTTTCCCTCTTGACACCGGACGTTAGCACCCGATGTCTGTCTCCCGTGATTGCACTCTTCGGTATTCGGAGTTTGCTATGGCGTAGTAATCCGCAATGGACCCCACAACCATGACAGTGCTCTACCCCCGAAGGTGATACACGAGGCACTACCTAAATAGTTTTCGGAGAGAACCAGCTATTTCCAGGTTTGTTTAGCCTTTCACCCCTATCCACAGCTCATCCCCTAACTTTTCAACGTTAGTGGGTTCGGACCTCCAGTACGTGTTACCGCACCTTCATCCTGGCCATGGATAGATCACCTGGTTTCGGGTCTACACCCAGCGACTGAACGCCCTGTTCGGACTCGCTTTCGCTACGCCTGCCCTAATCGGTTAAGCTTGCCACTGAATGTAAGTCGCTGACCCATTATACAAAAGGTACGCCGTCACCCCTTGCGAGGCTCCGACTGTTTGTATGCATGCGGTTTCAGGATCTATTTCACTCCCCTCCCGGGGTTCTTTTCGCCTTTCCCTCACGGTACTGGTTCACTATCGGTCGATCACGAGTATTTAGCCTTGGAGGATGGTCCCCCCATCTTCAGACAGGATTTCACGTGTCCCGCCCTACTTGTCGTACACCCAGTTCTTCCTCGCTGTTTTCGTCTACAGGGCTATCACCTGCTATGGCGGCACTTTCCAGAGCCTTCGACTAACAATGAAGATAAAGAGTACAGGCTGGTCCCATTTCGCTCGCCACTACTCTGGGAATCTCGGTTGATTTCTTTTCCTGCGGTTACTTAGATGTTTCAGTTCACCGCGTTCGCTTCACGTAGCCTATGTATTCAGCTACGGATGACCCATACGGGCCGGGTTTCCCCATTCGGATATCGGTGGATCAAAGCTCGTTTGCCAGCTCCCCACCGCTTTTCGCAGGCTACCGCGTCCTTCATCGCCTGTGATCGCCAAGGCATCCACCACATGCACTTGTTCGCTTGACCCTATAACGGGTGTGTCTCTCTCGATTCACATGCCGCTACAGGTTGAGTATTCGTGTTGCGCCGTATTCCAAGGCAATCTTTCGATCACCTTTTCATACATTGATACAATCACAACCCTGATTCACCTACTCAACCACCCATCTCTAAGTGATCTTTCGTGAATCTCTTTACTACTTCTTCCTGATTGTTAAAGAACGACAGCCGATATCGCAGTTGCTATAACCGCGTATCACTCTGACTGGCTCAATCGCCAATGCACAACGCTCTGCTTCTCACAGAACGCTACGCATTGAGGATTGGTGGAGGATGACGGGATCGAACCGACGACCCCCTGCTTGCAAAGCAGGTGCTCTCCCAGCTGAGCTAATCCCCCAGTCATGCACAGATAATCTCTACCTGTTGATACCCAGAGGTTATCGATCAGCACACCAGACAAGACTTTGGTGGGTCTGGATGGATTCGAACCATCGACCCCCGCCTTATCAAGACGGTGCTCTAACCGACTGAGCTACAGACCCCTGAGTCTGTCTAAATTTCACAGCCGATAAGCGTGAGCGCTCAACACATTGACGCGTTAGCTCGAGAAAGGAGGTGATCCAGCCGCACCTTCCGATACGGCTACCTTGTTACGACTTCACCCCAGTCATGAATCCTACCGTGGTGACCGTCCTCCTTGCGGTTAGACTAGCCACTTCTGGTAAAACCCACTCCCATGGTGTGACGGGCGGTGTGTACAAGACCCGGGAACGTATTCACCGCGGCATGCTGATCCGCGATTACTAGCGATTCCAGCTTCACGCACTCGAGTTGCAGAGTGCGATCCGGACTACGATCGGTTTTCTGGGATTGGCTCCCCCTCGCGGGTTGGCGACCCTCTGTTCCGACCATTGTATGACGTGTGAAGCCCTACCCATAAGGGCCATGAGGACTTGACGTCATCCCCACCTTCCTCCGGTTTGTCACCGGCAGTCTCCCTAGAGTGCTCTTGCGTAGCAACTAGGGACAAGGGTTGCGCTCGTTGCGGGACTTAACCCAACATCTCACGACACGAGCTGACGACAGCCATGCAGCACCTGTGTTATGGCTCCCTTTCGGGCACCCCGACCTCTCAGCCAGGTTCCATACATGTCAAGGGTAGGTAAGGTTTTTCGCGTTGCATCGAATTAATCCACATCATCCACCGCTTGTGCGGGTCCCCGTCAATTCCTTTGAGTTTTAATCTTGCGACCGTACTCCCCAGGCGGTCAACTTCACGCGTTAGCTACGTTACTAAGGAAATGAATCCCCAACAACTAGTTGACATCGTTTAGGGCGTGGACTACCAGGGTATCTAATCCTGTTTGCTCCCCACGCTTTCGTGCATGAGCGTCAGTATTGGCCCAGGGGGCTGCCTTCGCCATCGGTATTCCTCCACATCTCTACGCATTTCACTGCTACACGTGGAATTCTACCCCCCTCTGCCATACTCTAGCCCGCCAGTCACAAATGCAGTTCCCAGGTTAAGCCCGGGGATTTCACATCTGTCTTAGCGGACCGCCTGCGCACGCTTTACGCCCAGTAATTCCGATTAACGCTTGCACCCTACGTATTACCGCGGCTGCTGGCACGTAGTTAGCCGGTGCTTATTCTTCCGGTACCGTCATCCCCCACGGGTATTAACCACGAGGTTTTCTTTCCGGACAAAAGTGCTTTACAACCCGAAGGCCTTCTTCACACACGCGGCATTGCTGGATCAGGCTTTCGCCCATTGTCCAAAATTCCCCACTGCTGCCTCCCGTAGGAGTCTGGGCCGTGTCTCAGTCCCAGTGTGGCTGGTCGTCCTCTCAGACCAGCTACAGATCGTCGCCTTGGTAGGCCTTTACCCCACCAACTAGCTAATCTGCCATCGGCCGCCCCTGTAGCGCGAGGTCCCGAAGGATCCCCCGCTTTCATCCACAGATCGTATGCGGTATTAATCCGGCTTTCGCCGGGCTATCCCCCACTACAGGACACGTTCCGATGTATTACTCACCCGTTCGCCACTCGCCACCAGGGTTGCCCCCGTGCTGCCGTTCGACTTGCATGTGTAAGGCATGCCGCCAGCGTTCAATCTGAGCCAGGATCAAACTCTTCAGTTCAAACCTGTTACTGTTTTTCGGTTCCGTTAGGAACCGGTCGCTCACTCAACGTACTGACGAATGATCCAACCATCTTGCGACAGTCAAACCTTCCTTTCATTACTGTGTGAGACTTGATACTTTTGCTTGCCGGCAGATCCCGAAAGATCCACCTCGCATCGCGCATCAAGCGCCCACACTTATCGGCTGTTAATTTTTAAAGATCGAGTCCGCATCCACTACCGAACCAGCACCGTACTTCCAGCTACCCGGCACCGCTTCGTTCTGCGTCGCTGCATCAGCAGCAGAGAAACGAGATTATGAAGAACTTTCACTACGTCGTCAACAGGTTTTTCTAACTTTCCCAACCCGCCCACTTCGCTGAAAGCCTTGCCACTACTGGCTCTCCCGCCCCCGCGCTCCGTTGTCCGAAGCACGAAAGAGCGAGATTCTAGCGAGCCGCCCAGCGCCTTGCAAGCGTTATTTTGATATGCATGGATTGCGCCAGAAACGATGCGGAAACGACGAACGAATCAGAAGACGAGGAAGCGCGCGTAGGGCCGAAGCCGCCTCAATCAAACCACCCTCAAGCAGTTCAAACAGCCGCGTGTTTAAGCATCGCTCGCTCGACAACGCCCAGATAGTGCGCGAGATCCGGGGTCGCGCGGTTCTCTTCCTTGGCGAGATCGTCCCATCTGCGCAGGCGCAACGCGTCTTCCGCGTGAGGCTTCTGCAGAAACGCCTCCGCCTCCTCCTTGCTGAAGATGCCGCCCTGCAATTCCAGGCTTCGCACGGAATCGGCGGAAAGCTGGCCGAAATAGGTATTGTCGATGGCGCACAGGCAGCGCTTGGCGTCGACGTGCAGCCGAATCGGCTCCAACACCGCCTCCGACAACACCGGCCGCAGGAACGGCAGCGCGAAATACTGGTGCAGATCGTCGATGCCCCGCTCCGTCGGCGTCTCACCCTGCAGATTGAGCAGGTGGCCGAGGTCGTGTAGAAACGCCGCGGCGACCAGTTCCTCGTCAGCGCCAGCCTCTTCCGCCAACAAGCCGCTCTGCAAGGCATGTTCGAGTTGCGTCACCGGCTCGCCGCTATAAGCCAGATTGCCGTACTGTTCAAACAGGGAACGGATGTCCTTCACACTCAATGCCACGCTATCACTCCCACGGTAATGAAAAGGTCTTTAGATTGGTGAAGCTCTTCATGGCTTCCTGAACACCTTCCTTATAGCCAAGCCCGGAGTCCTTGATGCCGCCGAACGGCGTCAGCTCGATCCGGTAGCCGGGCACTTCCCACACGTTGACCGTCCCCACGCGCAATTCGTTGATGAACCGCGTGATCGCATCCTGCCGGTTCGTGCACACGCCTGACGACAACCCGAACGGCGTGCCGTTGCTGATGCGGATGGCGTCGTCGAGCGTGTCGAAGGTGATGATCGGCGACACCGGTCCGAAGGTTTCCTCGCGCACCAGCGTCATGGAAGGGTCGACGCGGTCCAGCACCGTCGGCGCGTACAGCGCGCCGTTGCGCTGGTTGCCACTCAGCAGACGCGCCCCGCTCGCCACCGCCTCGTTCACGCGGGTCTCGAAGAGCTGCGCCGCGGCGACGTCGATCACGGTGCCCATCTGGTTCGACCCATCGAACGGATCGCCGAAAGACCAGGCCCGCGTCTTCTCGACGACCAGATCGGTGAAGTCCGCAGCCACGCTCTTTTGAACCAGCATCCGCTTGACCGCAGTGCACCGCTGCCCGGAGTTCTTGTACGAGCCCTGCACGGCAAGCGTCGCCGCGCGGTCGAGATCGGCGTCTTCGAGCACGATCAGCGGATCGTTGCCGCCCAACTCCAGCACTACGCGCCGGTATGCCGCCTTGCCCGCGATGTATTTGCCGATCGCCACACCGCCCGTGAACGTGACGAGCTCCGCCAACGGATGCGTGATCAATTCATCGGCGATTTCGCGCGGGTCGCCGGTCAGCACCTGCAGCATCGGCGCGGGCAAACCAGCTTCGTATAGAACGTCGGCGAGATAGAGCGCCGACAGCGGCACCTTTTCCGACGGTTTCAGCACCACCCGATTATTGGTCGCGATGGCCGGCGCGATCTTGTGCGCAACCTGGTTCATCGGATGGTTGAACGGGGTAATCGCGACGATCACGCCCGCCAGCGGCTCGCGCTGTGAGAACACGCGCCGCTTCTTGCCATGCGGCGTCAGATCGCAGGAAAAGCTCTGCCCATCGTCACGCAACGCTTCGATCGAGGCGAACTTGAACACATCGGCCACGCGGCCGATCTCGTAACGCGAGTCCTGCTTCGACAAACCGGATTCGAGCGAAATCAGATCCGATGCCTCTTCGGTGCGCTCACGCATGAGCGCCGCCGCGCGTTCGAGAATCTGCGAGCGTTCGTAACGCGTGAGCTGAGCCTGATAGGCTGCCGCATATTCGAACGCAGCGCGCACGTCGTCGACGCTCGCCAACGGGACCGTACCCACGCGTGTTCCCGTATAAGGATCGAACACGTCGAGCGTGCGCGAGCGCGTCACGCGTTCGCCTTTGAGCCGCAGCGCTTCCGCCCGAAAAGCCGGATGGTCCCGCAGCGTGGCGTTCATGGTGCCGACACGCGATTCAGGGCGATGTCGAAGATATCGAAGTTACGCAGTCGCTTGGCGCCATTGCCGGCACTGCTGGACGGCAACGCTTCGACACGCCGGTTGAACAGCAGCGGCACTTCCTGCTCGGAGATACCGCCGTGCGAGCGCAACGGCACGGTCAGGCCCGACAGGTCGTGCTCATCGCGCCGCGTGCCGAGCACGACATGCTTCGTGCTGACCACGACGATATCGCCGACGCGGTCATTCGGCAGTTCGAAGCGCTCGCACGCGGCGCGGTTGTCGAGCACGGTTTCGATCCCTTGCATGCCGCCGATCCGTTCGATCACCTGCGCGACGCTGACATCGCGCGGAAGATAAATCGTTGCGAACGAGCCGAGCGCGCCGTGATGCACCACGTACGGATCCGTGATCGGCAAAATCACACGCGCGCGGCCGGCGCCGAGCCACTCGTCCAGCACGTCTTGCAGATAGATCACATTCGGCTCGCCGGTCTGCGGATCGTACTTCGCGTTCATGCCATGGTCGGCGGTCAGGCCGATCACCCAGCCGAGCGCGTCGAGCTTTGCAAGGTAGCCGTCCATCATCGCGTAGAACGCGTTCGCGCCCTCGGTGCCGGGCGCGAACTTGTGCTGGATGTAATCAGTCGTCGACAGATACATCAGGTCGAGCTTGCGCGTTTGCGCGAGCCGCACGCCGGCGGCGAACACGAACTCGGACAACCCCGCGCTGTACACGTCGGGTACCGGCAAGCCGACCAGATCAAGGACTTCGTCGATGCCGTTTTCTTCCAGCGTGACCTTGTCGGCTTTTTCCGCCGAGAAGCAGATGCCCTTCAACTGCCAGCCGAGCAGCCGGCGCAGTTTGTCTTTCGCGGTGACCACGGCCACCGCGGCGCCGGCTTCGGCGGCAGCGGCCAGCAACGTGCCGGCGCGCAAATACGCGGGATCGTTCATCATCACTTCCGCGCCCTCGCCGCCGTTCGCGTCCGGATCCCAGAAGTAATTGCCGCAGATGCCGTGCACCGAAGGCGGCACGCCGCACACGATCGAGAGATTGTTCGGGTTGGTGAACGACGGGATCACGCAGTCGCCCTTGAACGCGCCGCCGCCTTTGAGCATCTTGCCGATGAACGGCGCGACGCCCGCCGCGACCGCGGCTTCGAGATAGTCGAACTCGCAACCGTCGACGCACACCACGACCGTCGGTTGCGAAGGTAGCCGGTAGCGGCGGCCGTTGACTTCGATCGTGCGTTCGTTCGTGCCTGTGCTCGTATTTGCCATCGTTGCCTTCCATGCGTGCAGGGCACGCGTGTTGTAGTCAGTCCGTTGCCCGTCTTTTATTCGTTCGATGCCGGCGGCATCCTCACCACGCCCAACGTTCCTTCCGGTTCGCATGCGGCATGAGCGCGCTGCAAGCCGCCGTTCACGTGCGCATGCATCAACGCCGCGGCCTGCTCGGGCTCGCGCGACGCCAGCGCCGTCAGGATCGCGCGATGCTCGGCCAGCGAGCGCTCCATCGCATCGGCATGCACGACCAGCGCGGCACGCCGAAACAGACTCAACTCGCACACCAGCCTTCGATACGTCTCATACAGCTTCAGATTGCCCGACGCCGCTACCAGCGCATCGTGAAACGCCACATTCGCGCGCGCGTACGCATCGTGATCCTGGGCGTCGAGCGCCGCGCGCATGGCGTCGAGCCAATCGCGCAACACCGCGAGCTTGCGCGCATCGATACTCACCGCCAGCATCCGGCACGCCGCCTCTTCCAGCACCGCGCGCACCGCGTAAATCTCGTCGGCTTCCGCCAGCGACACCGTCCGCACGAACACGCCGCGGTTCTTCTCCGTACGGACGAGGCCGGCCTGCTCCAGCGCGCGAAACGCCTCGCGCACCGGACCGCGCGACACCTGCAGCCGCGTCGCCCAGTCGGCTTCGTTGAGCTTGTCGCCGGGCGCGAGCGCCCCCTCGATGATGTGCCGTTCGATTTCGTCGCGAACCAGCGTGGTCAGCGAATGCCTGCGCACAACCTCGATCGGATCGACAGAAGCAGTTTGCATATATTCGGTCATTTTGACAATTTTTGCCACATCGATAAGTGCGGGCCCGCCGTCGAGGTGCGCCTGCTGACGCATCAGAAGTTGCCCGTCAGTCCGCCCGACGGCGCGGAACACGCGCCGCGATCAACAACAGCGCAGCCAGCGAGACCAGCAGAAGAATCAGCGACAGCGCGGAGGCCGGCAGGTAATAGCCGCGCTCCACCTGCCCGACGACCACGATCGGCACCGTCGCGAAGCCCGGCGGGTATACGGTGAGCGTGGCGCCGAGTTCGCCGAGCGAGAGTGCGAAACCCAGCGCGAGACTCGCGCGGATCGCCGGCACCAGTTGCGGCAGCACGACCCGGCGCAACACCATCGAAGGCGGCGCACCGAGGCTTGCCGCCGCTTCGCGCAGAATCGTCAGCTCCGGGCGCAACGCGGCGGCGGCGCAGCGGTAGCAGAACGGCAGCACTAGCGCGAGCTGCACGAACACGACGATCGCCGCGGAGCTCGACAGATCGAACGGACGCTTGTGATACGCGATCAGAACCGCGAGCCCGAGCACCACGCTCGGTACGCCGTTGGGCATCATCGCAATAGTGTCGACGAAGGCGCCGAGGCCGCGGCGGTCTCGTCCTTCGAGCGCGAGCGCGAGCCACAGGCCGAGAATCGTGCCGAGCACCGCGACGCCCATGCCGATTTCGAGGCTGGTGGTGAGCGCGTCGAAATCGCTCGAACCGAGACGCTCGAACCAGCGCATGCTGAAGCCATCGGGCAGGATCGTGCCGGACCAGTGCGCCGCCACGCTCGATAGCGCGACGACCAGCACGGGCAACACGAACAGCCAGAAGCACAGCAACGCGGCAAAGCCGAGAAACAGGCCGCCGAGCATGCGCACCACCAGGCTGCGACGCACCGGCCGGGCTTTCTTGTGCATGACCGGCAAAACGGTCGGGTCGAGTTCAACGGCCATGGCCCGCTCCTTTCACCTTGCGACGGTTGACCTGGCGGTACAACGCGTACAGCGACAAAGACATGATCAGCATCACGACCGCGCCGGCGGCGGCGGTCGGCAGATCGAGATCGACCGTGGCGGAGCTGTAGATCGCCACCGGCAGCGTGATCAGATGCGCGCTGCCGAGCACGAGCAGAATGCCGAACTCGTTGAGCGTGAGCAGAAAGCACAGGATCGTGCCCGCGGCGATGCCCGGCCATGCGAGCGGCAGGATCACCTTGAACGCAACCATCCAGCCGTTCGCGCCGAGGCTGCGGGCGGCTTCGATCAGACGCATGTCGAGCGTGGCGAACGAAGCCAGCGTGGGACGCACCACGAACGGCGCGTAGAACACGACTTCCGCGAGAATCACGCCGCCTACGCCGAACAGGAAATCGAGCGGCGGCGCCTGCAGATGAAAGAGCCGCTGCAAGCCGATGCTGACGGAACCTTGCGAGCCGTACAGAAAGATCAACGTGAACGCGACCAGAAACGACGGGAACGCGACGAACAGTTCGAGAAAACGCGTGATCATCCGCGCGCCGGGGAACGGCTTGAAGAACAGGATCGACGCCAGCGCGACGCCGAGGAGCGACGCGAGCCCGGCACTGGCGAACAGGATCCACAACGTCGTGCCGATCACGCCGCTCGTTTCCGGATTGCCGAAAAAGGCCGAATACGCATGCACGCTCAAGCCATGCGGGCCGGTCAGACTGAGCAGCACCAGACGCACGAGCGGATAGATGACCAACGGCCCGAGCACGACCACGGCGATGAACAGCAAATGCCATTGCGCGACGCGTTCGCGGCGCTTCACCGCGGCGCTATGCGAGGCGGCGCTGGCGCTGCGGCGCGCGGCGGCGGCGTCGGCGGCGGCCGTGCCGAGCGGGTTGGGCGTATCAGGGGTTGATAAGGACGACATCGTCAGCCTCGTAACGCAGGGAAACACGCGCGCCCTTCTCCGGCATCATGCCGTGGCCGCGCTGCATGGTGACGAGCACCGGCTCGTTGGGCATGGCGTCCAGTGCAACGGATATCGACAACACCGCGCCGTACCATTCGACCGAGGCGATCGTGCCGTGCAAGTGCCCTTCGCCGAGCGGCACGATACGCAACGCCTCGGGACGCAGACAGGCCACGCGCTCGCGCTCGTTATAGCGCGCGTCGCTCATGCTGAACGCGATCTGCGGCGGCAGCAGATTGGCCGCGCCCAGATAACGCGCGACGAACCCGTCGGCCGGCGTGTCGTACAACTGTTGCGGCGTGCCGAGTTGCGCGATGCGGCCTTCGCGCATCAGCAGCGTGCGGTCGGACAGCACCAGCGCGTCGTCCTGATCGTGCGTCACGCAGACGATCGTCAGATTCGGCAGCCGCTCATGCAGCGCCTTGAGTTCGGAACGCACCGACGCGCGCAGGTTGGCGTCGAGTGCGGAAAGCGGTTCGTCGAGCAACAGTACGTCGGGTTCGATCACCAGCGCGCGCGCGAGCGCCACGCGCTGCTGCATGCCGCCCGACAGCTGCGCGGGCATCACGTGACCGGCGTCGCCGAGTTGCACCAGCTTCAGCGCATCGGCGACTCGCCGGGCCACGTCTTTGGCCGGCGTGCGGCGCGCACGCAAGCCGAAGGCGACGTTCTCGAATACCGACAAATGGGGAAACAGCGCATAGCTCTGAAACAGCAGGCCGAGATTGCGCTTGTGCGGCGGCACGTGCGTGAGGTCGTGACCGGCCACGGTCAGCGTGCCGGACAGACCGTCTGCTTCGATAAACCCGGCGATGAAACGCAACAAGGTAGTCTTGCCGCAACCGCTGCGGCCGAGCACGGTGAGCAATTCGCCGCGCTGGATGGTCAGCGACAGATCGTCGAGTACCGTGCGCGAACCGAAGCGCACCGTCAGATGGTCGATCTGCACGCCGCCCGGCGTGTTCGAACGCGCGGCGTCGAGCGCGTCCTGTGAGGCGCCGAGCGCGCCTGGGTGAGCAAGACTGGCCGTATTCACCGGGTTCATCCTCCAACTGGATTAATGCTGATGCAGCGCCCGGGAGCGAGTCCCGAAAGCGCCGCCTGACTCTGTGACGTCACCCGGTTAAGTCCCGAGTGAGGTCGATTGCGTGACGAACGACGGCTTACTTCGGCTTGACCACTTCGATCTGCTTGCCCGACGAACCGATCACTTCATTCTTCCAGCGTGCGGTCCAGTCGGCCTTCTTCGCCATCACCTGAGTCCAGTCCACCGGAATCAGCTTCACGCCGGCGATCGCCTGCTTGACGGTTTCGCCGTTCTTGCCTGCCAGCGGCACGTCGGTACGGCCCGGAATACCGAAGATGTCCGGCACCTTCGCCTGCACTTCCGTCGACATCAGGTAGTCGATCAGCTTCTTGCCTTCCGCCTGGTTCGGACCGTTCTTGATCAGGCCGATTGCGTACGGCAGCTGGAACGTGGTCGGCTGGCCGCCTTCGTGTGCGAGGAAAATCGGCTTGAGCGACAGGCCGCCGTTGGCCGCGTCGTCGAGATCCATTTGCAGGTCGCCGTTGGCAACCGCGATTTCGTTACGCGAGAGCAGCACGTCGAGATAGCCCGTGCCCTTGGTGTGGAACTTGGCGCTGTTTTCGAGCTTCTTCAGATAGTCGAACGCCTTGTCTTCGCCCATCAGCGACGACGTCAGGATGATCACCGCCATACCGTCGCCCGCCGTGGCCGGGTTCGAGTACGCAACCTTGCCGCTGAAGTCCGGGTGCAGCAGGTCGGCGAAGGTCTTCGGCGCCGTCTTGGTGACTTCCGGGTTGATCGCGAACGAGAAGTAGTTGTTCACGAAAGTCGCCCACGCGCCGTTCGACGCCTTGGCGATCGCCGGCACGTTCTTGTAGTTGGCGCTCTGGTAAGCCTGCAGCAGGCCGCTCTGGTCGGCTTGCTGGATGAACGGCGGCAGCGTGACGAGCACGTCCGCCTTCGGCTGATCTTTTTCGATGGTGGCGCGGTTCACCACTTCGCCGCTACCCGCCGTGACGATGTTGACCTTCACGCCTTCCTTCTTTTCGAAGGCCGGCAGCACGTCCTTGTAGAGGTTCTCGAGGCCGTCGGCGGTGTAGAGCACCACGGCGTCGGCCGCGTGCGCCTGCATGGCCGTGGCGCCGAAGGCTGCAGCGGCGATCAGCGCCGGCAACAGTTTGCGTGCGAGGCCGGCCGTAGCGTGAAGGGAATTCGTCTTTGTCATGTCGCTTTCTCCGAAAGGCAAAAAACCAGACGGTCGGGATATCCCGATACCTGTTGTGATTGAACGGCGGTAGCGCCGCGCCGCTTGCGTGTTGCCCGCATCAAGCCGTGTGCGGATCATGCGGATTGCAGATTGCCAACAACTTTGCTGCTTCTTGTACCCTCTTTTCCTGCCCGACTTACAGCCCGCCTACGACGCTCGCGCTGCCAGCCATGCCTGAACGGGCACGGCAAGGATCACAGGTTTCCATGACAGCGCCATGACGATTCTGCTCAATTCCAAAAAATGACACAATTCGCCAATAATATCCAAATGAATCTTTTCGTCATCGGGTCCCGGCGGCGGCTCTTTTCAGATGATTGCGGAGGCTTGCGCGCCCTCGTGGAAACGACCCGGCCCGCCCACCACTTCCACGCGGACGCGCGAGGCGATCCCGCGCGGCTGGGGTTCGCGGGACGCCGCGTTCAACCACATGACTGACGGCGCACGCGCAAACCCGGGGAAGATCGTACATGGCGAAAATGACTATACATGCGCACCGCTTCAAGGCAGTGGGACGATCACAGTCGAAGCGGCGCCCGGCCCGCTCGTGCCGCGCCAGGGCTCCCTGCTGGTTCCGGTCAAACTGACTCAGGTGGAATCGTTTCGCGTGGGTTGCATCGGCGCGATCGATGCGAGCGAACTGCTCGACACGGCGGCCGCGATCGGCCGCACGCTCGAACGGTTCGACATCCCTGTGAAATAGACAGGCTCGCCGTGGCACGCACGCTCAGGCGATCAGGATTTCCGGGCCATGCGCCGTGATCGCCTTGCCGAGAGCGCGCTCCGGAGCCAATTCGGTCACGAGGTAACGCGCCGACTCGATACCGTTGATGCGCACCGGCGTCACGCGGCCGAACTTCGAATGATCGGCGACGATCACCACCATGTCCGCAGCGGCGATCATGCGGCTGCGTACCTCCGCGGCCATGCGGCTGTAGTCGGTCAGATAGCCGTCCGGCGAAATCCCGCCCGCGCCGATGAAGGCAAAGTCCGCGTGGTACTGCGTGAGTTGATGAACCGTATCGAGCCCGAAGGTGGCGTCTTCGATATCCGACAGTTCGCCGCCCAGCAGCGTGACGCGGTTGTCGTTACGCCGGCCGAGCAGCAGCGCGATGCGCCAGTCGTTCGTGTACACCGACAGCCGATGCCGGTCGAGCAGCGCCCGCGCCACCGCTTGCGTGGTGCTGCCCGAATCGATGATCAGCGACGCGCCGTCCGGCACGAACTCCGCCGCGCGCTCGCCGATGGCGCGCTTCGCGCCGGCGTTCGCCGCTTCGCGTGTGTCGAGGTCGGGCTCGCGCCGGTCGCTCGACAGCGCGCCGCCGTGCGTCGTGACCAGCAGGCCGCGCCCGGCCAGCGCGTTCAGGTCACGGCGAATGGTTTCGCGCGACACGTTCAATTCGCGTACCAGTTCCGCGACTGAAAGCGCGCCCGTTTTGGCGACTTGCGCCAGGATGTATTGGTGACGTTGTTCTGCGAGCATCGATAAAAGGCCGGAAGCCGGCACGCTTGGGTTTCGCCACGGTTTGAGAAGGCCGGCGTATTGTATTACGCGACGCGCGGCGATGCTCCCCTCGGCGCGCTTACCTGCTAACCTGAACGCCCAGGCCGCGCGCGATCGTCCTTCGATAGCTTTGAACGCACGCGTGCCCCGTCAACCGAACTGCCGATGCCGCCACTGTTTCGCCGTCTACTGTTGCTGTTCCACGCGCTGCGTTACGGCGCGCGCCTGATCTGGCTTGCCGCTCCGCAAGATCACAAGCTGCACTGGATGATCGGGCTGGTCGGCCGCGTGCACGCGGCAGGCCGCGGCGGCCAGAGCCTGAACGGCGTGCTGCCCGCACTCGGGCCGCTGGCGGAGCGGTTCGCGCAAACCCTGGTCGAACGGCCCGAACTCGCGACCGGCACTCTGCACGACGCGCTCGACGCGATCGATCACATGGAAGCTCCGCTGCCGCCGCGCGAGGCGGAACAGGCACTCGCGCGCGCCTTCGGCAAGCCGCTCGCCACGCTTTTCAGTGCCGTGGATCTGGTGCCGGTACGCGGCGGCTTCGCCGAACAGACGCATTTTGCACGGCTGCTCGCGCCGGTGAACGGTCACTACGAAGTGGCGATCAAGCTCGTGCGCGCCGACCAGTTGCAGCAGATCGGCGACGAACTCGCGCTGCTGCGCTGGGTCGCGCGCTGGCTGGAGAAGCTCTCCGGCACCGCGCGCCGCCTGCAACTGCGCGCGCAGGCGCAGACCTTCACGGACGACATCCTGCGCCGTTTCGATCTGCGCGCGGAAGCCGCCAATCTGAGCCAGACCGGCCATCATTTCGACGGCGACGCGCGCATCGTCGTGCCGGGCGTGATCTGGGATCTCTGCACCCACCACACGCTAACAATGCAACGCGTCAGCACCTTGCCGGCCAACGATCTGCCCGGTCTGCACGCGCATCACATCAAACTCGCGCCGCTCGCCGCGCATATCGTCGAAGTGGTGACCGAGCAGGCGTTCGAACATGGCTTCTTTCACGCCACACTCGACGCGCGCCGCGTGCGGGTGAGCATCGAACCCGACACGCTCGGGCGTCTCGTGCTGGCGGAGTTTTCGATCATGTCGAGCCTCTCGACCGGCGAGCGTGAGTTCTTCGTGCATGGCGCAACCGCGCTGTTCGACCAGGACTACGGGCGGCTCGCCGAAATGCATCGCGATGCCGGGCACGTGCCGCACGACACGCGCGCCGAGGTGCTCGAAGCCGAGTTGCGCACGCGCGCGGAAGCGCATTTCGCGGCCGAGCCGGAAGACCGCTCGGCGGGTTCGCTGTTTCATCATCTGCTGCACGCGGTGCATCCGTTCGACGGCGCGGTGCCCGGGCGGCTCGCGAGCGCGCAACGCTCGTTTCATCAAGCGGAAATGCTGGCGCGTGCGCTGCATCCAGGCGTCGACACGTGGAATATCACACGCGGCGTGCTGGCGGATATCGCGCGGCGCGACATCGACCATCGCGGCTGGATCAAGCGGATCACGCGCGAGTTGCCGCACCTCGCGCATATGCTGCCGCGCGTGCCGCAACTGGCGGTTCGGTATCTGCAGCATGAGCATGATCGTGCGCGCAAGCCGCAGCAGAATGCGCAGCTCATGCTGGAGATCGGCCGGGAATACCGGCGCACGCGCGCGCTGCTGTGGGCGTGCGCCGTGTGCGGTGGCGTGCTCGGTGCGGGGACTGTGCTGCTGATGTGGTGATGGCGTTGGTGGGGGCATGCGGCGGGGTGTCAACCCGCGGTGCGGTGCGGTGCCTTGCGCGTTGCGGTGCCTTGCCGCGTTGCGTTGCCTTACGCGTTGCCTTGCCTTGCGCGTTGCCTTGCCTTACGCATTGCCTTGCCTTACGCATTGCTTTGCCTTACGCATTGCTTTGCGTTACGCATTGCTTTGCGTTACGCGTTGCGTTACGCGTTGCGTTGCGTTGCACTGCCTCGCCGATTGCAGCTTCGAACAAGACACGCATCTCCTATCCCGACAAGATGGCGGCTTTTTACACCATCCTTTCCGATGCTCGCTTCCTTAATCGCCGCCGTCTTCGTCGTATTGTGGTCGACCGGTTTCGTGGTCGCCCGCGCGATCACGCCCTATGCCGATCCCAATCTTTTCCTGCTCGCGCGCTTCGGCGGCACGGCGCTGATCTTCGCGCTGGCCGCGCTGGCGGCACGCGCCGCGTGGCCTGGCAGGCGCGACTTCGTCAAACATCTGGTGGCGGGCGCGCTGCTGCAAGGCGTGTATCTCGGCGCCGGCTACTGGGCCGTCGCCCAAGGCTTGAGCGCGGGTGTGATGGCTTTGCTCGGCGCGCTTCAACCGCTGGCAACGGCTGCCGTCGCCGCGCCGCTCTTCGGCGAGCGGTTGTCGCGGCGTGGCTGGAGCGGCATGGCGCTCGGCCTCGCCGGCGTCGTGCTGGTGCTCGAACCGAAGCTGACGGCGGCCGCCCCGGCGACACCGCACGGCAGCGCGCCCGCCTGGCTGGTCGTAGCGATCTCGATCGCCGCGATCGGCGCGATTACCGCGGGCACGCTGTTTCAGAAGACTTCGCTTGCCAAGGCCGATATTCGCAGCGCGAGCGCGGTGCAGAACCTCGGCGCGGCGCTCGTCGCGGGCGTGCTCGTGCTGGCGCTCGGTGAGCATCGCTGGATTGCGTCGCCTACGCTGTGGGCGTCGCTGGCGTGGGGCATCGTGATGCTCTCGGGCATCAGCGTCACGTTGCTCGTGTGGATGGTCAGACGTGGAGACGCGGCCCGCGCCACCGCGCTGATGTTTCTCGCTCCACCGCTCGCCGCGCTCGAAGGGTATGCGGGCTTCGGCGAGACCTTGCTGCCGCTGCAGGTCGCCGGTTTCGCCGTGGCGCTGGTGGGCGTGGTGCTGGCGCGCTCGCGCTGAGCGGGCTGACGTGATCGCGCCAAACGGGCTGGCGCACTCTCGCCGAACGAGCTGACGTGATCACGCCAAACGGGCTAACGTGCTCTCGCTGAACGATCCGACGCGATCACGCCAAACGGGGCTGGCGTACTCTCGCTGAACGAGGTGACGCGCCCGCACCAAACGGGCTGGCACGCCCACATTCAGCGCCGCGACCGCGCATCAATCCGCCGTGTCCGCCCCGGCCGGCACATTGGCGCGCGCCTTGCCGCCCGGCGCGGGCGCCCATGCCGGGCGGCTCTTGCGTTCCGAATCCAGCACGACGATGTATCGCCCTGCCCACGGCGTCACCTGACGATCGCTCTTCAACACCCACAGCGATCTACCCGACTCGACGAGCGCCGCATACTCGGCGTCGAGAATGCCGTAGTGATCGAGAAACGTATTGAGCGACGCGGGAATCCTCACGCAACCTTTCGAGTGACGAATGCCGAGCAGCGGTTCGAGTCGGTCAGGGTCGGTGGCATGCATCTGGAAGCGCATCTGCGACATCCCGCCCTTGCCCCAGCCACGCTCGCCCTCTGCCCAGCCGAGGTCGAAGATCCGCATGTCACGTTTGCCGTAACCACGAATATGGTTTTCGTTCTGCGTGCCTTCCGAGCGGAAATCCATGTTGGCGGGCGTATGTTCGAACACGCCGAGCGGCGTGACGAAGTGGTCATACTCGCCCGGCCGCCCGGTCGAGACCGGCGACGCGCCGATCATCTGCCAGACATCCGCCGGCGCGGCGCGAAAATAGATGAAGAGCGCCTGGACATTGGCGTTTCGATCGACCAGCACGACATACTCGCCCGATAAATCGCCCAGCATGTGCGCGTCGAGCACTGCTTGCATGCGATCCGCATAGGCTTGCTGATCCGCCGCCGGCACCACCAGCTTACGTGTGACGCTTTGCGCGAACACGTCCCGCAGGATGAATGCGCGGCGCGGATCGACCACGCCGGCGGCATCGGGCGCGGCGACAGCGGACGCGCTGACGCTCGCCTGCGGACGACTCGCCACGTGCGCCGCCGACGCCGCGGCGGGTGCCGAGGCGGCGATCGCCGCGCCGCAGGACAACCCGCAAAGGGCGGCGCCCAGCGCTTGCATCAGGCGGTGAAAAGAAGGCAATCTGCGCGCGATGTTCCGCACGGTGAGTCGATACGAATGACGCGACGCGTTTCGCGGACAATCTACCGACGCGAAGGTCAGGCGGTCCACTACAGGCTGGCCAGGCCGATTGGAGTAGTTCATCGCTTATTGGAGCAAACCTGATTATTATTGACTGCCCGCCGGCTTATGCGGCGCTCTCAGACCGAGGATGTTACTAAGCACATGGCAATCTGTCGATAAAGTTTCGACGATTCGAATATATCGCTGTAATACCCGGACACATTTGCTGTTCCACGCGACAAATTGAAAGCGACGCGAAGGTGATTTAAAGCTGATCGACGGCGAATAAACTCTGTAAAACGGATGCGGCGCAGCGTATCAACCAAAAACTGCCGTCGTACCGGCGCGCGGCTGTGCCTCTTACGGCCGTTGCGCGCGCAACGTTAATCGTTCGACACATGCCCGAGCGCGCAAGGAGCAAAAGGAATCATGACGCAACACGATCCAGTCGCACGCCAGGCGGACATTTCTCAAGAAATGCACATTAGCGCCGGCTTCGACGCCGAATCAGAAATCGAGCGGCGAGTCGCTTTTCTCGCGAATTATCTGCGCAGCAGCGGCCTGAAAACATACGTGCTCGGAATCAGTGGCGGCGTGGACTCGACAACGGCCGGCCGGCTTGCGCAACTCGCGGTCGAACGATTGCGCTCCGAGGAGTACGACGCACACTTCGTCGCAATACGTCTACCTTACGGTGAACAGAAAGACGAAGCCGACGCCCAACAGGCATTGCGCTTCATTCGAGCGGACGAAAATCTCGCCATCGACATCAAGCCCGCTGCCGACGCGATGCTCGCCGCGCTGGACAAGAGCGGCGTGCTATTCAAGGACGAATCGCAACAGGACTTCGTGCATGGCAACATCAAGGCGCGGCAACGCATGATTGCGCAATACGCGGTGGCCGGCGCGCGGGCCGGTGTGGTGATCGGCACGGATCACGCGGCCGAGTCGGTCATGGGCTTCTTCACCAAGTTCGGCGACGGTGGCGCCGACGTGCTGCCGCTCGCGGGGCTCAACAAGCGTCGTGTGCGCGCGGTCGCGAAGGCGTTAGGCGCACCGGAAGAATTGGCGCACAAGGTGCCGACCGCCGACCTCGAGATGTTGCGTCCGCAACGACCCGATGAAGATGCCTATGGCATCCCATACGATGCGATCGACGATTTTCTGGAAGGCAAACCGGTGAACGACACGGCGCGCGCGACCATCCTGCGCTATTACGACGCCACGCGTCATAAGCGGGCGTTGCCGTACACGCCGTTCGACTGGCCGGTACAGGCAAGCGAAGATTGAAAAAGTGATGGGTGTGCAGCTGACGCGCGCAATGCAGCGGCGTTGGCATGTCGGCTATGCGTCAGCCGAAGCGCGGTCGTCTTGCTCGCCAGATTCAGGCTCGCTCGATCGCGTCAGCTCACTCAGCTTTCGGCGGTTCGTCGGTGAACAGATCGGCGCTGGCCTCCAGCGCCAGACCACCTAGCTGCTTGCCCTGAATCTGCCGCGCGATGACCTCGCCCACATAGGGCACTTCGGCGTCAAGTTCGACCGTGGCGTAGGCGCCAGGCTTGCCGGCGTCGACCACTTCAATGTTTTTCGCGTAATGCCCGAGTTCGTGCTTGAGGAATTCCCGCACTTCCTGCTCGCTACACGACTGGGCGATGTTGCGAACGATCAGGTTCATGCAGCCTACCCTCGGCGCGCGTTGCGCCCTGTGCCCTCAACGCGCACGGGGCGCAATGCAGCACGCTGTTTCGCCTGCGCGGCAGCAAGTTGGCGGATCAATGCGGCGCCGGCAGCGCCCAAGGCAGCCAATGACAAGTAGAAGGCAAGCATTTAATTCTCCCCTGCGAATTTCGTCCTGTGTTCAGGATAGCCATAAATCACAGCAAAAGCGATGTGACACGGCGTAGTAAAACGGAACTCAAATCTCCGTTAATGCACTGTACCTGAATAAGCGGCGTCAAAAATAGCAAAACAGCGCTTCATTTTCCGGTACAGACCCGGCAAACGCGTCGAACGCAATGCGTGGGCGCGAAAACCGGACCGCGGCCACGCATCGCCACGGCATCCTGCGGGGGACGTGCGCAAAAGGCGGGCTGATCGTCGCGATCAGTCCGCCGCTTGCACGTTGGCCGCGCTGACCCACCACGTATTCTTACCCTGCGGCAACTGCACCAGCACCGCGGACGGATCGTCGACGCCGTCGTCGGCAACTTCGCATACCGCGAGACCGTCAGGCAGGCGCTTCACCTCGCCTGCGGACTGGAACAGCGCAACACGTTGCGCGCTCAACGGCCGCAACTGGCGGTACACGTCGAAGCTGATCGCCGCCGGCACATCGCCGCGAATCTGCAGCGCGCCGGCTTGACCGCAACGAACCGGCTCAGCGGCGAACACCGCGCTGCTACCGAACAGGCAGCCAAACGAAAGCGCCATGACGGCAACACGTGAATGGATCATGAAGATTCTCCGAAAACAAGATGGGGGCGCGCTTGCGAACCGCAAGCGGGGCGAATGAACGAAACTGGCGACGCAGGCGAATCGGCCGCCCTCATGGCGCGTTGTCGTGCCCGGCGCCGCGGCCAATATCGCCGCCCGTGGCGACGTCGAGCCGGCTCACGTCGCAAGACGTCTGGCTGAAGCCCGAATAAACGACCGACCAGTTGCCGACAATCGCGGCCTGCGCTTCGGCGAGACTCATTTTGCCTTCGCAGACGCAGCGCTTGAGCATGACCGCGGCGCGCGCCTTGCGGCGCTCGCCCTGGTGGCCCGCCCACGGTAACAGATCGAGATTGGCGGGAGCGTCCGGCGAGCCGCCGAGCACGATCGGCACGCGCCGGTCGAGCGCGAAGGCAGCGCCATTGTCCGCGTCGATGCCGCGCGCGGCGAGCATGCGGTCTTTGTGCGCCATCAGTTCGTCGAACGGCGGCGCGACCGTGTCCGCATAGCCAGGACGGCAAATCGTCTCGCCCACCGATTGCTGCGTGACACGTTCGTCGAGCATGCCGGTGCTCTGTGCGCGAGCTTCGCCCGTGCACAGAGCGAGTAGCGCCGCCGAGCCGAGTGCGAGCACGATGCGCGCGCCGAGCGAAGGACGCGCAGCGCGGCATCGGCGTGCGAGCGCCGGCGCGGCCGTTTCATACGTACTACCGGTCGGGTCGCTGAGGTGTTGAGTGCGACGCCTGTCTGCAATGCCTGCGTTCATTCGTCGGCGCGCCGGGAACGGCACGCAATAGTTCAATTCGCAGACTAATTAAAACACATTCAAAACGCTTATGTAAGAAAGCCTACGTGTGCGCGCTGCGTGCATAGATCGCAATCTGCGGGTTTCATAGACGGCAGCAACCGGCGGCGGCGCCCCGCGCGCGCCGCCAATCCCCCTTCCCGCTTACGGACGCCGCTCGCGGATCGCGCGCAACACCGCACGTTCCACACGGGAGGCGTCCGCCACGCTCCGTGTCAATGTGACGCTACCTCGGCACACGCGCCTGCAGCGCACGAATACGGAACATGGCCTGCGTGTCGGACACGGTGGTTTCGTACATCTCTGCGAGGTCCGCCTTCAGCGCGGTGCGCGATCCGCCGTCGAGATAGACCATATGCCCCGACGGATAAAAGCGCGCCGACAAATTCTGCCGGACCTGCTGACTGAGCAGCGGCATCTGCTGCAGATCGAGCACGGTTTGATAAAACGGCGTCACGTAATCGAAGAAGCCGTTGGCCGACAGCACCTTCAGATCGGGATTGAGCGCCATGACGGCGGCAAGGTCGCCGGCGGTGTACAGAATGATGTTGCCCTTCGCGTCCACCCCCTTCTGCGCGCCTGTCGGATCGATGTGACTGAAGTCCCAGTACTGGAAGGCCTGATCGTTCAGGTCGGTGAATGACGAATTCGATGTGTATTTCAACTGCTCGTTCAGATACACGTTCCACATCGTCGTATAGACGCCGGTGACCGCCGTCATGGTCGGATCGTTGCCGCCGGAGTTCGGGTCGATCTTGCCGGCAATGCCCGTGCCGATCGCCGTCACGCGGCCGTCGTATTCGCCGAGCGCGAGACCTTTGGATTTCAGCAGCGTAGTCAGGAATAGCGAATTACCCCGGCTGTCGTACGACGCGATATCCAGACTCCAGGCAAGCAAGGTTGTTTTATCTATCCCGGTGTATTCGCTAAGTTTTTCGACCGTTGCCGAATCGGTGGTCGGAAATTTACGCAGCGCGGCCAGATAGTCGGTGCGCGCGAATTGCGCGACTTCTTCGGCGAACGTGCCGAGATCGGTTGGCCGCGGCGCGATGCCGAGCTTCTTGTGATACCACGCGTCCGCTGCCGCCGTGGGCAGCGTGCCGACCGGGTTGCCGGATTGCGTGTAATCGAGAATCGACGATTGCAGCGTAATGCCGTTCAGATCGACGCCGTCTTCGTGTAATCGGTAAGCGAGCACGCAACTACGCGCCGTGCCGTACGACTCGCCAAACAGGTATTTGGGCGAGTTCCAGCGGTTGTTCTTGGTCAGAAAGCGTTTGATGAATTGCTTGATCGAGTCGGCATCCTGATCGACGCCCCAGAAGTCGCGGTTCTTCTTCGGGGCAATCGCCGCCGAGTAGCCCGTGCCGACCGGATTGATGAAGACGAGGTCGCTTTTGTCGAGCAGACTGTCCGGATTGTCTTCCATCGAATAAGGCGCGGGCGGCGTGAAGCTCGGCATCGACGTCTTGATGCGGCGCGGCGCGAACGAGCCCAGCAGCACGAACACCGACGACGATCCCGGCCCGCCGTTATAGAAAAACGTGAGCGGCCGCGCTTCTTCTTTCTGCTTGTCCTGCGTGAAGGCCACGTAGAACATCCGGGCTTCCGGTTGCGAACTGCTCGGGTCGACGATCACGAGGTGTCCCGCCGTCGCCGTGTAGTTGATCTTGCGCCCGCCGATGGTGACCGAATGATGCGTGATCGCAGCGGTCTCCGCCGTATCGGTGACGGAATCGTCCGGCCCGTTACCGTATGCGACCGGATCGAAGAACGGCTGATCGCCGGCTTTGTGCGGCGAGCTGGCCGCTGCCGGTGCAGCCGAAGCATGAGCATTGTGCGACGACTGCGGACTAACGGAAGCTGACTCTGTGTTCGTCATGATCGCTCCATGGGTTCGTTCACGTCTTGTACGTCGCCCCCAAAGCAGACCTGCTTCGGGGCGTGTGTTGCAGACTATAGTGCGGCCGCCACCTTCTGACCATTGGGACTGCCGAGCCCCGTGCAGGCGTCCCAGCCCGTGGCTGCCGCGAAGCTACCGTTGTTGCCTTGCGTGATGTCGTTACACACGCCCGGCGTCTTGTACAGCTTGGGATTGATGAACCCGGCCGGCTGTCCTTTTGCCGCATTGATACGCGCGATCAGCGCGGCCCACAGGGGCGCGACCGCACTGGTGCCGCCGACCACCGTCTGCGTACCGTCGATCAATACGTTGTAGCCAGTCACCGGAGAAGCGTCGCCTGCCACGTCCGGCACGCCGCGCCCGCTGAGCGCCTTCTTGCCGCCGCTCGACGACGTGGCGGACAAGCCCTTTTGCCACGTCGGCGCCGCAAAGGCATGGCTCACGCCGCCGCCGGTCGCGCCGCCCTGCGCGCCGTCGTTCCACACTACCTCGTGCGAGATCGAAGTGCCCGACGCGGTGAGGTTCGTGCCGCCGCAGGCCAGTACATACGGGCTCGAAGCCGGGAAGTCGACCTGGTCGCCGCCACTCACGCCGTCGCTCGAACCGCTGTCGCCCGACGCCGCGCATACCGTGACACCGAGGGCCGCGGCCGACTGCAGCACGCTGTTGAAGGCCTGCATCGACTGGCTGGTCCAGTTCGACTCCGGGCCGCCCCAACTGATCGAAATGACCGACGGCTTGTTGGTCGTGTCGTGTACCGCGCGGCTCACCGCGTCGATGAAACCGGAGTCGCTGTTCTGCGTGAAATACACCGCGATCTTCGCGCCGGGCGCGATCGCGCCGACGATCTCGATATCGAGCGTCACCTCGCCGTCCGGTCCGTTCGGATCGCCGCTCGGCTGATTGCTGCCCTGATCGACGCCGACCGATTTCACCGTGGGCGACGCGACGCCGAGGCTCGCGAAGTAGGACTTGAGGTCGGCCGTGTTGTACCCGCCGCCCAGTTCGATGATGCCCACGCACTGGCCGCCGCCATCGCCTTGCGGAAAATGGTAGAGCGACGCGAGTTGCGGCGGCGTAAAGGAAGCCTGGTGGGCCCGGGCCGGCTGGAACGGCGGCCGGATGCGAAAGTGCGGCCGCGCCTGCGGGCGGTTGTCGAGGCCCATCACGGCCTCCACCACGCCGCGCAGATCGTCCGGCACGCTGATCGGGCCGGTGCGGCCACGGAACTGCCCCGCCGTGTGATGTTCGTAATGTTCCAGCTTGACGGAAAACGCATCCTGGAACTGGGCAATCGTGCCGCCCAGCACGACCGAGCGCGCGGCCGGATCTTCGCGCACCACGGTCAGCCCGTGTTCGGCGGCGAAGGCCTTGACCTTGGCGATATCGTCCGGCGCGGCGCCGTAGTCTGTGGCAAGCGCCTCGCGCGAGAGCGGCTTGACGCCCGGATCGCCTGCTTCGATCTTGCTCATCAGCGCGTCGAACTGCGCCTGCTGCTGACGGCGCAACATGACGAACACCTCGATCCGCTGCGCCGGATCGCATTGCCCCACGACTTTCGAACCCTGTTCCACTGTTCGTTCACTGCCTGGCAGCGGGTGCTTGTTGACCATGGTGTCGACTCTCCAGTTAGCGTGACGGCGCAATCCACACAGTGGACCCAGCACGCCACGCGCCTGCACGACCTCATTGCCTGAAGCCGGCGGCAAGTTACTGTTTCAGGGACCTCGTCAAACCGTCCGACCAATCCATTCAAACACAGTTCCGGCGTGCGCGGCAGTTGTCCGGATGGCTAACGCCGCGCCGCATCGACACGCTTGCGCCACCGCTCGCGCTATGATGCTGCAGCGGCAATCCAGCCGTTACGTTGCCTCGCGCGCCATCCGCGCGCACGATCAAAGAATCAGAGGAAGCCCCATGTCAATTTCGATGTATCAAGCATCACTGCCCGTGTTGATCCGCGGCCTGACAAACCTGCAGGTCATTCTGGGCAAGGCCGAAGCGCACGCTGCCGAAAAGCAGATCGAGCCTACGGTGTTCACGACCGCCCGGCTCGCACCGGACATGCTGCCGCTCACGCGCCAGGTCTATATCGCGAGCGACACCGCGAAGGGCTGCGCCGCGCGGCTGGCCGGCGTCGAGGCGCCGAAGTTCGACGACGTCGAACAGACTTTTGAAGAACTGACTGCCCGCCTTCAAAAGACGATCGATTACCTGAAGGAATTCAAGCCGGAACAGATCGACGGTTCGGAAACGCGCGAGATCACGTTGAAAATGCGCACGGGCCCGATCGAGTTCACGGGCCTGTCGTATCTGCTCGGTTTCGTGCTGCCGAATTTCTATTTTCACGTCACGACGGCGTACGACATTCTGCGTCACAACGGCGTCGACCTCGGCAAGCTCGACTATCTCGGCGGCATCAAGTAAGGCGCGCGTTCCGCACGGTTTCCGGGTCTGTGCAATCGCGGAATGAGTGTTGGTGAGAGACGTTTGAAGGACGCGGCAAACACGTGCGGGCCGCGCCCCCGGTGTCAGCTCAAACGCGCGGCTGGAACGCGATGATCGCCATGCCGGCCAGCGTAAAGGCGACGCCGGCCGCGTCCCACAGCGTGGGCCGCACCTTGTCCACGCACCACAGCCAGGCAATCGCCACCGCCACGTACACACCGCCGTAAGCCGCATAAACGCGGCCTGCGGCGGTACCGTGCAGGGTCAACAGCCAGGCGAACAACGCAAGGCTGAGCGCGCCCGGCACGAGCAGCCAGATCGAACCGCCCTCTTTCAGCCACCGCCACGGCAAATAGCAGCCGACAATTTCAGCAACGGCGGTCACGGCATAAAGCAGAAAAGTCTTCATTAACGATGAGTAAGCAGGTGATTGTGATGCCACGAATGAGGTATGGCGCTCTATCGGCTTTATTAACACAATCACTTGGCGCGCGGGCACGGCGCGTGCGAGAGTCTTCGAGTCCTTTCTTTAATTGCCCTTCGCCATGAGCATCGCTTCACCCTGCATCGACATCTGCAAATTCGACGGCAAAACCGGTTTCTGCATTGGCTGTTTGCGCACTCGCGACGAATGCAAAAGCTGGAAGAAGATGAAAGACAAGCATCGCAGGAAAATCATCGAGGACCGTTCGCGGCGCGAGCATAAGCTGAACAAGTAAGCGATCCGCCAACGCCATGCGTAGCGCGGCGCTTCTCGTCGTGCCTTCGCGCCGCGTCAGTCCAACGAAAGCCGCAGCGCAAATCCGATCAACGCCGCCGAGAAGGTCCAGCGCTGCAGCGTTTGCGCCAGCGGATGAGCGCGCATCCAATTGGCGATCCGCGCAGCGCCGATCGCGTACATCACGTCGAAACACGCGCCTATGGCGAGCAATACCAAGCCTAGCTCGACCATTTGCAAAGCCACCGGCCCCGCTTCCGGGCGCACGAACTGCGGCAGCAGCACCGAACAGAACAACAGCGCTTTCGGATTCAGCAAGTTGGTCAGCAGACCTTTGACGAAAGCAGCCCGAAGCGGGCGCGACTCGCCGCTTGCGGCAGCGCCCGCCGCGGCGTTCGCCGTGCCGCCGTCAGGCAGCGCGAACACCGGCGAACGAAAAATCTGGATGCCCACCCACGCGAGATAAACCGCGCCGCCATAGCGCACCACGTCGTATAACCACGGCGCGTTGCGCAACAGCGCGGCCACGCCGCACGCCGAGAGCGTCACGTGCGCGGCGCGCGCGAGACCCAGTCCGCCGGCAGCCGCGAAACCGCTACGCGCACCGCGTCCGATACTGGTTTGCAGCACCAGCGCCATGTCCGGGCCCGGCACGGCATAAACGACGAAAAGCGCTGCGATATAGACGGCCAGCAGGTGTGCGGAAATCATCAGAGACTCCTGTTTTTCAGGGCTCTATCTTGCAATTGCCGGCGGAGGGTTTGTTGGCGAATTACTGGCCCGGTATCTTTGGATTTGGAGGAATGCGCTAACATTACGGCTTAGGCTTGTGTTTTCCTCCAAACCGCTATTGACATCGCCGAGCCATGACAACCGACCTCGACAAAACAGATCGCGCAATCCTCGCCGCGCTGCAGAAAGACGGGCGCATGTCGAACGCGCGGCTGGCCGAAACGGTCGGCCTGAGCGAAACGCCGTGCGCGCGCCGTCTCAAGCGCCTCGAAAACGACGGGTATATCGACCAGTACCGCGCCATGCTGTCGCGCTCCGCGCTTGGCTTTGGCGTGGTGGCCTTCGTCTATGTCCGTTTTGCCGTGCACGATCGCGCGGTGGCGACGCGCTTCGAGCGCGAGGTGCAGGCGATCCCACGCATTCTGGCGTGTCACAACGTGTCGGGCAGCGCGGATTACATCCTGCAGGTGGTGGCGCGCGACCTCGACGACTACGGCACCTTCATGCGCGACGAGATGCGCAGCCTGCCGGGCGTGACATCGGTGGAATCGGCGCTGTCGTTGCGAGAGGTAAAAGCCAACGGCGGCTTGCCGCTATCCTGAACGCGGACGTGGCATAGTCACGCCTTTGAAACGGCGCGAGCCGACCCGACGAATCTGGAGTTCTCATGGATCACGAACAGGCACGAGCCGAAGAAACCGCCGCGATGACGCGCGTATTGACCGCCACGCAGCGGGTGCAGTCGGCCTTTGCATCGCTGCAATCGCAATTCCCGCCCGCCGGCAGCGGCACGCCTTCGCAGTTCGCGCTGCAAACATTCGACGCGGCGCTGCAGGAACTCGAAGACGCGCAAGCCGCGTTCGACGAACTGCTTGGCGATCTGCTCGACGGCAATCGTTGAGAAGCCGTCAAGGCATGCCGCCTCTGAAAGAGCGGCCGGGCACGACTGCTTCAGAGCGCAGCCGGGCAAGACGCTCTCAATGCCCTTCGATTTCGACGACCGGCTCGCAGAGAATCGGAAAATTGACCGAGTTCGCGATATAGCACTTCTCGTGCGCGACGTGATGCAAGTGCGCGGCGAGTTCGGTATCGCCGCCCGCCCGAATCACGACGTGCGGGCGCAGAACGATTTGTGAAAAACGGCCCTGCTTCGGATCGTCGAGCATGGTGCCTTCGGCATGGTCGCGATACGCGGTGACGGCGATGCCGGCGTCCGCGCATAGATGCAGATACCAGAGTTGATGGCAGGCGCTCGCCGAGGCGACCAGCAGATCCTCCGGATTCCAGCGTTTGGCGTCGCCGAGAAAGGCCGCGTCCGATGACCCGGGAAGCTCGGGTTTGTCGCCAGCGGCAATCACATGATCGCGCCCGTAGTCACGGTAGCCCGACGTGCCGCTTCCGCGATTGCCGGTCCACTGCACCGACACCTTGTATTTGTGCTCGCCGTACGCCATGCCAACCTCCCTTTGATTTGAATCGGATCCGGTCGCAGAGGCGTGCATTTTATACGCGGGCATCACGCGACGGCCGCGCGCCGCTTGCTGACTAATTCGGCGAACTTGGCGGTAATGGCCTTCCGGCGAGAGGCGGCGCACGTGGGTCCGGGCTTTCGTTCAGGTTCGTGCCGTTTGCCCGCATGTTGCTGAGTGCGTGGCCTGCCCCCGCGCCGCTTGTCCTTCCCACGGCCGGCGCCCCGCTCGTGCCGGCGCCCGCCCCCAGCCCCGTCGCCGCCGCGCCGCCCGTGTTGTTGAGCCCGTTGGACTGCACGCCATTCAAGCCGAAGCCGCCCGCGTTGGCCGGTCGAGCGACAAGCTGCGCGTAAGCCGTCGCGGTGCAGCCGATCATAAGCGCCGACGCTACGATACCGCCCCATACTGTCTTCATGGCCACTCCGTTACATCGTCGATTTGCGCGGCCGCGGTGTCAGCATGGCGGACCACTCGAACAGTATGACGACGCCGAGCCCGCTTCGTTCAGAAGTGAAAATCGGGGCGCGACGGACGATACGCGATAATCGACGGTTTTCTTCGCAGACCGCTTCGATGCCTTCGATAACACCCGCCTCGTTCGACCCCTTCGCCCCGTTCGCCCCGTTCCAGGAACTGGCCCGAACCCTGCTGCCGCATGCGGGCGACGACAACGGCGACGGCTCGCACGACACCTCGCATCTGCAACGCGTCTGGAAAAACGCAGCGTCGATCCACGCGGAAGAAGGCGGCGATGCGCAGGTCCTGTTCGCCGCCACGCTGCTACACGACTGCGTAGCGGTCGAAAAGAATTCGCCGCTGCGCGCGCAGGCCTCGCGACTATCGGCGGAAAAAGCGGCGCGCGTGCTGACGTCGCTCGGCTGGGCACAAGCGCAGGTTCAGGCGACCGCGCACGCCATCGAAGCGCACAGTTTTTCGGCAGCCATCATGCCGACCACGCTTGAAGCGAAAACGCTGCAAGACGCCGACCGGCTCGACGCGATCGGCGTGCTGGGCGTGGCGCGCTGCTTCTACGTCGCCGGGCGGATGGGCCGCGCCTTGTACGACCCAGCCGATCCGCACGCAACACAGCGCCCGCTGGATGACACGCGCTTCACGCTGGACCATTTCCATACCAAGCTGCTGAAACTGTCCGAGGGTTTTCAGACGGCCACGGGCGCGCGTCTGGCCGGCATCCGCCATGCCCGCCTGCAACGTTTCCTCGACGAATTCAGCGACGAAATCTGAACGTCCGACTCGCGCTGCCAAACGCAACCGCCATGCGGATCGCCACACGCCTTCACGTTCGCGGCGCCAGATCGAGCGATTGACTGCGCGCTTCGCGAACCCTGGCCTGCTTCACTGGAGGCCGGTTTCTAAAAAGGAATAAGACGGCCGCCGTGCGCGTTATGATCAATCGTTATGCCAGAAACGGCTGATCGCACACGATGGAGCACGCTTACGTTCACCTCCTGCATCTGCTGGCCGGCCACCCGGGCTGGACACTCACGGTCATCTTCCTTGCGGCGTTTCTGGAGGCCGTCGCCGTTATCGGCACCTTCATTCCGGGCAGCACCGCGATGTTTCTCGCCGGGGCGCTGGCGGGCACCGGGTCGCTCAGCCTCGGCTGGGTTTTCGTGTGGGCCATCGCGGGAGCCATCGCCGGCGACGGCATGAGCTTCTGGCTCGGCAGCCGCTATAAAGACCGGATCGTCCAGTTCTGGCCGTTCCGCAAACATCCCGAAGTGCTCGAGGCTGGCCACCGCTTCTTTCGCAAACATGGCGCGAAGAGCGTCGTGCTGGCGCGCTTCATCGGCCCGTTGCGGGCGATCGTGCCGGTGGTGGCGGGCATGCTGCGCATGCCGCCACTGCTTTTCTACGGCATGAACGTGCTCTCGGCGCTAATCTGGGCACCCGCTCACATCCTCCCCGGCATGATCTTCGGCGCTTCGGTGCTGCTGGCCGGCGCGGTGTCGTTCCGGCTCGTGGTGATCATTGCGTTGCTGGCGGGTATCGTCTGGCTGAGCTTTCGCGCCGCGCGTGTGCTGCTCTCGCATGCCAATGCATGGTCGAACGCGGCCGGGCTTCAGGTGGGCGCCTGGGCTTGCCGGCACCCCGGGCCGTTCGGCCGTTTCGCGCGCAAGATGCTCGACCCGGCGACACCGGACGCCAGCAGCATCCTGCTGACGTCGCTGGTCGTAATCGTGTCCGGCGCACTGTTCTTCGGCGTGCTGGAAGACGTTCTCAGCGGCGATCCGCTCACGCAAGTAGACCTCTCGGTCTATCACTTCCTGCAATCGGTACGCACGCCCTGGAGCGACACCGTTCTCGCGGGACTCTCGACGCTCGGCAGCAGCATCACGCTCGCGGCGCTGATCGTGACGGTCGTGATCTGGATGCTGCTGGAACGGCGCTGGCGCACCATGGGCTACTGGCTCGCGGCCGTAGTGTTTTCCCAATTGCTGATCTTCGCGCTGCAGTTCGCGATGCACCGCGCGCCGCCGAATGATCTGATGGTCGGCGCGTATGTCTTTCCGAGCGATCACGTCGCCGCGACCGTTATCGTGTACGGCTTCCTCGCGTTCCTGCTGGCGCGCCGGGTCGGCATGCTCGAAGGCGTCATGGTGGCGGCCGCGAGCGCGATCGTCGTGATCGTGGTCGCGCTCGCGGGACTGTACTTCGGCAAATATTGGGTATCCGATGCGATCGGCGGCGCAGCGCTCGCCTACATCTGGGTCGCGATCGTTGCGTTGACCGCAATGTGGCGGCACCCGGAAACACCGCCCGAGCGCACCTTCATGCCGGTGGTCGTGCTGCTGGTCATGCTGGTCAGCGTGGGCGTGCAACTCGGCGTGGCCATGCCCGCGCCGCCGCCGGATACGGCGTTGCGGCCGCCGCCCGTGCTGGTCACCCAGGCGCAGTGGACGCTCTCCGTGTGGAAACGTCTGCCGTGTTACCGCTCGGATATGGGCGGCGACAGCATGGAGCCGCTCACACTGCAGTGGGCCTCGAACCTCGATTCGATCCGCGGGCAGTTGCGCGCCCACGGTTGGGTGGAGGGCACGGACGTGTCGGCGCACAGCCTGCTCTCGCTCGCCTCGCCCAATGTGGCGGCCGTGTCGCTGCCGGTCTTGCCGAAGCTGAACAATGGCGTGCCGTCCTCGGTGGTCTTCATGCGTCCGGGCAACACGCGCGACGAACGTGACGTGCTGCGCTTCTGGCCCAGTGGTTACGCCGTGGAGAACGGCACGTCCGCCACACCGTTGTGGGTCGGCGCTTTCGCGCACGAGCGGCTGTCCCGGCCGTCATGGCCCATCAACATTCTGCGGGTCGACAGAGGGATCACGTCGTTGGACGCGCACGCCAAATCCAGTGCGAGTCTCGGCGCGGCGATCGTCGGCAGGGTGAGTTGCCATGGCGTGCCGGTGTCGCTGCTCGCCTCGCCGGTGGAGTAAGCGCATTCCCTGTCATGCCGAAGAAATCGCTCTGGGCTCAATCAGTTAGCCCGCTTGGCCAGGACTTGTCCACAAGGATATGAACATTTTCTGTGGGTAACTTTTCCGTCCATGCGGGGCCCTTATCCCCTTAATCCTTCCTTGGCCCTTCTTGCATGACGCTTCAGGAACGGCCCCGTCACACCTGGGTCTCGTCGACTTACCGTAACAAACCAAAACCCCCGTCCAGGCGATGCCGCGAGAAATAGCTCCACAGTCGGATAGACTCTGCTACTGATTGTCTGGATTCCTGTCGCCGGCAACGGCGATACCCATCCTGGGAGTTCGTATGACGCGCTTCGACAGCAATTGGCCTGGCCGTCCATGGGCGGTGTTCGCCGGGTGCCACGAGTCCCGCGGGAGGCCGTCATGAGCGAAGCGCCGTCAATCCAGGCGAGGCGTCCCCGAAGAGGCCGCCTCGTACTCGCGGTCGTGCTGCTGGCGCTGATCGCACTGGTGGCCTTCCATCTGCTGCGCTCGAAGGCGCCCAAACCCACTGTTGCGCCCCAGGTCGTGACGGTCGCCGCCGCAACCACCGGATCGATGCCGGAAATCCTGAGCGAGCTGGGCACGGTCACGCCCGTTGCCACCGTCACCGTCTTGCCGCAACTGAGCGGCTACTTGACCGCCGTCGGTTACCGCGAAGGGCAGGACGTGCAGAAAGGTCAGTTCCTCGCGCAAATCGATCCGCGCCAATACGAAATCAGCAAGCGCCAGGCCGAGGCGCAACTCGCCAAGGACAAGGCGGCGCTCGCCCAGGCGCGTGCCGATCTCGCGCGCTATACGCAACTGAACGAGCGCAAGTCGATCGCCGAGCAGACCTATGCGGATCAGAAGTTTCTCGTCCAGCAGGACGAAGCGGCGATCAAGGCCGACGAAGCCAACATCGCCCAATTCGCGCTCGACCTGATCTACTGCCATATCACCGCGCCGGTGTCGGGCCGGGTCGGACTGCGCCTCGTCGATCCGGGCAACTACGTCACCGCGTCGAGCCAGCCGGGCATTGCCGTCATCACGACGATGAAGCCGACCACGGTCCAGTTCACCGTGCCGCAAACCGCGCTCGACAAGGTGCTGCGCCGCACCAACGCAGGCGCGCAGCTCCCCGTCACGGTGTTCAGCAGCGACAACTCCCGTCAGCTCGCGACCGGCACGCTGTACGCGATCAACAACCAGATGGCGACGGCGACCGGCACGGTCACGCTGCGCGCGTCGTTCGCCAATGACGATGAGGCGCTGTTCCCCAACGAGTTCGTCAACGTCAAGCTGCTGGTCGACACGCTGCAAGACGTGGTGCTGGTGCCGACGCCCGCGGTGCAGAACGGCGCGCCGGGCGACTACGTGTATCTGGTCAACGCCGACAACACGGTATCGGTGCGCAAGGTCACGCTCGGACCGGGCGATGGCCAGCACACGGTGATTACGTCAGGGCTCGCAGCCGGCAACGTGGTCGTGACCGATGGCATGGACCGCTTGAGCGACGGCGTGAAGATCAAGGCATCCGCGGCCCGGACGGCTGCGGGTGCTTCGGGCGCTTCAGGCGCAACGCCGGCTTCGGGCCCGCTAGCCGCTTCGGGCCCGCCAGCCGCTTCAGGCGCGACGCCGGCTGCGGCGCCCGCGTCCGCCGCGAGCGGCACGCCGGCGGCGGCAGCGCCCGGCGCGGCGTCCATGGCTTCGTAGTCCGCCGACCCGCCGATGAACTTCTCCCGCCTGTTCATCCTCCGGCCCGTGGCGACGTCGCTGCTGATGGTCGCGCTCGTGCTCGTCGGCCTGGTCGCGGTGCGCTTCCTGCCGGTTTCCTCGCTGCCCGACGTCGACTATCCGACCATCCAGGTCCAGACCTTCTACCCGGGCGCCAGCCCGAACGTGATGGCGACCACTGTCACGGCGCCGCTCGAAGTGCAGCTCGGCGAGATTCCGGGCTTGCAGCAGATGGTCTCGTACAGTTCGGAAGGCGCGTCGGTAATCACGCTGCAATTCGATCTCTCGCTGAGTCTCGACATTGCCGAACAGAACGTGCAGCAGGCCATCAACGCCGCCAACAGTTTTTTGCCGACCGGGCTGCCCGCGCCGCCCACCTACGCGAAGGTCAACCCGGCCGATCAGCCGATCCTCACGCTCGCGGTCACGTCGAAGTCCATGTCGCTGACGCAGTTGCAGGACACCGCCAACAATCGTCTTGCCACGAAGATCTCCGAAGTCTCCGGCGTCGGTCTCGTCACGACCGCCGGCGGCAACGTGCCGGCCGTGCGCGTCGAAGCGGACCCGCAGAAGCTCGCCGCCTACGGCCTGAATCTCGACGATCTGCGCACCTTGCTCGCCAACGTCAATGTGAGCCAGCCAAAAGGGAATTTCGACGGACCGGAACTCGACTACACGATCAACGCGAACGATCAGATCGTCGACCCGCAAGACTACCTGGCCACCGTGATCGCCTATCAGAACGGCGCGCCGGTGTATCTGCGCGATGTTGCGCGCGTGAGCCAGGCCGCGCAGGACGTCGAGCGTGGAGCGTGGTACAACCGCACGCCGGCCATCGTGCTGAACGTGCAGCGCCAGCCGGGCGCGAACGTGATCGCTACGGTGAACCAGATCATGAAGCAGTTGCCGGCGCTCGAATCGACGCTGCCCGCCGGCCTGCAAGTCACGGTGGTGGCGAACACCACGGGCGTGATCCGCTCGTCGGTCTCGGACGCCGCGTTCGAACTGGTGCTCGCCGTGGTGCTGGTCGTGCTGGTGATTTTCGTGTTCCTGCGCAACGTGCCCGCCACGATCATTCCGAGCATCTCCGTGCCGGTGTCGCTGATCGGCACGCTCGCCGTGATGTACCAGCTCAACTATTCGATCGACAACCTCTCGCTGATGGCGCTGATCATCGCGACCGGTTTCGTCGTCGACGATTCGATCGTGATGATCGAGAACATCGTGCGCTATCTGGAGGAAGGCAAGACGCCGCTCGAAGCCGCGCTCGAAGGCGCCGGACAGATCGGCTTCACGATTCTCTCGCTGACGGTCTCGCTGATCGCGGTGCTGATCCCGCTGCTGTTCATGGGCGGCGTGATCGGCCGGCTGTTCAGCGAATTCGCGATCACACTGGCGGTGACGATCGTGATTTCGGCGGTGGTCTCGCTGACCGTCGTGCCGATGCTATGCGCGCGCCTCCTGCGCGCGCAGGCGCAGCGCCACCCAAGCCGCTTCGAGCGGTTCAGCGAAGGCCTATTCGACAAGACGCTCGCGGCGTACGAACGCGGCCTGCGCTGGGTGCTCGATCACCAGACGCTCACGCTGGTGGTCGCACTCGTCACCGTCGCGCTCACTGCGATCCTGTACATCGTGATTCCGAAGGGCCTGTTCCCGGTGCAGGACGTGGGCGTGATCCAGGGCATCAGCGTGGCCGACAACTCGGTGTCGTACACGTCGATGGTCCGGCGTCAGAGCGCTCTCGCCGATGCGATCCTGAAGGACCCCGACGTGGTGTCGCTCACCTCCTATGTCGGCATCGACGGGACCAATCCGACGCTCAACAACGGCCGCTTCCTGATCAATCTGCGCCCGCGCGACGACCGCTCCGCGAGCGCCGCGGAAATCGGCCGCCGGATCCAGCAGGAAGTCGCCGAGGTGCCCGGCATTCGGCTGTATCTGCAACCGGAACAGGACCTGACGCTCGACACCTCGATCTCGCGCAACCAGTACAACTTCGTGCTGCGCGGGCCGAACCAGCAGGCCTTCAATCAGTACGTGCCCGCGCTGATCGCGCGCATGAAGCAGATTCCCGCGATCACGGACGTCACGAGCGACCTGAACACCAACGGTCTGAGCGTGAACGTCGAAGTGAACCGGCAACTCGCCGCGCGCTATGGCATCACCGCGGCCACGATCGACAACGCACTGTACGACGCGCTCGGCCAGCGCATCGTCTCGACCATCTTTCAGCAGTCCAACCAATATCGCGTGATTCTCGTGGCGAAGCCCGAAACGCTGCCCACCGTGCAGTCGATCGGCAACCTGTATCTGCCGAGCCAGACGAGCAGCAGCGGCCAGGTGCCGCTGTCGGGCATCGCGAAGATCAGCATCACGCAATCGCCGCTGATGATCAGCCATCTCGCCCAGTTCCCGGCGGTGACGATCTCGTTCAACCTCGCGCAGGACGCGTCGCTGAGCGCCGCGGTCGCGCAGATCCGCGACGCCGAGCGCGCGGTGAACCTGCCGCCGTCGATCACGTCGTCTTTTCAGGGCGCGGCGCAGGCATTCGAAGATTCCCTCACGAGCGAGGTGTATCTGCTGATCGCCGCGCTCGTCGCCGTGTATATCGTGCTCGGCGTGCTGTACGAAAGCTATATCCACCCGGTGACGATTCTCTCGACGCTGCCGTCGGCCGGCATCGGCGCCCTGCTCGCGTTGATGATCGCGGGCAACGATCTCGACGTGATCGGCATCATCGGGATCGTGCTGCTGATCGGCATCGTCAAGAAGAACGCGATCATGATGGTGGACTTCGCGCTCGAAGCGGAGCGCGTGCATGGCAAGCCGGCGCATGAAGCGATTTTCGAAGCGTCGCTGCTGCGCTTCCGGCCGATCCTGATGACCACGCTCGCGGCCATGCTCGGCGCGCTGCCCATGCTGCTCGGCACCGGCACCGGCTCCGAACTGCGCCGGCCGCTCGGCCTCGCGATCATCGGTGGGCTCATGCTCAGCCAGGTGCTGACGCTGTTCACGACGCCGGTGATCTATCTGTTCTTCGACCGCCTCGCGCAGCGCGTGAACAGCCGGCGCCGCGCGGCCAGCGAAGGCGCGGCCGCGCCGCCGGAGAATACGCAGTGAACCTCTCGGCGCTCTTCATCCGGCGCCCGGTGGCGACCGCGCTGCTGGCGGTCGCGATCCTGATATCCGGCGCGCTCGCCTATTTCCGCCTGCCGGTCGCGCCGCTGCCGAACATTGCGTTCCCGGTGATCGCACTGCAGGCGAACATGGCGGGCGCGAGTCCCGAGATCATGGCCGCCACGGTCGCCGAGCCGCTGGAGCGGCGCCTTGCCACCATCGCCGACGTGAACCAGCTCACCTCGATCAGTTACGTGGGCTCGTCGATGATCATCGTCGTGTTCGGTCTGAACCGCGATATCAACGGCGCGGCGCGCGACGTGCAGGCCGCCATTCAGGCCGCGCGCGCCGACCTGCCCACCACGCTGCGCAGCAATCCCACGTACCGCCAGTACAATCCGGCCGGCGCACCGATCATGGTGCTCGCACTGACTTCGGACACGCTCACCAAAGCCCAGCTCTATGACTCCGCCGATTCGGTGATCCAGCAGCAGCTATCGCAGGTGGATGGCGTCGGGCAGATCACGCTCGGTGGCGGCGCATTGCCCTCGGTGCGCGTCGAACTGGAACCCGGCAAGCTGAACAGCTACGGCATCGGCCTGGAAGACGTGCGCGCCGCGATCGGCGCGGCCAACGCGAATAGCGCGAAAGGCCATATCGACCAGGGCGAGCAGCGCTATGTGGTCACGTCGAACGACCAGATCAGCAAGGCCGCGCCCTATCGCGACGTGGTGATCGCGTATCGCGACGGCGCGCCCGTCCTGCTGCGCGACGTCGCTCAGGTGCGCGATTCGAATGAGAACATCCGCAACGCCGGGCTCTACAACGGCAAGTCGGCCGTGCTCGTGATCGTCTATCCGACGCCGGGCAGCAACGTGGTGCAGACGGTCCAGCAGATCCAGTCGCGCCTGCCGATCATCGAAGCCGCGTTGCCGAGCGCGATCCACGTGAACGTCGCCATCGACCGCTCGGAGTCGGTGCGGGCCTCGGTGGCCGACACCGAGCGCACGCTGTTCATCGCCGTGCTGCTGGTAGTGGGCGTGGTCTTCGTGTTCCTGCTGTCGCCGCGCGCCACGCTGATTCCGGCGGTCGCGCTGCCGCTGTCGATCGTCGGCTCGTTCGGACCGATGTATCTGCTCGGCTATAGCATCGACAACCTCTCGCTAATGGCGTTGACGATCGGCACCGGCTTCGTGGTCGACGACGCCGTGGTGGTGCTGGAGAACATCGTGCGTCACCTCGAAGCCGGGCTCGATCCAAAGGAAGCCGCGCTGCGCGGCAGCGCCGAGGTCGGCTTCACGGTGATCTCGATGAGCCTCTCGCTGATCGCGGTGTTTCTGCCGATCCTGTTGATGCCCGGCATTGTCGGGCTGCTGTTTCATGAGTTCGCCGTCACGCTCTCGATTGCGATCCTGCTCTCGCTGCTGATTTCGCTGACCATCACGCCGGTCATGTGCGCCTACCTGCTCAGCCGCGACCGCACGATGCATGTAGAGGCGCGCTGGGCGCGCTGGGCCGAGGCGCAGTTCGAGCGCTTCAAGAACGCCTACGCCCGCTCGCTCGCGGCGGCGCTCGATCATGCGCTCGCGGTCGTCCTGCTGTTGATCGGCCTGCTCGTGCTCAACGTGTTCCTGGTCCGGCTGCTATCCGGGACGTTCTTTCCGGAACAGGACACCGGCATCCTGATCGGCCAGATCATTGCCGATCAGAGCGTGTCGTTCAACGCCATGGAAAAGAAGCTCGCGCAATTGCAGGCGATCGTGAAGCAGGACCCTGCGGTGGCATCGGTGGCGGGCTTCACCGGCGGGCGCGCGCTGAACACGGCCAACGTCTTCATCGAACTCAAGCCGCTCGCGCAACGCCATCTGTCGGCGACGGAAGTGGTCAACCGGCTGCGCCCCAGGCTCAATGCCGTGTCGGGCGCGCGGCTTTTCCTGCAGGCGCAGCAGGATCTGCAGATCGGCGGGCGCCAGGCCGCGGCCGAATATCAGTACACCCTGACCAGCGACGATGCGAACGCGCTCTTCACGTGGGTGCCTAAACTCGTCACCGAACTCGGCAAATATCGCGGGAAACTGGAAGACGTGAACTCGGACCTCCAGCAGAACGGCTTGCAGACCTACGTGAACTTCAGCCGCGCGAGCGCCGCGCGTTACGGCTTCCAGCCGAATCAGATCGACAACGTGTTGTACGACGCCTTCGGCCAGCGCACCGTGTCCACCATCTACAACGCGCTGAACCAGTACTTCGTGGTGATGGAGGTCGCGCCGGCCTACTGGCAGTATCCGCAGGCGCTCAACCAGATCTTCCTCAGCACGGCCGCCGGCAACGCGAACGGCACGCAGCAAACGCAGATGTCCCGCGCCACCGTCAAAGCCATGCAGCAGTCGACGGCCGTCAGCAGCGCGTCAAGCGCCAGTGCCAATACCAACTCGCAGAACGCCGACGCCGAAGCGAACCAGCAGACCAACAGCATCTCTAACAGCAAGGGCGGCAATTCCAGCGGCAGCGCCGACAGCACCGCGGCCGAAACCATGGTCCCGCTCGCCGCCATGATGACCTTCTCGAACAGCCACACCGCCACCCAGGTGAATCACCAGAGCGGCCTCGTGGCCGGCACCATCTCGTTCAATCTGCCGGCTGGCGGATCCTTGAGCGAAGCCGGCCAGCTCATTGCGCAGGCCGAGCGCGACATCGGCATGCCCGCGTCGGTGCACGGCGCGTTCGCGGGCGCCGCGCAGGCCTACGCGCAGTCCATGGGCGCCGTCCCGCTGCTGATTCTCGCCGCACTGGTGGTGGTCTACCTCGTGCTCGGAGTACTGTACGAGAATACGGTTCACCCGCTCACGATCCTGTCGACGCTGCCGTCGGCCGGCATCGGTGCGACACTCGCGCTGCTGATTTTCGGCACGCCGTTTTCGGTGATCGCGATGATCGGCATCATCCTTCTGATCGGCATCGTCAAGAAAAACGGCATCATGATGGTCGACGTCGCGATCCAGCTGCAACGCCATGAAGGCATGAATGCGCGCGATGCGATTCACCAGGCCGCCGTAGTGCGGCTGCGCCCGATCATGATGACGACCGCGGCCGCCGTGCTGGGCGCGGTGCCGCTTGCGATCGGCATCGGCCAAGGTGCGTCGTTGCGCCAGCCGCTCGGGGTGACGGTCATGGGCGGCCTGCTCGTGAGCCAGGTGTTCACGTTGTACACGACGCCGGTGATCTACCTGTACCTCGACCGGCTACGCGCGCGACTCGCGAAATGGTCGGCGCGCCTGCCATGGAATCGCCGCGGAGAAGCACCAGATACGAGCGCATGATGAAGACGATCTCCCCCACCAGACTCGCCGGCGCATTACTGGCGTTATCGACCGTGTTGACGGGCGGCTGCATGGTCGGCCCGGATTACCATCGGCCGCCCGTCGCGACGCCCGCCGCGTGGAAAGAACTGCCCGGCTGGACCGAGGCGCAGCCTGCCGCCGAACGCCCGAAGGGAGACTGGTGGACCGCCTTCAACGACCCGCTCATCAACGAACTCGAACCGCTCGTGTCGGTGTCGAACCAGACCGTGCGCCAGAGCTATGCGAACTACCAGCAGGCGCTGGCCGAAGTGCGGCTCGCGCGCAGCGCCCTGTTCCCCACCATCGGCATTACCGGATCCGCGACCCGCGAACGTTCTTCGACGGGCAATCTGAGCAGCAGTCTGCTGGGCCGAGCGGGCGCGAGCAGCTTCCAGCGCATCAACAACGCCGGCTCGCTCGAAGCCAACGCGAGTTGGGCGCCCGACCTATGGGGCCTCGTGCGCCGCAATATCGAGGAAAGCGCCGCGACCGCGCAGGCAAGCCAGGCAACGCTCGCCAACGCGACACTTTCCGAACAGATCGCGCTCGCCAACGCGGTGATCGATCTGCGCGTGACGGATGTCAATATCGACTTGCTCAAGCACACCGTCGAGGCGTTCGAGCAATCGTTGCGCGTGGTCGCGGAGCAGGACAGGGCCGGCACCGTGCCGCCCTCCGATCTGGTGAGCGCGCAAACGCAACTGGAGTCGGCCCAATCGAGTCTGATTGCGCTGGGTGTCGCGCGCGCTCAATACGTTCATGCGATCGCCGTGCTGGTCGGCAGGAATCCGGAAGAACTGGACGTGCCCACGAACACCACGCTGCCGACGCTGCCGTCCATTCCGGTCAGCGTGCCATCCACGCTCCTGGAGCGCCGGCCCGACATTGCCGCCGCCGAGCGGCAAATGGCGGCACAGAACGCCGCGATCGGGGTGGCCGTCGCCGCCTATTACCCGACGATTTCGCTATCCGCGCTGGATGGTTTCACGCAGTCGCCGTTGAACGGCCTGCTGCATATCGCCAACTATGTCTGGTCGTTGGGCGGCCAGGCGAGCGAGACGCTGTTCGACGGTGGGCAACGCAGCGCGCAGGTCGACGCGGCCAAAGCGTCTTACGACGCGGCGCTGGCCAATTATCGCGGCACGGTGTTGACGGCGTTCCAGGGCGTGGAGAACGACCTCGCCGGCTTGCGTATCCTCGCGCAGCAAGCCGAGGTGCTGGAGCGCGCGGTACGCGACGCGACGCGCGGCACCGAGATCGCGCGCAATGAATACCAGGCGGGCACGGTGGACTTTACAACCGTCGCGACCGCGCAGGCCACGCAGTTGAACCTTCAGCAGACCGCATTGAACGTGCAGCAAACACGGCTGCTCGACGCGGCGTCGTTGATCGGCGATCTGGGCGGCGGATGGTCCGACAGTGAGCTTGCCGACCCTCGGAAACCGGGACAACAGCAGGTGTCGCACTAGGCCGGTTTTGTTGCCATTCAATGAACCATCGTGACCGGCGTGACCGTGCGCCTCGACAGCGACGCGAGCACGGCCAGCCTGCGAAAGAAGCCCATATGGCTCGCGTCGATCACCATCACGTCGGGCCGGGTCGTGGCCGCGTAATCCGCAACCGCTTTCGTGCGGTGGCCGAAGACGCGTTTCCAGCGGTAGGGCACACCGGCTTCTTCGAGAATCGTGCGGGCGTCGATCAACGCTTTCAGCATGACCTGCTTCTCGTGACGCAACAGGGAGCTACGCGAGTGGAAGGCTGCCGCCCGCCCCTCCCCGACCGGTTCGAGGACTTCCAGCAGCTCGACCTCCGTGACGCCACGCTCGAGGAACATGAACGCGGCGTAGCGCGCAGCCTCGACGGCGCCGCTATGGTCGAGGACGGGAATCAGCATTCGTATCATCGAGAAATCCTGGGGGTCGATCAGTGTGTAACTCGAGCTTAGCCAACGCCGCATTAACGCCGCGTAAAAAGTATCAGCCTTTTTACGCGGCCCGCCGAGATACGGCCAGTCCGCCGTTATGCCTGGATCGCCGCCGGATTGAGTTCGACATGCAGGATCACGAGCCAGCGTTTCGGGCAGTCCGCGGCGATCTGCAGATCCTGCTTGCCGTCGGCGCCCTTCTTCACGAAACCCTTTTCCCGCGCGAAACCGAAAGCACGTCGCGCGTCGGACTGTAGCCACAGCGTCACCAGCCCGCAGGTCAGACAGCTGAAAATCCACATGGAGTCGGACGGCAGCGCGGCGTCGAGTTGCTGGGTGGCGTACGTGAAAAGCGTCGTGAGAACCTGGTTGGTGACGAAAACGATGGCGATGAGCTTGCACAGCCCCCTGAACATCATGGCCTGTCTTGACGGTGTCATGGCTTGTCAGACGCCGAGCACGCGGCGCGCTTCGAGTTCGGCCAATTCCAGCGCTTGCGCGGAACTGGGCATCGGCCGTCCGCAGCCGCGCCCGGTGATCTGCTGTATTTGTTTGTCGTGCCGGATGGTCGTTACGCGCAAGGCGCCTTTGAACATGTGACCCGGAGCGGGAAACACGCAAGCCTCGACAGTCACGCCGCCCTTGGTTTGTTTGAATGCCATATGAACCCCTGCCAATTTCGCGGTTTTTCCACGTCGAAAAACCAGTCACTCACTATACGGAGGACCTCGTAAAGAGCGCGAAACGATTGCAGCAGACCGCATAAAAATCCCGTGAAAGTCAACGCACGCCGACCAGCCGGTATTCCACGCCCGACTCGGTGATGATGTGCTCGGGACGCGCCGGATTGCGTTCTATCTGCGCGTCAATTCGCTGGGTTTGCTCAAAGCCCTCGACCCGTGTCGAGGTAGTCCAACGCGAGGCGCTTTTGTAGGGCACGCGCCTGGCGAAGCGTGTCGAGCAGAGCGTGCCGTGTCAGCGGGCCCAGTTCGTCTGGATTGACGTGATTGTGCATAGGCAAGCCACGCTCATAACAGCGCTGCTGATTTTCCAGCCGAAGCTTCTGGATGAAATAAAACGCCTGTATCCACGAATCCACATCGCGCTGATCCAGGCGTTGCGCCTCTCCAGCCCGTCGAAAGCGATCCGCCGTATTGCTCGTGCGAGCGCCAAGGGCGAGGCCGTAGATCCGGGCCGCGTCGACGAACAGCGTCGCGGCGTGCAGTTTAAGATCGAGCGTGCCGGCGAATTCGCCCCCCTTCTCGACCACGAAATCACGCACCACGCCGAGCGGCGCCTTGCGCCGCAATGCGTTCTCCGTCATCTGGTAAAGAAAGCGCGGATTGTCTGGCGCGATCTCTTCGAGCCAGTCGGCGAGCGCCTCGGCCAGATCGAAGGCGCCATAGAGGGGGCGCAGGTCGAAGAAAATGCTCGCGTTGAGGAGCGCCTGCGGGTCGCCCTCGCTGATCCATGTCGCGAAGCGCTCCCGCCATTCGTGCAGGTCGAGACACCACTGCGGATTGCTCGCCATGATCTGCCCGGTGCACAAGGGAAAGCCGCAGGCATCGAGCGCTTCATTGATGCGCAGCGCAAGCGGCAACAGTTGTTTGCGCAGGGCCGTGGCGCCACCGCTGCCAGCGAAAATGATGCCGTTGTCCTGGTCGCTCGACAGCGTCTGTTCCTGACGCCCTTCGCTGCCCAGCGCGATCCAGCACCAGCGCGCTTCCTGCATGCGTGTCCCGGCGCAGGTCAACTCGATTGCGCGGCGCGTGATCTGGTCGTTCAGCGTGGAGAAAAGTCCGGTGAGCGGTGCCGGAGCCGCCTCGCCCACCGCGCAATGCACGAGCCTGCGCACCGTCGCAGCGGCCAGTTGCAAAGACGCGGCATCGTTCGCGTCGGCTATGCTGCGATGAGCGTGTCGCAGGTCGTGCGCGAGCGCGCGACCCGCGACGGTTTGCGGGTCGAAAACAGCATCGGGCCCGGAGGTGGCGGAATCATCCATCGGGTGTGCACTCCTCAGTAGCGGATTCGCGCGTAAAGGGTCTGCTGCGCGGCATCGCGGGCATCTTTTAGCGTGACTATGCCTTTCTCCGCCAGCAAGGGGATCATCCGCAGGAACACCTCGCCGGTGACGATGGCGTCGCCGAGCGCGGTGTGCCGGCCGATCACCGGCACGCCGAGGCGCGCGGCGATCGCCTCGAGCGAGTGCCCAGGCTGATGAGGGTGGATCACCTGCGACAGGAGCAGCGTATCGAGGACCGGCTGCCTGAACGCCACGCCGGTCGTAGCTTCGAGCATTTGCAGAAATCGCATGTCGAACGCGGCGTTGTGCGCGACGAGCACGGTGTCCGCCGCAAAATCGTGGAACTGCGGCAGCACTGCTTCGACCCGCGGCTGTCCATTGAGCATTGCGTGAGTCAGGCCGTGAATACTGGTCGATTCGGCGCTCAGCGAGCCTCTCGGCTCGATCAGCCGGTCGAACGTTTCCTGCTGGAGCAATCGTCCATTGACGATTCGCAAGGCGCCGATAGAGATGATTTCGTCGCCCGCGGCGGGATCGAGCCCGGTGGTCTCGGTGTCGAACACCGTATAGCTGAGTTGCGAGAGCAGGCACTGATCGATCTCGGCGCTCTGTCCCGGCTGATGAAAAAGATCGAAATCGTAGAATTCGGGCCGGCCTGTCGGCGGCGGTGCAATATCGAGCGCACTCCGGGGCTCGGCGGCGTGCAGCATCACGCGGTAGCGCGCCCTGCCCTCGGCCGGCTCGCAACGATATACCGATTCGCCGCCGTGGCGCGCGATCACCGAATTCAGCGTAAGCGCCAGGCCCCCAGCACTGACCGGAAGCGGTGCGTGCTCCCACGCCCTTAACGTGTCCGCGGCCAACGGCGCGCCGCTCCAGACGAGATCCAGATGCGCCAGCCGATCGGCGCGCTGCAAATCGAAGCGCAGTTCGGTCACGCCCGCGTCAGCCGCGAGCCGCCGCGATAGATAGGCGAGCGCCTGCGTCAATGCGTAACTGTCGACCCTGAGCCACAAGGTGGCGTCAATGGTGTCGCCGGCCGTGACGCGCAGTGATGCGCTCCCGATGCGCCGCAGCAGTAAAGCGATCAGGTCGGTGCCACGCATGTCTTCGAGTTCCCGACGGCTGTCCGTAGCGTTGCTGCCCTGTTGCACCGCGCGCTCGATCTGAGCGGCGAGGCGCATCGATTCGTCGCCGATGATGGCGGTAAACTGAGTCCGCTTCGCGCCGCTCATGTCCGGAAAGGTCTGGATGGTCTCGACCGCCGCGCGGATATTCGCGAGCGTTGCCCGCGTGTCTTGCGTCAGCGACTGCACCAGTGCGTCGCGCCGGTTATCCGCCTCGACGTGGCGCGTAATGTCTTCCAGCGTGAGCACGAAGCCATTGAGTGCGCGGGCGCTATCGAACACGGGCGCCATGTGCGCGCGCACGATTTGCCCGTCCGCGAGCGTGGCAACGAAGGCGCATACGGGTGGCGCCATGTCGTCGCGTGGGTCCTGCAACTGGTGCTGGATTTGTTCCAGCGCGTGCAGGACGAGACCGCTCTCGATCACGCCGAAAACCGAGCGCCCAAGCCCGATGGCCGAGACGCCCTGATGGCCGGTTCGCAGCAACTGCCTCGCGCGAGTGTTGAAAAGCAGGATACGCCCGTCGATATTGCACACCAGTACGCTCAGCGCGAGTTCCGCCATGAGCGCAGCGAGCCGGTTCTTTTCTTCGGCGAGCGCACGGTTCGCGAGTTCGATTTTTTCCTGTACGTCGTTGTGCAGCGTTTGATGTGCGGCGGCAAGCGCGTTCAGCTTCTCGACCAGAACGCGCACGTCGCGCGCGCCCCGCACCGTGATGCGGTGCCCAGGGTTGGCCGCGAGCAGCACGGCGTCTTCAGCCAGTCGCGCGACCGGTGTGATATAGGCGTCGAACAGCGCTTTCAGGCCGAAGCCCAGTGCGAACAGCAGCAGCGTTGAGAGGGCGATCCAGACCGCGGCCCGTTGCAGCAGCATCTCGCGCAACCATGCGCGCTGCGCGTTGGGGACGTCGAGCGCGAGAGACGCAAGAATCGCGGCGCCAATAAGCACCTGCACTGCGAACAGCAGTGCCAGTGCAATGCCAAACCGACGTCTGGCGATCATCGTGACGATCATTCGTCGCTTCGGTCATGTCGCGCGAGCAGCGAGCGCACCTGCTCGACCAGTTCCCTCGTGGAGAACGGCTTGGTGATGTACGCGTCGGCACCGAGCGCGAGGCCCTTGCTCACCTCAAGGTCGCGGCTCTTCGCCGACAACATCACCACCTTCGTTCGATTCCATGCGCTGTTTTCGCGAATCGTCTGACAGACCTCGAAGCCGTTGCGCAACGGCAGCATGACATCGAGCAGCACGAGGTCGGGTTGGAACGCGGCCATCTGCTCAAGGGCTTGCGCGCCGTCCCGCGCAATCGCCACATCGTAGCCACACTCGGTCATCAGGAATTCCAGCGAGATGACGATGTTCGGTTCGTCGTCGACGATGAGGACTTTATAGGTCATGACGTTGTCTCCTTCGCGCTCGCGAGAGGTAGCGTGAACACGAACACGGCGCCCTCTCCTTCTCCCGGCTCTCCCGGCGCACTTTCCAGCCTCAGCGTACCACCGAAATGGCGGACGATTTCCCGGCTGATCGGCAGTCCGAGGCCGGTGCCCTGCGGCTTGCCGCTGATCGTGTCGCCTCCCTGCCGGAACTTCTCGAAGATGAGTTCCCTATCCTGCGCACGCACGCCGGGACCGTTGTCGCGCACCTCGACGCGTAGCGCTGCACCCACCCGGACGAGCCGCACCGCGACGCGCCCGCCGGCACGGTCGCAGAACTTCGCCGCATTCGACAGCAGATTGAGCATCACCTGCATCAGACGGTCATGATCGCCCAATACCTGCGGCACCGCGGCCGGCAGGTCCAGTTCGAGCTCGATGCGTTGTTCGGCGAACATCTGGCGGGTAGCGTTCACCGCGTCTTCGATGACCTGCTTCAGGTCGAGCGGCTCGGCATGCCATTGCGCGCTGCCCGATTCCATCTTGGCGAGGTCGAGCACATTGTTGATGAGCCGGGTGAGCCGCTCGCTCTCCTTGATCACGATATCGAGGTATTCGCCGCGCTTCGCGGCCGGCAGATCGGGATGCTCGCGCAGGATTTCCGAGAACGCGCGGATCGACGTGAGCGGTGTGCGCAATTCGTGGGTGACCGTCGAAATGAAATCGTCCTTCATACGGTCGAGCTCGCTGAGCCGCGCGTTGGCTGCCTTGAGTTCCGCCGATGCACTCTCCAGCTCGCGCGACTTCTGCTCGAGCTGGTGGCTGTAGGCGACTACCTGAGAGGTTTCATCCAGTATCGCCATCACTTCGTTCAACCCGAGCGGCTCCTCGTCGACGACCGTCGCTATCATCGCCCGCGCCGACGCCGCGCCGATCGCCCCGGCAAGTTGCCTCTCCGCGAAGCGCACGAGGTCGGCGTCCGCGGTGGGCGAGTTCGTGCCACCACGTTCGTAGTGGAAGCGCGCGTATGCGTCGTCGGCAGCAGCTGAACCGAGGAATCGCCGCAACAGCTCAAGCACCGCTTCGGTCGAGGCGCTGCCGCGCCAGATGTCCGGGCGGAGCACGTCGCCGGTGTGCGCATAGGCGTCGACGAACAAGGCAGCCTGGGTCTTTTCCAACACGCTCTGCCCGCTTGCGAGCGACACGCCGACAAAGCCCGCGACGTTCGCCAGCATGCTCCAGAAAAGCGCATGCGAGACTTCGTCCAGTCCCTGCAGACCGAACAGTTGCCGCGGCCTGAGCCACTCGATGCCGAGCGGTCCGTGCGCGAGAAAGCCACGCGGCAACCAGCCGGATTCGGCAAACGAAGGTAGCAAGAGCGTGTAGGCCCATAGCAGGAATCCCGCGCTCAAGCCGGTCAGCGCGCCGGGCCGGGTGCCGTTTTTCCAGTAGATCGCCCCGAGCATCGCAGGCGCGAACTGCGCTACCGCCGCAAACGAAATCAAGCCGATCGAGACCAGCGCGTACGCTTCGCCGGCAAGCCGGAAATAGGCATAGCCAAGCATCATCAGCAGCACGATCGCGGCGCGCCTGATCGTGAGCAGCAGTCCGGGGAAGTTCGCGCGCCGCTCGGATTGCAGTGATTGCAGGCGTAACAGCACAGGCATCACAATGTCATTGCAGACCATCGTGCTGAGCGCGATGCTTTCGACGATCACCATGCCGGTCGCAGCCGACAACCCGCCGATGAACACGAAAAGCGTGAGCGCCAGTTGATGCGCACGCATGGGCAGCGCCAGCACGAACATGTCCGGGTCCACGGCACCGCCGGGAAAATGCATCGTTCCGCCGAACGCAATCGGCAACACGAAGACGTTGATCGCGAGGAGATACAGCGGCAGCACCCAGACGGCTTTCGCGACGTGGTTTTCGTCCATGTTCTCCACTACGGCAATCTGGAACTGGCGGGGCAGCAGCATGATCGACAGCATCGACAACACGATCAGTGACGCCCAACTGCCAAACGCCGCACCGCCTGCGCCTGCCTCTCCGCCATGCAGCGTCAGCAAGGCGTTCAATGCGGGGACCGCCTGCGCACGCGCAAACAGATCTCCAAAGCCATCGTAGATTCCGAACGTGACGAACGCCCCTACGGCTAGAAACGCGACGAGCTTCACGAGAGACTCGAAGGCGATCGCGGCGACCATGCCTTCGTGGCGTTCGGAAGCATCGAGGTGGCGCGTTCCGAACACAATGGTGAACGTCGCCAGAAGGAGCGCGATGTATAGGCTTGGATCCGACCACCAGGGCCCTGCTTCGGCACGCCCGCTGGCAATGCCGGTGGCATGCGTCAGGACGGCGACGCTGGCGGATACGGCCTTCAGTTGCAGCGCGATGTAAGGCACGAGTCCGACCACCGCGACCAGCGTGACGAGCCCGCCGAGCAGCGCGCTCTTGCCGTAGCGCGAAGCCATGAAATCCGCAATCGACGTGATGTGATTGTTCTTGCTGATGCGGATCATCTTGCGCAACACGGTCCACCACAGCGCCGCCACCAGGGTGGGGCCGAGATAAATCGGCATGAAGCCGACGCCGCTTCTGGCCGCGCGACCAACGCTGCCATAGTACGTCCAGGAACTCGCGTAGACCGCGAGAGACAGCGCGTAGACGTAGGGGCTGTTGATGATGCTCGTGCCCGCATCCGCGCGCCGGTCGCCATAAAACGCGATTGCAAACAGCACACCCAGATAGACGAGCGACGCCAGTGCAATGACCCAGCCGTCCAGCATCTCAGTCCTTCGATGCCGGTTCGGATCCGACGGCCCGCGTGGATGTTTTACGCGAAGCCCCCTGTTCGACGATGACGGCAAGCAAAACGATGAAAAGCGCCCACGCGGCGAACAGATATCCGTACAGGAGCGGAAGGCCCAACCAGGTTCGCGTGTCGTTGAACAACGCCAGCAAAGGATAGTTGAACACCAGCCAGCCCAGCACGAACAAAGCGATCAGGCGCTGGCCGGCAAGGGTGCGATGCGACATGGGCATCTCCCGCAAAAGGATTTGCGAACCATCTTTCAGCAGCGGCGATATTGCGGGTACCTGAACAATAGCGTCACGACGGCTGCGCGCCATGAACGCCCGGTTGCGTTACGAGAAGCTCCGGATGGTTTCGAGGCTTCTCGTGCCGCGTCCGCCCAGGTCAATGGCCGGATGCGCCCGACGCACCGATACCGGTTTCCGAACGGACTTTCTGGGCCGGATACCCCGCACGGTCGATGCGTGCGCGCTCGCTCCTGTCCAGAATCGAGAACAGCCAGATCCCCACAAAACCCGCGGTCATGGAAAACAGAGCGGGCGACGTGTAGGGGAAAATCGCATCCTTGTGACCGAGCACATCCACCCACACCGACTTGGAGACGAGCGTCAGCCCAACCGCTGTCACCAGCCCGAGAAAGCCACCGATGGTAGCACCGCGTGTCGTGCAATCCTTCCACAACACCGACATGAACAGCACCGGAAACGTTGCCGATGCCGCGATCGCAAAGGCCAGCGAGACCATGAAGGCGATGTTCTGCTTCTCGAACGCAATGCCAAGGATCACCGCCACGATGCCCAGCGCTACCGTCGTGATCCGCGAAACAGCGAGTTCCTTTTCGCTGGCGGCCTTGCCCTTCTTGAACACCGTCGCGTAGAGATCGTGCGATACCGCCGAAGCGCCGGATAGCGTCAGTCCGGCGACAACGGCGAGGATCGTTGCGAAGGCCACGGCGGAGATGAAGCCGAGGAACACGTTGCCGCCCACTGCGTTCGCAAGATGGATGGCTGCCATGTTGTTGCCGCCCAGCAGCCCGCCGAGCGCATCCTTGTACACCGGATTGGTGCTGACGAGAACGATGGCGCCGAAGCCGATGATGAATGTCAGCAGGTAGAAGTAGGCGATCCATGTGGTTGCCCAGAACACGGACTTGCGCGCCTCCTTGGCGCTCGGCACGGTGAAGAAGCGCATCAGAATATGCGGCAGGCCTGCTGTGCCGAACATCAGCGCCATGCCGAAGGAGATCGCTGAAATCGGATCCTTGATAAAGGCGCCCGGACCCATGATTGCGTCCTTCTTCGCATGAACCTCCACCGCCTTGGCGAACAGCGCTTCCGGATTGAAGTGAAACTGCGCCAGCACCATGAACGCCATGAAGCTCGCGCCCGCCAGCAGCAAGCCCGCTTTGATGATCTGAACCCATGTGGTCGCCGTCATGCCACCGAACAGAACATAGACCATCATCAAACTGCCGACGATCACGACCGCGACCCAGTATTCCAGACCGAACAGCAGCTTGATCAACTGGCCTGCGCCGACCATCTGCGCGATCAGGTAAAACGCCACCACAACCAGCGTACCGGATGCCGCGAACACGCGGATTGGCGTCTGTTGGAAACGATATGCGGCAACGTCGGCGAAAGTGAAGCGGCCAAGATTACGCAGGCGCTCCGCCATCAGAAAGGTAATGACCGGCCATCCGACCAGAAAGCCGATCGAATAGATCAGTCCGTCGTAGCCATTCAAATAGACCGCCGCCGAAATGCCGAGAAACGACGCAGCGGACATATAGTCACCGGCGATGGCAAGCCCGTTCTGGAAGCCCGTAATTCCGCCACCCGCCGTGTAGAACTCTGCAGCCGATTTTGTCTTGCTCGCGGCCCACTTCGTGATGAACAGCGTGAACACAACAAAAACAGCGAACATCGATATCGCTGTCCAGTTGGTCGGCTGCTTCTGCAACTGGCCGAGGTCACCCCCTGCAGCCCAGACCGTGCCGGCCACGGCACACAGCGTCAATGCGCACAAACCACGTTGGAATTTAGTCATCACAGCACCTCACTGCGAATTTGAGCGGTGAGGTCATCGAATTCCCGGTTGGCGCGCCGAACGTAGATGCCCGTAATGGCCACAGTAAAAACGATCACGAACAGCCCGATCGGGATGCCCCAGGTCATCACGCCCGAGCCAATCCTGGCGGAAAGCAGATTCTTGCCAAATGCAACCAGCAGGATGTAGCCGTAGTAGACGACCATCATCATGGCCGCCAGGAGCCAACCGTACGATGAACGCGTTGCCACCAGTTGTCGGTACTTGGGATTCGACTCTATCCTTTGAACAAGATCTTCTTCCATTTTTCGTGTCTCCGGTTTTAGGCGTAAACGAGGTAATTTCCGGCAACCTCGAATGTCGTGCAGGGTTTTTACCGGCGTGGTCTAGCGAATGCAGCATCGATCATCATCCACCTCCGGGTATCCGACAGTCAGATCGCCGAGCGCGCCGCATCGCGGCAGCGGATAACTGACCTCAGGCTATTTCACCCAGACGCCAGCCAATTGACGCAGGTCAACGCCTGCGTGTTCACCTGGCTTCATTCCGAAAATGAGTCTGTGGCTCGCACAGTTCGCCTGTCGGCAGCGCTCCAGACATTCATTGTCCAGACATCACGCAACCAGGGCTTCGATGTGGGCTTCTTTGACAGTGTCCGGCCGCGTGAGTATCGGCTGACAAGAATGAGGCGTAGATAGGGAATAACCGGCAGCAAGCCGCTGCCGGTTTCAACCGCGTTCCAACTGTGTTCCTTTAGCGGTCCATCTGCTGGATGCCCGCCAGTCGCCATGCCTGGTCGCCCTGTGTGCTCCTGACGATGTTCCAGATCTCCTGGAACGGCTGGGCGGTCTGTGCGTCGTCTTCCCGCATCTGACCGTAAAAGCGGACGCTGACGAGCGTTTCATTAACGGTGTCTTCCGTGCCCAGCACTTCGGCTTCGAGTTGCGTCACGTCCGTACGGCTCGGCTCGTGACCCCGTGCCTCCAGGTCCTGTTTGAGCCGCATGAACATCTCCGGCGTGGTCAGTTCGAACAGATCGCCTTGCTCATTGCGGTCCCACGCGCCCTGAAGACGCATGAACATAGCCTTCGCCGTTACCAGCAATGCAGCCTGGTCCGCGAGCGCGGGCTCCCGTGCGTTCACGCTACCCGCCGCGCCAGTCGATCCCATCGCGGCTCGTTGCCAGTCGCGCAAGTTCGTGTCAGGCCGCGATTGTCCAACCTGATTCAGAAACGGTGAGTTGTTCGATTGCTGCCGGTTCCCTGAATAAGCCAGATTCGGTCGACGCCGATTGGCGATAAAGCGGAACAGCATCACGCCGGCAAGCACCACCAGGCCGATCAACAAAGCATTCGAGAGCATTTGCGCCAGCCCTTCAGCCAGACCAAACGATGAGAGCAACGCCGCAATGCCCAGGCCGGCGGCGAGACCAGCGAGCGGGCCCATCCAGCGGCCGGCACCGGTGGCCGCTGGTGTCTGCCCTGCCTGCTGCGCGGGTTGCGCCTGCTGGCTGCGTTGCCCCTGGCCGGACGGCGACGCCGCCTGCGACTGTCGCCCAATGCTTTGGCTGCCGCCGACGCGCTTCGCCTCGGCGTCGTTCGAGGCCACGGCTCCAAGAGCAAGAAGTCCGGCCAGACCGAGCGCCGCTGTTCCGCGCGTCACCGCGCCGGCAGCACTTCGAAGACGATTGATGATCTGCGTGTACATATGAAGCCTCTTTCGGTAAGTCAGGGAACTGCCCGCATGGCGCGCCACTCGGGCAGCGCAAAAACATTACGAACAGTAATATTATTGACTGGTCAAACTCGCAGCCCGTCGCGCCTGCAATCCACTTTGGGCAGCCTGAAGGCTGTTGCCGTGGATATAGTGCTCGAGCTGCTGGATGGTCTGTTCCTGCTCGACAATCAGGTTCTGGATGAGGTCACCGATCGACACCATGCCGATCACCTGCGCTGCGGCAATGACAGGCAGATAGCGGATCCGGTCCGCCGTCATGAGCGCCATGCATTCTTCGGTTGTCTGGTCCGGACTGACGTAGCGCACAGTCGTCGACATGATGTCGCGCACAGGTGTATGCCGCGACGAGCGGTCCATCAGAACGATTTTTCTTGCGTAGTCACGCTCTGTCACGATGCCGGCGATACGACCGTGGTGTGCGACGATCAGCGCGCCCACCTTCCGGTGAGCCATCACCGCTATTGCGTCGTAAACCGAAGCGGATGCCTGAGTCGACCACACTGTCTGTGACGCTTTTGAGCGAAGGAGCTGCGCAACCGATGCCATATGTCACCTCTGTGAGTTGTCGTTAGCCGCCCGCTGGCGCCTAAGTACGAGGCCTCAATGTAACTGAACATGATTGAGCGAAAAATGCGTATTTTTAATGCGAATACTTCGAATAAACCGTAATGTCATGAATTTGGCGGAGGACGCGTGAACTTCAAGCATCTGCATTACTTCTGGGTCGCGGCGCACGCGGGTGGCATCGTCCGCGCCGGGGAGCAGTTGCACATCTCGCCGCAAACGCTCAGCGGGCAGATCAAGCTGCTCGAAGAAGCGCTGGATAAGAAGCTGTTCAGGAAAAACGGGCGAACGATCGAACTGACCGACGCGGGCCGTCTTGCGCTCGACTACGCGGACGAAATATTCTCGTTGGGCTCGGAACTCGAGAGCGCCGTGCGGCGCGAGAGCGAATCCGGCGCGCAAACACGGTTTCGCGTCGGCATCGCGGATTCGGTACCCAAGGCGATCGCCTACCGGCTGCTGGAACCGGCGCTGAGCGCCTCCACGTCGCTGCGTATGATCTGTCACGAAGGCAAACTGCACGCGCTGCTTGCCCAACTGGCCGTACACCGTCTCGATCTGATCATCGCGGACGCCCCCATTCCCGCCGACGTCAACATCAAGGCGTTCAATCACCCGCTCGGCCGCTCGACGCTCAGCTGTTTTGGCGCAGAGGCGCTGATTCAAAGCGGCAGCAAGCGCTTTCCGCTGTCGCTCAGTCAGTTGCCGGTGTTGCTGCCGGGCACGGAATCCGCAGTGCGCCGCAAGCTGGATCACTGGCTCGCTTCGCATGCCATTTCGCCGCGCATCGTCGGCGAGTTCGACGACGGAGCGATGACCATGGCGTTCGGTCGTGAAGGCCGCGGCCTGCTTTTCGCACCCACCGTGCTGGAGCGTCAGCTACAGGCGGAGCACAATCTGAAGATGGTCGGGCAGATCAACTCGATCGTCGAAGAATTCTTTGCAATTTCGATCGAGCGCCGAATCAGCCATCCGGCTGTCGCGATGATCATGGACGCCGCGCGCAGTGACTTGTTTATGTAGGGAGGCCCGCACGGATAAAGCGCAGGCATCCTGATCAAATAGCGTTCTCGCATATAGCCGCGACGGTCCAACGCTGTCACGCCGTGAAGCGCTGCTGGAGTGCGGCACGTATGGGCGCACCTATCACCCCATAGCCTGTAGTGTCTTCATGCATATCGTAAAAACACGATATATAATTCGTCACGTAACGATGCAGGCGTTTGCGCACTAGCCGGCGCCGCGCCTGCCTGTTGTTGAAGACCATGAAACCCACCCCAATGACGCTCGATATCGACGCGATTCACAAAGCGCTTGCCAACCCGGTTCGCCGGGAGATTCTCGGCTGGCTGCGCGAGCCGTACGCGCATTTCGCCGACCAGGAACTGCCGCTCGATCACGGCGTATGCGCCGGCAAGATCGACGCGGCCTGCGGCCTGTCGCAGTCCACCGTGTCGGCGCACCTCGCGGCTTTGCAACGCGCGGGGCTCGTCACGTCGAAGCGAGTCGGTCAATGGGTGTTTTTCAAACGCAACGAGCCGGTCATCCAGGCGTTCCTCGAGCACATGAACACGAGGCTCTAGGCGCCGGATCCGCATCGCCGCACTCCTTTCCGCACTTCTTTCATCACGCAGTATTTTTGTCACGCTCGGGCCACATGCCCGCCGTCAAAGGTGAACTCATATGCCGACTCTTTTCGATCCGCTGCAAATTGGCGATATCACGCTGTCGAACCGCATCATCATGGCGCCGCTCACGCGCCAACGCGCCGAAGAAATCCGCGTGCCGAACGCGCTGATGGCGAAGTACTATGCCGAGCGCGCAACGGCCGGCCTGATCATCAGCGAAGCGACTTCCGTCACACCGCAAGGCGTGGGCTATGCCGACACGCCGGGCATCTGGTCGCAGGAGCAGGTTGAAGGCTGGAAGCTCGTCACGAGCGCCGTGCATGCCGCCGGCGGCAAGATCTTTCTGCAACTGTGGCACGTGGGCCGCATTTCCGACCCGCTGTTCCTGAACGGCGAACTGCCGGTCGCGCCGAGCGCGATCGCCGCCCAGGGCAACGTGAGCCTGGTGCGTCCGGAGCGTGCCTATGTGACGCCGCGCGCACTGGAACTCGATGAAATCGCCGGCGTGGTCGAAGCATTCCGCAAAGGCGCGGAGAACGCCAAGGCAGCCGGCTTCGACGGCGTCGAAGTGCACGGCGCGAACGGCTATCTGCTTGACCAGTTCCTGCAGGACAGCACCAACAAGCGTACCGACGCTTACGGCGGCCCGGTCGAAAACCGCGCCCGCCTGCTGCTCGAAGTCACCGACGCCTGCATCGGCGTGTGGGGTGCGAATCGTGTCGGCGTGCACCTCGCGCCGCGCCGCGACGCGCACACCATGGGCGATTCGGATCCGGCCGGCACCTTCGGTTATGTGGCCCGCGAACTCGGCAAGCGCAAGATCGCGTTCATTGCCGCACGTGAAGCGCTCGGCGACGACCGTCTCGGCCCGCAACTGAAGAAAGCATTCGGCGGCCCCTATATCGCGAACGAAAAGTTCACCAAGGAAACCGCGCAACAGGTGCTCGACGCCGGCGAGGCAGACGCGGTGGCGTGGGGTCAGCTGTTCATTGCGAATCCGGATCTGGTGCGCCGCTTCGCCACGAATGCGCCGCTGAACAAGCCGAATCCGGCGACGTACTACGCACGCGGCGAAACCGGCTACGTGGATTACCCGGCGCTGGAAACCGTGGAATAAGCGTCAGAAAAACAAGCTGAAAAAGGCGAAGCTATAGGCTGAGTCGGCGGAGGTCGGACGGCTGGTTCAAAGCGTCCAATGTAAGGCAGTATGTTGAAAAAAAGGCGCGGCAGGTGCGACAGGAATGAGCTGTTCCGGTCACATCCGCCGCGCTCTTTTTATGCGCGAACATAGCGCGGCCATACGACTCGTCAGGCAAGATCACGCAGCATGAAAACGCGCTTCGATTCATCGAGTCCTCGCGCAATGTGCGCATCGCGCCGTTCGATCAGCGCCGCGTCGAGTTCGGCTTCTTCGATATCGCGAAACCCGACCCGGCGATAGTACGGCGCATTCCACGGCACTTCGCGAAACGTCGACAGGATGAGTTGCGGGAGTCGTTGCGCACGCGCGAGTTGCGCGACCTGCTCGATCAGCGCCGCGCCGATACGCTGCCCGGCGTGCGAGGTGAGCACGTCGAGTTCCTGCACGTAGATGCGCGTGGGTTGCGGCTCGAACATCACGAAACCCACGCACGTTGCGTCGGCACCGACGGCGACGATGATCTCCCGTGCCGCTATCTTGCGGGCGACGAGTTCGAGATCCATAGGCGGCGCATCCGCGATCCCCGCCATATCGACGCTGAAAAAGCGCTGCCCCGCTTCGAATTCAATGGTGCGGATCGCGTTCGCGTCGTGCTGCCCGGCGAACCGGAAAGTGATGGCAGGAGCGTGTTGCATGAGACGTCACTCAGGTTGGTGAGGGTGGTCGTTCTGGACAACTTGCCCCGATATTGACATCGCCGCCGGGCAGTGGGCAAGTGAGCGCCCCTTCATGACACCGAACACCCGATCACCCGGCGCGCATCGGCTAACAGCCAAGCAGATCGACTAGCTCAACTTGACGCCAGACAGATACGAAGGTAACCTTCACAGGTAGCCTTCATATCTATCGCAGCATGACCCAGCAAGATCCACTAATCGATTCCGAAGCCGTGCACAGCATGGCGGAAAACTTACGCGTGCTGGCCGGCAAACTGCGCCGCCGCTTGCGCGAAGAGTCGCACGTGGGCGATTTCACCCCTTCGCAGGTGCAGGTTCTCGGCTTGCTGGAGCGCGAAGGTCCGGCAACGGTCACCGCGCTGGCGCGTGCTCATGGCATGCGTCCGCAGTCCATGGGCGAGACGCTGTCGGTGCTTAAAGCAGCCGGGCTGGTCAGCGGCGCGCCTGATCCGAACGACGGCCGGCAAACGGTTCTCTCCCTCACACCCGCGTTCCGCAAGAAGATCAAGGCCAGCCGCGCGGCGCGCGAAGACTGGCTGTTTCGCACCATCCAGACACGCTTCTCGGCGGCCGAGCAACAACAACTCGCTGTCGGCGTCGAGTTGCTCAAACGCCTCATCGACTCGTAACTCCAGGAGCCCTTCATGCCAATCACCACGCTGGATGCAAAGACCGCACTGATCGTCATCGATTTGCAGCGCGGCATCGTCGCGCTACCCACCGCGCACCCCACCGGCGCAGTCGTCGAACGCGCGGCCGCCCTTGCGCAGGCATTTCGCCGCCACGGCCTGCCCGTGGTGCTCGTCAACGTGGCCGGCGGCGCGCCGGGCCGCGCGGAACAGGCGCGCAACACGGGCGAGTTCCCCGCGGATTTCGCCGAACTGGTGCCCGAACTGAACGCGCAGCCGTCGGATCATCGGGTCACCAAGCGCACCTGGGGCGCGTTCACGAACACCGATCTCGAAGCGTACCTGCGCGAGCAAGGCGTCACGCAGGTGGTACTCGTGGGCGTGGCGACCAGCATCGGCGTCGAATCCACCGCGCGCTACGCACACGAAATTGGCCTGAACGTCACGCTCGTCGTCGACGCCATGACCGACCTCCATGCGGACGCTCATGCCAACAGCATCACGCGCATCTTCCCGCGCGTCGGCGAAACCGGCACGACGCAAGACGTGCTCGATCTGCTCGAACAATCGCACGCATGAACTTGAGTTCGAACCCGCGCCGTAGCGTGAACGCCGCCCGCATCCTTCATCAGGGAACAGCCCGGTGAATGGCACTTTCCGTTCGCTGAGCAATTTCAACTACCGGGTCTGGGCAAGCGGTGCGATCGTCTCCAACGTCGGCACGTGGATGCAACGCACGGCGCAGGATTGGCTCGTCCTCACGGAACTCACGCAGCACAACGCGACCGCCGTGGGTATCGTCATGTCGCTGCAATTCGGCCCGCAAATGCTGCTGTTGCCGCTGACCGGTTATGCCGCCGATCACTTCGATCGTCGAAAGCTGCTGTTCGCGACCCAGGCGGCCATGGGGTCTCTCGCGCTGGGCCTCGGCATCCTCACCGTCACCGGGCTCGTACAACTGTGGCAGGTCTATGTCTTCGCGGGGCTGCTCGGCTGCGTCACCGCGTTCGATTCGCCGGCACGGCAGACCTTCGTGTCGGATCTGGTCGGCGAACACGATCTGTCGAACGCGGTCGCGCTGAACTCCACCTCGTTCAACGCGGCGCGCATGATCGGCCCTGCCATCGCGGGGCTGCTGATTGCTTCCGTGGGCACCGGCTGGGTGTTTCTCATCAACGCGCTGTCATTCGTCGCGGTACTCGGTTCGCTGCGCATGCTGCGGGTGAGCGAACTACATCTGAAGCCGCGCGCGGTGCGCTCACGCGGCAGTTTCGTGGAAGGCTTCAAATACGTGTGGAAGCGTCCCGACCTGAAGGCCGCTTTGCTGATGCTGTTCCTGATCGGCACGTTCGGCCTGAATTTCCCGATCTTCATCTCGACGATGTCGGTCACCGCCTTTCATGCGGGTGCCGGCGAATACGGCGTATTGAGTTCGACCATGGCGATCGGCTCCGTGACCGGCGCGCTGCTTGCCGCGCGCCGGGCGAAACCGCGCATGGCGCTGCTGCTCGGCGCGGCGGGCGTGTTTGGCGTGGGCTGTACCGTGGCCTCGCTCATGCCGAACTATGTGTTGTTCGGCCTTGTGCTGATCGTGATCGGCGTATCGACGCAAACCTTCACGACCTCGACCAACAGTCTCGTGCAACTCTCCACCGAGCCCGCCATGCGCGGCCGGGTCATCGCGATTCTGCTGGCCATCGCGTTGGGTGGCACGCCGCTCGGCGCGCCGGTGGTCGGTTGGGTCGCCGACCGTTTCGGCCCGCGCTGGGCGCTCGGCGTGGGCGCGGCATCGGGATTCGCGGCGGCGGTGGTCGGCTTGCTCTATCTGGTGAAGTACCGCCAGTTGCGTGTGTATGTCGAGGGCGGGCGGTTGCGCTATAGCGTCGACGATCCACGCCAGGCGCCCGCGTATGTGAGCCCCGCGGTCGCCGTGCAGAACGCCGTGTTGAGCGAAGTGGAAGAAGATTCGTCTTCGGGCGTTTAACAAGCCGTTGTGAAGGCCTGATGCAAAAAAGCCGCGCCTGACCAGGCGCGGCTTTCTCATTCCGGCAGACTCGCCAGAAGACTTACTTCGCCACCGGCATCGTGAATTCAGCCCCCTTGGCGATGCTGTCCGGCCAGCGTTGCATGATGCTCTTGTAGCGCGTATAGAAGCGCACGCCCTCTTCACCATAGGCGTGATGGTCGCCGAACAGCGAACGCTTCCAGCCGCCGAACGAATGCCATGCCATCGGCACCGGAATCGGCACGTTGATGCCCACCATGCCTACCTGAATCTGCCGGCCGAACGCACGCGCCACACCGCCATCCGACGTGAAGAGCGACACGCCGTTGCCGAACTCGTGCGCGTTGATCAACTGTAAGCGGTGAATTTAGCACGCCGAATCGAGAATCATTTGCAAGTGACGGCCGAGCGTAGCCGCACCTCGGCGGTTAAAATCAACCGGCGATGTCTGCATCGGGGTGATGGGAGCGCGCGCAGTCATGATGACCGGCGCGCGTTCGGTGCGTCAGCCGGTCTGTGCCTTGGCCTGTTGTTGCCGCGCATAATTGAACGGCAGCAGGTCGGTCACGTCGGCATCCGGCGCACGCTGCGGCAGCTCCGTGAGTACATGCAGCAGATAGTCGTACGGCTCGACGCCGCAGGCCCGGCATGTGAGGACCAGGCTGTAGATCGTGGCGCTGGCCTTTGCGCCATCAACTGTGTCGCTGAACAGCCACGATTTTCTTGAAGTAGCAAACGGCCTGATATCGCGCTCGATCACGTTGTTATCGATTGCGGCGCAACCGTCAGTGACGTAGCGGCTGAGATATTCCCATTGGTTGCGCGTGTAGGCAATCGCCTTGCCGAGCAGGCTCTGGGGCGCCACCTTCGGCGCCAGTTCATCGAGCCATGCCTTGAAGGACTCAAGCAGCGGCACACTGTGCTTTTGCCGCAGGTCGTACGTGTAGTCGGCTCGCGTCAGGCCAGTAGGCAGATCGCCTTTGGCCAGCGCCTCGACACGGTACAGGGCCTGGAAGTACTCAAGCGCCTTCGCCACGCGAGCGTTCGGCATCTTCTGCTTGCCGGAGTCCGTCTTTTTCGCGGCGGCCTTGTCCGCCTTGACGAACAGCCTGCGGGCGTGAGCCATGCAGCCGAAGTGCTTTGCCTTTTTCAAGGTGCGCCAGGCGCTGTAGCCGTCGCTCATCAGCATGCCGCTGTAGTCGCCGAGGAACTTCTTCGGATGCTCCTGGCCACGCCCCGGCTGGTACTCGAACAGCACCACGGGCTCGGCGCAGTCCTGGGCGCTGCGGTAGCACCACATGTAACTCTTGCTCTGCGCGGATCTGCCGGGTTCCTTGAGTACCTGAACCGTCGTTTCATCGCCGTGGATCAGCGGCTGCAACAGCAACGTTTTATGCAGCGCATCATACAGGCGGCTGTAGTGCAGTTCGCTGGGGCGAATGATCCAGTGGGCGAGCGTGCCGCGACTCACCGGGATCTGCCAGCGCGCGAGTGCCTCCTGCATCCGGTACAGCGGCATGCCGTCGACGTACTTCGCGCTCGCGACCGTCGCGATCACCGATGCGTCCGCATGGCTGCCCGGGATCGGCTGAACCGGCATCGGCGCAAGCACGACCGGGGTATGTTCGGCGTGCCGCTCGCAGTGCCGGCACGCCCACTTGGAACGCACGTTCTTGCGGACTGTCCACTTGACCTCGACGTGCAACTGTTCGCTGACGTCCTCGCCGATGCGATGCAGCTGATTGCCGCAACAGGGGCAGCCGCGCTGGTCCTCCGGCAGGTCGTATTCGACTGGTTCACGCGTCAGGTACGCCGGCAATGGCTTGCGTCCGGCCTTGCGTCGTTCAGGCTGGCTGGCCGGTGGCAATCCGGTGTCGGGCAGCTCAGGCTGGACACCGTCATCGTCTTCGTCGCCCGGTTCGGTCCGTGCAATCTGCTCGGCTTCGTCGAACACGCGATCTTTGCGTTTTTCGCTTTTCGGTGCGAAACGCTCGGCCTGCAGCAGGCGGAGCTGCTCCTCGAGTTGCTCGACGCGCTGGTTCAGTTCGCCGATATGTTTCGCGTCGCCGGCTACACGTGCCTGGAGAGCGTGGATATAGCCCTGGACCGCCCTGGGTACGCGTTTGAGGTCGGGTGCATTCTTCATGCACTCCAGGATAGCGAAACGCAGTGCGCCGTGGGTTTACGTCAATTCGTAAATGGCGCGCCTGCCGTTGTTTACGTGCAACGCATCGGGCTAGCTGACGTGCTGGTAATGGCGCACGGGATGACGACGAAGCGCGTCGATGTCGATGCCGTCGATGTCGATGCCGTCGAGCAACCAGTGAAGCTGCTGCGTTGTCAGTTCGATCACCTCCTGATTCCGCCGGGGCCACACGAAACGGTCTTCCTCGAGCCGACGCAGCAGCAGCCAGAAACCGGTGCGCTCGTACAGCAGAAGCTTGATGCGATCGCATTTGCGGTTGTGGAATGCATAGACGGCACGGGCGAGCGGGTCCAACTGCATCGATTCCTCAACCAGGGCGGCAAGGGTGTTGATGCCGCAACGGAAATCGATCGGCTCGCGGTACAGGTAGACGTGCAGGTCATCGGCGAAGCGCAGCATCAGCGACTCCTCAATGCGTCGATCATCGCCCTGAGCAGTGCCGTGTCCTGTTGCGCACATTCAAGTTCAAGACTTACCCCGTTGGGCAATTGCGCCACCAGCCGTGAAGGCAACGGCGGGCGTTGTGAGGCCCGCATCGGCTCGCGCCGTGCCGCAACTGGCTCAGCGTCGGGCAGCGCCGGCCTGGATGGCAAGTGCATCGCCTCAGCACCAACCACTTCCAGAACAGGAACGAATGCCGGTGCCATGGCTGGCGCCGACTGCCGTGCACGTCGGGGACGTGTCTTTTGGCGCGCCAGGCTAATCCATTTGCGAAGCTGGTTGGCGTTCACTCCAGCCTTCAGCGCCAGCCCGGCCACGGAGGCCCCAGGCTTTTGGCACGCCTCGATCAGCTTGCGCTTGCCCTCACGGTCGTACCGGTTCTTGCCGTCGGCCGATTTGCCGATCACCCGCAGGGGCAGGAAGTCAAAGTCAGTTTGTAGGTCAGTCATAAGTTGCGTCCGCAATGTGTAAGCTGCGGACGCAATCTTGTTCCCTCTCACCCGCATGTTCCAGATGAGCCGAAATTACCGCTTACGATCAACTCAACGGCGCTCGCGAAATCGGGTACACGCACCACCGCCAGCACCGGGCCGAAGATCTCTTCCTTGTAGATCTTCATTTCCGTGCCGACGTGGTCGAACAGCGTGCCGCCGATAAAGAAGCCGTCTTCGCTCGCCACCGCGTGCGCGCGGCCGTCGACGATCAGCTTCGCGCCTTCCGCTTCGCCCGAGGCGATATAACCGGCCACCTTGGCCTTATGTTCGGCGGTAACCAGCGGACCCATTTCGGCGTCGAGATTTTCGCCGTTCTTGATGACGAGCGATTTGACGCGCGGCACCAGCTTTTCGATCAGCTTGTCGGCCACGTTGCCGACCGCCACCGCGACCGAGATCGCCATGCAGCGCTCGCCTGCCGATCCGTAGGCCGCGCCGATCAGCGCGTCGACCGCCTGGTCGAGATCGGCGTCGGGCATGACCACCAGATGATTCTTCGCGCCGCCGAGCGCCTGCACGCGCTTGCCGCGCTTCGACGCTTCCGTGTGAATGTATTCGGCGATCGGCGTGGAGCCCACGAACGACAGCGCCGCCACGTCCGGGTGATCGATCAGCGCATCCACCGCCACCTTGTCGCCGTTGACGACGTTGAACACGCCGTCGGGCAAACCGGCTTCCTTCAGCAATTCGGCAATCCGCAGCGACGCCGACGGATCACGCTCCGAGGGTTTCAGCACGAACGTGTTGCCGCAGGCGAGCGCGACCGGGAACATCCACATCGGCACCATGACCGGGAAATTGAACGGCGTGATGCCGGCGACCACACCGAGGGCCTGACGCAGATTCCAGTTGTCGATGCCGCCGCCGATCTGGTCGGTGAAATCGGTCTTGAGCAGGTTCGGAATGCCGCACGCGAACTCGACCACTTCGATGCCGCGCACCACTTCGCCCTGCGCGTCCGTGAACACCTTGCCGTGTTCGCGTGTAATCAGCATGGCCAGTTCGTCGTGATGCTGGTTGAGCAGTTCCTTGAACTTGAACAGAATGCGCGCGCGCTTGAGCGGCGCGGTCTCGCTCCAAGCGGGAAAAGCGGCCTTGGCGGCCTGGACCGCCGCATCCACTTCCTCGACCGACGCGAGGGCGACCGAGCCGGTCACCTTGCCGGTGGCGGGATTGAACACGTCCTTGAAACGGCCGCTGGCCGGCGCGGCCGGCGCACCGCCGATGTAATGGCCCAACTGCTGCACCGACAGCTTTGCTTGTTCATTCACTGCATTCATGTCTTACCTCGTGTTCGGGATCAACCGCGGCATGCCAGCGCCGGGTCATAGGCAAAAAATCGGGCTACGTCGCACCACCCTGAGCGGCCATCCGCTCGCCGGCAGGCTCCATTGAGACTTGCCAACTGTATCGACGGTGCCGGTCATACTCCCGATACAGCCAAATAAAACCGCGCCTCACTGTATTGTTTTCTGTGTGACAACTGTATTGGAACGTGGATCTCGCCCACCCTCGCGCGGCGTCACGACCAATCCGGTCAAAACCCGCCCACGCCGCGCGTCACCAGCGCATGCGGCCCACTCGTCAGCTGCTCCCTGAGGAACTCGATGCACACCTGGACCTTCGCCGACGACGACAACCGCTCCGCCGTCACCGCCCATACGTCGGCGGATTGCATGTAGTCAGGCAACACACGCACCAGTTCGCCTGCACGCAGGCTCTCGGCGACATCCCAGATCGATACCATCACCACGCCGAAGCCATCCCTCGCCCACTGCACCACGATATCGCTGAGGTTGGACGCAACGCTGCCCGTCACCTTCACGCTCTTTTCGCCGTCCGGTCCACTCAGGCGCCACACGCCGAAGCGGTCGTCGCGCCCGCGAAACAGGAGGCAATCGTGCTGCGCCAGCTCGGCCAGTTCGACCGGCGCGCCGCGCCGTTCCAGATATTCGGGCGATGCGCAGAGTATTCGCGCACTCTCCACGATCTTGTGCGCAATCAGGTGAGGCTCCTGCACTGCGCCCACCCGAATGTCGATATCGAAGTTCTCGCCGACGAGGTCCGCGCGCCGGTCCAGCAATTCCAGCCAGATCTCGAGGTTCGGATGACGCTTGCGCAACATGGCCAGAATCGGCGAAACGTGTTTGCGGCCGAGCCTCAAGCTCGTGCTGATGCGCAGCAAACCACGCAACTCGGTGCGCCGGTCGGCGAACGCGTCGGCCATGCCCTGCACGTCCTCGAGTATTTTCTGCGCCCACTGCAAAGCGGCTTCGCCGTCGCTCGTCATGCTGACGCGGCGCGTGGTGCGCTGAAAGAGCTTCACACCGAGGCTTGCTTCCAGCATGGCAAGGCGCTTGCTCACATGGGAGGGCGACAGCCCCATGTCAGTCGATGCCGCCACGAAGCTGCCCCGGCGGGCAATGTTGCAGAACAACTGGAGGTCGCGCAGGAAAGATTCATTGCTGGCTGTGAGCGCATTCTGATTTTCCATTTGGCCGCATTGTGTCGGTACAGAAGCACATTACCCTAGCTTCAACGGGCCGATCGGGCAAGCCAGGTGGGTCTGACAAATACTCCGGACAACCAGGCACTGGTTAACCCTATGAGCGCGGATTCACCCGCTGCATCGCAGCATTCGAGCACCGCGCGCAGACCGTGCCCCGGGAAATCCTGGCTTGCATAGTTTCACTTTCAGGGCGCAAATGAATCCAGCCGTAGAAGCTGATTAAACATTTCTGTTCAGGAGACGACATGGAAACGAATACATCGGCGGGAGGCCACGAGCACCGCTCGCAGGCTCGCAAGGCAACCGCCAGCGGCTGGATCGGCTCGGCGCTCGAGTACTACGATTTCTTCATCTACGCGCAGGCGGCGGCGCTGATCTTTCCGCAACTGTTCTTTCCCTCGGGCAATCCGAAGATCGCGATCGTGGCTTCGCTCGCCACGTATGGGGTCGGTTACGTCGCGCGGCCGATCGGTGCGCTGGTGCTTGGGCATTGGGGCGACACCCACGGCCGCAAGAACGTCCTGCTCGTCTGCATGTTCCTGATGGGCTTCTCGACGATGGCGGTCGGCTTCCTGCCCACGTACCACCAGGTGGGGCTGCTCGCCCCCGCCCTGCTGGTGGTGTTTCGCCTGATTCAGGGCTTCGCGGTCGCCGGTGAAATCTCGGGCGCGAGCTCGATGATTCTCGAACACGCACCATTCGGACGGCGCGGCTATTACGCGAGCTTTACGCTGCAAGGCGTGCAGGCGGGCCAGATTCTCGCCGCCGCGGTATTCCTGCCGCTCGCGTACTACATGGAAGAAAGCTCGTTCAATTCGTGGGGCTGGCGTATTCCCTTCCTGTTGAGCGCGGTGGTGCTGATTGCCGGCTACATCATTCGCCGCGAGGTCCACGAAACGCCCGCCTTCGCCAAGGAAGACGAGAGCGGCAACGTGCCCAAATCGCCGATTGTCGAAGCCTTCCGCTACAACTGGGGCGATATGCTGCGCGTGGTCGGCTGCTCGCTGATGAACGTGATCCCGGTCGTTGCCACGATCTTCGGCGCGGCCTACGCGGTGCAGGCTTCGTACGGCATCGGTTTTTCCAAGAGCGTCTATCTGTGGATTCCGGTGATCGGCAACATCGTCGCCGTGCTGGTGATTCCCTATGTGGGCAATCTGTCCGACCGGATCGGCCGGCGCCTGCCGATCATCGTCGGCGCGCTCGGCGCGGGTCTGCTCTCGTTCGGCTACCTCTACGCGATCAGCATCCGCAACGTGCCGCTCGCCATGGTCATGTCGATCCTCATGTGGGGCATCATCTATCAGGGGTATAACGCCACCTTTCCGAGCTTCTATCCGGAACTGTTCCCGACCCGCTCACGGGTCTCCGCCATGGCCATCGGCCAGAACATCGGCACGACGATCACCGCCCTGCTGCCCGCGCTGTTTGCCTATGTCGCGCCGCCCGGATCGCATAACGTGCCGCTCATCATCGGCGCGATCACCTTCGGCATCACCATCATTGCAGCGGTGACCGCATGGAGCGCACGCGAGAACTACCGCGTCAAGCTGAGCGATCTGGGCGAGCCCAATGCGGTGCCGATCGACAAGCTCAGCTATGAGCGCATGCGCGCCGAGACCATGGCTGAAGCGAAGAAAGCACTCGCGTAATCGCGCGCTCCCGACCCTCGGAGGAATTCGCCCATGAACCGGATCCGGATCGCCGTAGCGGGCGCGGGTTACATCGGCCGCGCGCACATGGCTGTCGCCCAGCAGAGCGACACATGCACGCTGTCGGCGATCGTCGATCCGTCGTCGGCGGCGCAAGCGCTCGCCGTCCAGGCCGGCGTTCCGCTTTACCGGACGCTCGAGGAACTGCTCGAACGGGATCGTCCAGACGGCGTGATTCTGGCCACACCGAACCAGTTGCACGTAGAGCACGCCTTGACCTGCCTCGCGGCCGGCGTGCCGACGCTCCTAGAAAAGCCGATAGCGCCCACGGTCGACGCCGCCGAGGCGCTGGTCCGCGAGGTCGAGCGCTGCGGCGTGCCGTTGCTGATCGGGCATCATCGCGCGCACAGTCCGATCATGGCCCGCGCAAGGCAACTGATCGACGAAGGCCGGCTCGGCAAACTGGTGGCGGTGATGGGCAGCGCGGTCTTTTTCAAACCGGACCAGTACTTCTCCGACGCACCATGGCGGCGCCAGCCGGGCGGTGGGCCGATTCTGCTCAACATGATCCACGAGGTGCACAACCTGCGAATGCTATGCGGCGACATCGTCGCCGTGCAGGCGTTTTCCTCGCACGCGACACGCGGCTTTCCAGTCGAAGACACGGTGGCGATCAACCTGCGCTTCGCGAGCGGCGCGCTCGGCAGCTTCATGCTGTCGGACACGGCGGCAAGCGCTCGCAGTTGGGAGCAGACCTCGCAGGAAAACAAGGCTTACCCTTCGTATCCGGATGAAGACTGCTATGTGATCGCGGGCACTTTCGGCTCGCTCGCCGTGCCCACCATGCGGCTGAAGACCTATCGGGAAGCCGCGGATCGTTCGTGGTGGAAACCCTTCGAAACCGGCGTCGCCGACATGACCCGCGACGATCCGCTCAAGCTTCAACTCGACCATTTCGGGCGTGTCATTCGAAGAGAAGCAGTTCCGCTCGTCAGCGCCAGCGACGGCCTGCAGAACCTGCGCATTACCGAGGCGATCGCCGCAGCGGCCGACACGGGCCTCGCGATCGATACGACGCCCGCAGTCGCCGCGGCCCATTGACGTCGCGCCGCCCACACCACTAATTCCGTCACGCGAGGGAAGCCCCATGAAAACGTTCGTGATGCTCCACGGCATCAATCACAACATGTTCGGCAAGCGTGACCCCGTGCAATACGGCACGGTGACACTGGCCGAAATCGATAGCAGCTTGCAGGCATTGGGTAAGGAACTGGGCGTCCAGGTCGAGAGCTTTCAGACCAACAGCGAGGCGGCCATGTGCGAGCGCATCCATCGGGCCTTCACGGACAACGCCGACGGCGTCATGATCAACGCCGGCGCATGGACGCATTACAGCTACGGCATTCGTGATGCGCTGGCGATTTTGACGGTGCCGGTGGTGGAAGTCCACATGTCGAACATCCACGCGCGCGAAGCGTTCAGGCATCAATCCGTCTTTGCGGAAATCGTCAAAGGGCAGATTTGCGGCTTTGGGGTCGACAGTTACCTGCTGGGTTTGCGCGCGGCCGTTTCGGCGGCGGCCTAGGCGGCAGGCGGCGAGTTCGCCTCGCCGCGTTCAGTGCCCGTCACCGCGCGCGGCGAATGCTTAGCGCCATGCGTCGGTCAACTCGTTGGCGAGCACCATCTTCTCGCGGATCACTTCCACGAAGGCGGCGTTTGCCCCGGCATGCGCCTTGAGAAATTTGAGCGCGGCGGAATGCACCGTGCGCATGGACCGTCCGTCGATTCCGTTCATGCGTGCGACGCTGCGACGCGTCTCTTCAACCAGGTCGCGTGCGTTGCCGAAGTCGGGCGACAAAGCGCTTTGCGTTTCGAACCCCGCGCTCAATTCCAGCGCGTAGTCGCGCGAGGCCCCAAGCCGGTCGATGTCGAGCAGCAGATCGACCCCGTCTGCCATGCGCAACGCACAAAGAATCCACAACGCGACGAATGCCCGATACGCGTTATTGCCTTCCGCCGTGCGCGCATAGTGCTCGCACGCCGCTGCATAAGCGTCTTCCGACGTGGGCGCGGCAGGCGGCAAACTCACGCCGCAGATTTCGATAGCCTGCTTTACCAGCGGATCCGTCTGATTCAGCCCCAGCACACGAAACGGCGCAGCCACGAAAAACGCATTGCTCCATTGCCGGCTGAGTAACCATCCCGATGCGAACTGCGACGCCGGATTGCGCAACACGCCCACGTGCATGGCCCGCGGAAAAGCCTGCTTCAGCCAGGGCAGACGGCCTGACGAACGGCAAAACTTGAAAACCGGCACACGGCCCTGTTCGGTGGTGCGCTCGCACAGATTGCGCAAATAGGCTTGCATCGGGGCAAACGCCGCGTCCGGCTCGCTTGCAAAGCGATCGAGACTGAAGCCTCTCCGGTATCCGGCCACACCGCGAGTACTCTCCTGCAAAAATGGCCGGTATTCTTCAAAGTACGGCGCGGCGAGCGGCGGGTGCCCGGAGGTCAGCGTGGGACGCGACGCGGAAACGTCGGCGAGGCTCAGATCCGCGAGCACATTGCTGAGCGGTTCATAGAAGGCAGTCACGGTCTCGAGTTCGCGCAGACGCGACCAGACCCACGTTCCCGCACTACGCCAGCCCGTGTGCAGAAACACCGCCTGTTTCAAGGCGCTGTTCTGCGCGGCATCGTTTGACAGGCCATTCGACGGCCCATTGGACAACGGCATTTGGACTTCTCTTCAAATGAAAGTAACCGGAAATCGGCGCAAACGCGCACTTTAGCGGCTCGTGCCGCCTACTGGGTGACAGAAGCGTCACTTTACCTTGCAAACCAGGCTGCCTTCTTCGGCGCATGCGCAAGTCCAACTGGAAGCGCGCATTCAAACACTTTAAGCTGCCAGATTTGCGAACTCAAACGTTGCTGCCATGAACGACTCGGCCGATATCCGCTTCCTGTTGACACTGCGCGAAAACGGCAGCCTGATCGCCGCGGCGCGAAAGCTGGGGTTGTCGCCCTCCGCGGTCACCCAGCGCCTTCAGCAACTCGAAAAGAAACTGGGCGCGCAACTGGTGAACCGCTCCGCGCGCCGCCTGCAATTCACGGAAGAAGGCACGTTGCTGTGCGAACGCGGCGCCGAGCTCGTCCAGCAATTCGACGCGCTGTTCGAGGATTTGCAGATGCGCCGCGGCGGGCTCGTCGGCACGCTGAGAATCAACGCGCCGCTGGGGTTCGGGCGGCGGCACCTCGCACCCGCGATTGCCGAGTTTCAACAGCAACATCCGGATGTCGACATTGCGCTCACGCTCTCCGACCGCCCGTTGACCGAGACAACCGACCGTTTCGATATCGTCGTGCATATCGGCGAGTTGCCGGTGTCGAACCTGGTCGGCTACACGATTGCGCCGAATGCGCGTTTCGTCTGCGCCGCGCCGGCATTGATCAAGCGAATGGGCACGCCGGACTCTCCGGACGATTTGAGCAAACTGCCCTGCATCGTGCTGCGCGAGAATAACGAAGACGTCTCGCTGTGGCAGTTCAGCAAAGGCCGCACGCGTCGCAGCGTGCGCGTATCCGCCCACCTGAGTTGCAACGACGGCGACGTGATCCGCCAATGGGCATGCGAAGGCCGCGGCGTGATCCTGCGTTCCGAATGGGACGTGGCCGACGACCTTGCCAAGGGCAGGCTCATCCGTTTGCTGCCGGAATGGAAAGCGCCCGCCGCCGACGTCATCGCGCTCACGCATCAGCGAACGGGGCTGCCGGCGCGCACCCGCCATTTCATGCAGTATTTGCAGAGCAGGTTCAGGCCGCAGCCGCCCTGGCGGCGATGAGTGTCGCGCTCCGATCGAGCGAAGTCACGCATGAAGCATTCAGTCTGACTGAATCTATGAGTTAGCCCATTTGAACGTCGTCACGCGGATCAAACTTTATAATCAGCTCACCGTTTCTTGCCGGTTAGATCATGACTCTCGCTTCCGCGCCCGCCGCCTATCCCAAAGCGGTCCTGTTCGACCTCCTGACCGCCCTGCTCGACTCATGGAGCTCATGGAATCGCGCCGCCGGCTCCGAACAGGCGGGCCGCGCATGGCGTGCCGCGTATCTGCGCCTGACCTACGGCTGCGGCCGCTACATTGCGTATGAACAACTGGTGCGCGAAGCCGCCGCACAAGTCGGCCTGCCCGAATCCGCCGCGCTCGCGCTCGAGGCGGACTGGCTGACGCTTACGCCGTGGAGCGGCGCCCTCGACGCGTTGCAAACGCTTGAGCCGCACTGCAAGCTGGCCATCGTCACCAACTGTTCCGCGCGCCTCGGCACGCAAGCCGCCAACCTGTTGCCGGTTCGCTGGGACGCCATCGTCACCGCCGAAGAAGCCGGCATGTATAAACCCGACCCGCTGCCCTACCGCCTCGCGCTCAAAAAACTGGGCGTAGCGGCGCACGAAGCCGCATTCGTAGCCGGTTCCAGCTACGACATGTTCGGCACGGCCGCCGTCGGCTTGCGCACGTACTGGCACAACCGCGTCGGCCTGCCGCTCGTCAGCGGTGCGCAGCCGCCCGAGATCGAAGCGCCGACGCTCGACTCGCTCGTCCCGTGGCTCGCGCGCTTCGGCGCGAACCAGCATGACCTTGCATGACTCCATTTTCCCGGTGAAAGCATGAAACTCGACCAGATCGAAACCCCAGCCGCGTTGATCGACATTGCGCGGATGCAGAAGAACATCGCGCGGATGCAGGGGCATATGAACACGCTCGGCGTTGCGTTTCGTCCGCACGTGAAGACCACCAAATGCATCGACGTGGTCCGTGCGCAGATCGCCGCGGGTGCGCGCGGCATCACCGTTTCAACCTTGAAGGAGGCGGAGGCCTTCTTTGCCGCGGGTGTCAGCGACATTCTTTACGCCATCAGCATGGCGCCTTCCAAGTTGCCGCGAGCGCTCGCGCTGCGCCGCCAGGGGTGCGATCTGAAGCTCGTGGTGGACAACCCGACCGCGGCTGCCGCCATTGCCGCCTTCGGCGACCAGCACGGCGAAACCTTCGAGGTCTGGATCGAAGTGGACACGGACGGGCACCGCTCAGGCATCACGCCGGAACAGGACAGCTTGCTTGAGGTTGGCCGCATTCTCCATGAGAACGGCGTCAAGGTAGGCGGCGTGATGACCCATGCCGGCTCCAGCTACGAACTCGACACGCCCGAGGCGCTAGCGGCACTGGCGGAACAGGAGCGCGCGGGCTGCGTGCGCGCCTCGCAACGGCTGCGCGAGGCCGGCATTGCATGCCCGGCGGTCAGTGTCGGCTCGACGCCGACCGCGCTTGCCGCCGAAAAACTGGAAGGCGTCACGGAAGTGCGCGCCGGCGTGTACGTACTGTTCGATCTGGTCATGCACAACGTCGGCGTGTGCGCGCTCGACGACATCGCGCTCAGCGTGCTCGCCACCGTGATCGGTCATCAGGAGGACAAGGGCTGGGCCATTCTCGACGCGGGCTGGATGGCGATGAGCCGCGATCGCGGCACGTCGAAGCAATCGCACGATTTCGGTTACGGCCAGCCGTGTCTCTTGAACGGCACGCCGCTGCCCGGCTATCTGATCAGCGGCGCCAATCAGGAACACGGCATTCTTTCCCCGACTGGAGACAACCCTCACGCCGCAGGCGACATCACGCAACGCTTTCCGATCGGCATGAAACTGCGCATCCTGCCGAATCACGCGTGTGCGACCGGCGCGCAGTATCCCGAGTACCACGCGGTTACACCGGACGGCGACAGCGTGGAATGGAGACGCTTTCAGGGCTGGTAAAACCCGCACGCGGCTCGCCCGCCGAGCCGCTGAGCCGCTGAACCGCTACTTCACTCCTCCTCTTCCTCCAGACCGGCCAGCAGATCGTCCACGGCGCGATACACGCGCTCGACGATCTCCGGTCCCACCTTGCGCTCCAGCTCGCGGTAATGCGCCTCGAGATCCCTGGAAATCACGCGCACCAGTTCCCGGCTCGTATCCGTCAGCGAGACCAGCACGCGCCGCTGATCTTCCGCGAAGCGCTCCTTGGTCACCAGTTCCATGCTCTCCATGCGCGCGAGCACGCCGGCCATGCTTGGGCTCGAAATCGTGCAGATATCGGAAATGTGGCGCGGTTCCATCGGACCGTGTTCATTCAGCGCGCGAATCACGCGCCACTGCTGTTCGGTCAATCCATGCGCGGTAATCAATGGGCGAAAACGCTCCATCATTTTTTCTCTGGCGCGCAGCAGCAACATTGGCAGGTTGCGGTGCAGCACTCGGGTCGAGGCGGAAGCGGACATAGTGAAAGAGGATAAAGAACAGCCGTCGAAACTTAAGGGAAAACCCGCGATCAGCCGACAGGCTATTGACCGTGGATCATATCAAGCGCAATACTACTAACATGTTAGTGTTTTTGCCAAGAGACAGGTCGAATATGTTTGCACTTGCCGATCACCTGCTGCATCCCGAAGGCGAGGCGCTGCCCCGCGATGTGGATGCAAGCGCCGCGGCCGCGCTGCTCGCACGCGGCATGGCGTGCCGCGCGCCGGTTGGCGGCGCTGTCTACGCAACCTTGCTCAACGACCGTGCCGCGCTCGCGGCCTTGGGCGATGCGATGCACGCCGCCCCCTATAAAGCGCCGCCCAAAGCGCCGGTACTCTATCTGAAGCCGCGCAACACGCTTGCCGGGCATCGCGCGCATGTCGTCGTGCCGGACAATGCGTTGGGCGTGGAAGTCGGCGCGTCGCTCGGCGTCGTGATCGGCCGCACTGCAACACGCGTTAGTGCGGAACAGGCATGGCACTACATTGCCGGCTACACGCTGGTCGCCGATCTCAGCGTGCCGCATATGAGCGTGTACCGGCCGTCGGTGCGATTCCGGGCGCGCGACGGCTTCTGCGTCGTCGGACCGGCCGTGGTTGCAGCGCGTCATATACCGGCGCCCGACGCGCTGCCGATCAACGTTTCGCTTAACCATGGCGCGAGTTTCAGTGCGAACACTGCGTCGTCGGTGCGCAACGTGGCGCAATTACTCGCGGACGTGACCGACTTCATGACACTCAGCGCGGGCGACGTCATCACGCTCGGCGTGCCGCACGGCTCGCCTGTCGCGCATATCGGCAACACGGCCACCATGTCGATCGGCGCAATGCCGCCGCTCACGGTGTCGTTCGTCGCCGCCGAAGCACAACGGGGAGAACAGCCATGATGCGCGGCCGCGTTGCGTATGCAGGCGCGATTCACGAAGCTTATCCTGATGCTCATGGCGTGCGTCTCGCCGATGGCCGTGTGCGTCGCGAGGATGAAGTGGTCTGGCTTGCGCCGATCGAAGTCGGCACGATCTTCGCGCTCGGTTTGAACTACGCCGAGCATGCAAAGGAGTTGCAGTTCAGCAAACAGGAGGAGCCGCTCGTGTTTCTCAAGGGACCGGGCACGGTGCTCGGTCATCGCGGCACGACGCGCCGCCCTGCAGACGTCACCTTCATGCACTACGAGTGCGAACTCGCTGTCGTCATCGGGCAAACCGCGAGCAACGTCACGCGCGAGCACGCCATGCAGCATGTGGCCGGCTACATGATCGCCAACGACTACGCAATTCGCGACTACCTGGAAAACTACTACCGCCCCAACCTGCGCGTGAAAAATCGCGACGGCGGCACGGTGCTGGGCCCCTGGTTCGTCGACGCCGCGGATGTCGAGGACGTCACGCAACTGGAGTTGCGCACGTTCGTGAACGGCACGCGCCAGCAACACGGCAACACGCGCGATCTCGTCACCGATATTCCGGCGCTGATCGAATACCTGAGCAGCTTCATGACCCTCGCGCCCGGCGACGTGATCCTGACCGGCACGCCGGAAGGCATTGTCAACGTCAATGCGGGCGACGAAGTGGCCTGCGAAATCGACGGCCTTGGCCGTCTCGTCAATACGATCGCATCCGACGCGGACTTCAACCGCGCATGATCGACATGCTTTACATGGGACAAGCCAATGCGAATCGAACACCTGATCGACGGTAAAGCCAGCGCCGCAAAAGACTACTTCGAGACCGTCAACCCGGCCACGCAAGACGTGCTCGCAGAGGTGGCCCGAGGCGGTGCGGAAGAAATCGACGCCGCCGTGCGCGCCGCGAAGAGCGCGTTTCCCGCATGGGCCGGCAAGCCCGCCGCGGAACGCGCGAAGCTGGTCCGCAAGCTCGGAGAACTGATCGCGAAGCATGTGCCGGAGATCTCGGAAACGGAAACCAAAGACACCGGCCAGACCATCTCGCAGACGCGCAAGCAACTCGTGCCACGCGCCGCAGACAACTTCAGCTACTTCGCCGAGATGTGCACGCGCGTGGACGGCCATACGTATCCGACCGATACGCATCTGAACTACACGCTGTTTCATCCGGTCGGCGTCTGCGCGCTGATCTCGCCGTGGAACGTGCCGTTCATGACCGCGACATGGAAAGTCGCGCCCTGCCTCGCGTTCGGCAATACGGCGGTGTTGAAGATGAGCGAACTGTCGCCGCTCACGGCCTCGATGCTCGGCAACCTCGCACTCGAAGCCGGCATTCCGGCCGGCGTGCTGAACGTAGTGCACGGCTTCGGCAAGGAAACCGGCGAGCCGCTCGTGGCGCATCCGGACGTGCATGCCGTGTCGTTCACCGGATCGACGGCGACCGGCAACCGCATCGTGCAAACCGCGGGGCTGAAAAAGTTCTCCATGGAACTCGGCGGCAAGTCGCCGTTCGTGATTTTCGACGACGCCGATTTCGAGCGCGCGCTGGACGCCGCCGTGTTCATGATCTTCTCGAACAACGGCGAACGCTGCACGGCGGGTTCGCGCATTCTCGTGCAGCGCTCCATCTATGCACGTTTTGCCGAGCGTTTCATCGAGCGGGCGAAGCGTTTGACCGTGGGCGATCCGCTATCCGAGAGCACCATTGTCGGCCCCATGATCAGCCAGGGCCATCTGGCGAAGGTGCGCAGCTATATCGAACTGGGTCCGAAAGAAGGCGCGACGCTCGCCTGCGGCGGCCTAGCCATGCCTGAGTTGCCCGACGCGATGCGCAAAGGCAATTTCGTGCAACCCACCGTGTTCGTCGATGTCGACAACCGCATGCGCATCGCGCAGGAAGAAATCTTCGGCCCGGTCGCCTGCCTGATTCCATTCGACGACGAAGCCGACGCGATCAAGCTCGCCAACGACATCTCCTACGGCCTGTCGAGCTACATCTGGACCGAGAACACGGGCCGCGCGCTGCGCGTCGCAGCCGCTGTCGAAGCCGGCATGTGCTTTGTCAATAGCCAGAACGTGCGTGATCTGCGCCAGCCGTTCGGCGGCACCAAGGCATCCGGCGTGGGTCGCGAAGGCGGCACCTGGAGCTACGAAGTGTTCCTCGAACCGAAGAACGTCTGCGTATCGCTCGGCTCGCATCACATTCCGCGCTGGGGGGTTTGATGGGCAAGCTCGCATTGGCAGCAAAAGTGACGCACGTCCCGTCGTTATATCTGTCCGAACTCGACGGTCCCCATAAGGGCTGCCGGCAGCCTGCGATCGACGGCCATCATGAAATCGGCCGGCGTTGCCGCGAACTGGGTGTGGATACCTTCGTCGTGTTCGACGTGCATTGGCTGGTGAACAGCGAATACCACATCAATTGCGCGCCGAAGTTCGAGGGCGTGTACACGAGCAATGAACTGCCGCATTTCATCAAGAACATGCCGTATGCGTGCCCGGGCAACGTCGAACTCGGCAATCTGATCGTAGAAGTCGCCAATGAAATGGGCGTGAAGAGCCGCGCGCATAGCGAAACCACACTCGGACTCGAATACGGCACGCTGGTGCCGATGCGCTACATGAATGCGGATCAGCATTTCAAGGCCGTATCGGTAGCGGGCTGGTGCGTGTGGCACGACCTCGCCACGAGCGCGCGTTTCGGTCTCGCGGTGCGCAAGGCGATCGAGGAGCGTTACGACGGCACCGTCGCGATTCTGGCAAGCGGGTCGCTCAGCCACCACTTCGCCAACAACGGTACGGCCGAGCAGTTCATGCACAAGGTGTGGAATCCGTTTCTCGAACTGATGGACCGCAAGGTGGTCGAGTTGTGGGAAGCCGGCGACTGGAAGACCTTCTGCGAGATGTTGCCGCTCTACAACGAGAAATGCTGGGGCGAAGGCGGCATGCACGACACCGCCATGCTGCTCGGCGCGCTCGGCTGGGATCGCTACGACGGCAAAGTGGAAGTCGTCACGCCGTACTTCGGCAGTTCGGGCACTGGCCAGATCAACGCGATCTTCCCGGTTACGCCGCTACCCGCCTGAGTTGCAAAGAAGGAGCCCGCCATGCCGCATCTCACACTCGAATACAGCGCCAATCTCGCCGATCACGCAAGCATCGGCCAACTGTGCAACGCGCTCGCGCATAGCCTCGACACGCAGCGCGAGAACGAACAGCGGGTCTATCCGCTCGGCGGCATCCGCGTGCGCGCCTTGCGCTGCGAGCAGTACTGCATCGCCGACGGGCGCGCCGACGCGGCCTTCCTGCATGCGAACCTGAAGATCGGCGCGGGCCGCTCCGAAGCCGTGAAAAAGGCCACCGGCGACGCTTTGTTCGCGCTCATCAAACAGCACTTCGCCGCTGAATTCGAACAGCACGGCCTCGCGCTGTCGCTGGAGATCAATGAGTTCAGCGAAGCCGGTACGTGGAAACACAACAACCTGCACGCACGCCTGAAGGCTGAATAGCGGCTCATCGAGACTCCACCATGCTAGACGAACAGACTATCCGCGACCTCGCGGCGCAACTCGACTACGCCGAGAAAACGCGTACTCAACTGCGTCACTTCTCCGCCGCTTATCCGCAGATGACGGTGCAGGACGGTTACGCGATCCAGCGCGAGTGGGTGAAACTCAAACTCGCGGAAGGCCACGTGATCAAAGGCCGCAAAATCGGCCTCACTTCACGCGCCATGCAGCGTTCCTCGCAGATCGACGAACCGGACTACGCGCCGCTGCTCGACAGCATGTTCATCGAGAATGGCCAGGATATTCGCGCGGACCGCTTCATCGCGCCGCGCGTGGAAGTGGAACTGGCGTTCGTATTGAGCAAGCCGTTGAAGGGCCCTGGTGTGACGCTGTTCGATGTGCTGGACGCGACCGCTTACGTAACGCCGGCCGTCGAGATCATCGACGCGCGCATCGAACAGTTCGACCGCGACACCAAAGCGCCGCGCAAGGTCTACGACACGATCTCGGACTTCGCGGCGAATGCGGGCATCGTGTTGGGCGGCCGCCCCGTGCGTCCAATGGATGTCGATCTGCGTTGGGTCGGCGCGTTGCTTTACAGGAACGGCGCGGTGGAAGAAAGCGGATTGGCGGCCGCGGTTTTGAATCATCCGGCCACCGGCGTGGCGTGGCTCGCCAACAAGATTGCCCCATACGACGAAATGCTCAACGCAAACGACGTGATCCTGAGCGGTTCGTTCACCAGCCCGATCGCCGCGCGCGCGGGCGACACGTTTCACGTCGACTACGGCCCGTTGGGCGGAATCGGCCTGAACTTCATTTGAGTTCGTTTGTGTTTCGTTCGAGTTTCGTTTGAGTTGGTAACGACATGCCCACACCGCAAAACCCTTTCAAGCGCGCCCTCGCCGAAGGCAAACCGCAATTCGGCCTGTGGGCCGCGCTCGCAGACGCCTACGTCACCGAGCTGCTGGCCACCGCCGGTTTCGACTGGCTGCTGATCGACAACGAGCATGCGCCGAACGACGTGCGCAGCACGCTGGCCCAATTGCAGGCGGTGGCCGCGTATGCCTCCCATCCGGTGGTGCGTCCGGTGCGCAGCGACACGGCGTTGATCAAGCAGTTGCTCGACATCGGCGCCCAAACGCTCCTGCTGCCGATGATCGACACGGCCGGGCAGGCCACCGAAGCAGTCGCGGCCACCCGCTATCCACCGCAAGGCATTCGCGGCGTGGGCAGTGCGTTGGCGCGCGCATCGCGCTGGAACCGGATACCGGATTACCTGAACACTGCGGCAGACGAATTGTGCGTGCTGGTGCAGGTGGAAACCGTGCGGGGCATGGAGAATTTGCCGGCGATTGCGGCCGTGGATGGTATCGACGGCGTGTTCTTTGGTCCGGCGGACCTGAGCGCGTCGATGGGGCTGCTGGGCCAGCCCGGCGATGCCAGCGTGCGCGAAGCGATTCGCCACGGCATCCATATCGCGCGAAACGCGGGCAAGGCGGCAGGCGTGCTCGCCCCCGATCCGGCGATTGCCGCCGATTATCTCGCCGCGGGCGCCACCTTCGTCGCCGTTGGCACCGACACGGGTTTGCTGAGCCGCGCCGCGGCGGATCTGGCGGCGTCGTATAAAAAGACGACGGCGACGCCGGCATCGCCAAAGGGCGGGTATTGAGCGAATCCGCGGGTCGCAAACGCGCTGGCCCGCGGCGGGAGAATACGCGCTACTCCCTCGCAGGCCACGGCAACCCCAGCGCCGACCAATCCAGCTCCACGCCGATCACGGAGCGCCCGGCAGCGAACTGCAACGCCAGCGTCACCGCGATACACGGCCTGCCGCTCGCGAGCGAAAGATAAGGATTACTCGCAACCGCCACGCCCGGCAACAGCACCGCATTGCGGAAATACGGGCGATGGTCCCAGCGTGCATCGCGCGGATTCGCCACGGGGTGCAGCGAGGCGCCGTCACTGCGCGAGGCTGGCCCCGGCACTTCCAGACCGACCTGCCTGCCCGAGTCGTCGAGAATGAAACAGCTGATGCACCGGTCGAACCTGGCCAGCGAGGCGAACGCTTCTTCCATGGCCACGCCGGCCAGCAACGCGTCGGCGGCGACGCTCAAGGCGGCCCGGTAAGGCTCCACTTCGGATTCGAACAACGCATGCTGATGCGCGCGGCCATGCGCGATGACATTGAAAGCCTCGTCGATGCGCCGATGCACCGACTCCGGCCGCGCAATTTCCGCAGCCGGCCGGCCCAGCAGATAACCCTGCGCGAAATCCACATTCGATTCCACGGCGAGAATCAGTTCCTCGGTGGTCTCCACGCCTTCGACAACCACCAGCATGCCCGCCTGATGCAGCAGCGACACCAGCTTCGGCAGAATCGGCTGCTCGGTGCCGTGGCTCGTCGCGCGAATCAGTTCGCCGTCGAGCTTAACCAGGTCCGGGCGGATTCTGAACAGCCGGTCGAGATTCGACTGACCCGCGCCGAAATCGTCGACGGCGATCAGAAAGCCGTATTCGCGGTACAACGCCGCCGCCCGCGACATGTCGTCGACGCTGCCGCCGTGCGATTCGAGAATCTCCAGAATCACCCGTTCAGGTTCAAGCCCCGCGCCCCGCACGATCTTCGCCAGTTGATCCGCATAACCTTCGGCAATGAACGTGGCCGGCAGAATGTTGAGGAAGAGCCACGCGTCCTCGGGCAGCGATCCGCGCGCATTGGCCAGATGCACGGTGTGACTCGCACGGTCGAGCGCGCCTTCGTCGCTGGAAGGCCTCGGCGCGAACAGCACCGCGGGCGGCACCAGCGTGCCGTCGCCCTGCTCGCCGCGCAGCAAGGCCTCGAAGCCCACCTGCTTCTGATGCGACAGGCTGTAGAGCGGCTGGAAATGCGAGGTGAGGTAGTAATCCTCCCAGCGATGCCGCCGCAGCGCCGCGCCACCCTCGCCCACTGCGTCCTCGCCAAGCCGGTGCAGCGCGTCGCGCGGCAGCGCGCGCTCGGCGCACACGCGGTTTCTGCCGGAGTGCTTGGCGCGCAGCAGGGCTTCGTCGGCGCGATCGAGCAGCATCATGATGGTTTCGCCGCCGCGATGCTCGGCTACGCCAAAGCTCGCGGTCAGACGGCCGTCCGGCCGCTCGATCGCGGCAATCGCCAGACGCAGCCGTTCGGCCAGATGCAGCGCGCCGGTCAGCCCGTCGCGCAGCAGCAGCGCGAATTCCTCGCCGCCGATCCGGCTCACGCTGTCGTCCGCGGAGGCCTCTTCCATCAGCGCCTGGGCAACCTGATAAAGCGCGTGGTCGCCGACCGCATGGCCGAAGCGGTCGTTCAGGGACTTGAAGTTGTCGATGTCGAGAAAGATCGCGCTGATCCGCGTGCCCGGCGCGAGGGTGTCGAGACGGCGTTCAGCCTGCGTGACGAAGGCACGGCGGTTTTGCAGGCCGGTCAGCGGGTCGGTCGCCGCGAGTTGGGCGAGCTGGCTTTCGAGCAGAAAGTGGTTGCGGCGAAACCGGTAGAAGCCGAAGTGAAACACAGCGGAAGCCGGCGCGGCGAGCGCCGCCATCCACATCCACACCACGACGCCGACATCATGCGCAAGCGGCTCGCCGAACAATAGCGTGACCGCCGTCGCATAGAAAAGCGCGGTGCCGGCGATGTAATGCGTGGGCGTGAGCCACAACGGCGCGGCGCAGACCGGTATCACGACCATCGCCGGCAGCGCCCACAACAGCGGTTGCGCGACACCGGCGATGTTCATGGCGAGGCCCGCCACCAATACCTGCGAGTAAGCGACGCCGATCAGGCCGAATACCCAGGTCGAGTTCGCACGCGGAATCGCCAACACCAGCAACGCGAGCGGCAGCGCGCACGCGAGCCGGTACGCGAGCGGCGCAGCCGGGCCATCGACCAGATTGCGCGCTCCGATGAAGCACAGGAACGCGACCACCGTGAACGCCATGATCACGGTGGAAAGCGGACGCTGGTGCTCGAGCGAGCGCCGGTGGAAGCGATCGCGTAGACCGGCATCGGACGGGTGGTGCGTCGACGTGGAAAGCGTATTGATGGGCATCAGCCTGGTTCCGATCACTCTGCCATTGGTTATCGGCTTACATCTGACAAATATTTATGCCTTGCGCACAAATAGCGCCGCAAATTCTCCATCCCGGCTCCGGCCCGTCACGCCCTACGCGGTCATCACCCGATCGCGGCCCGACGCCTTGGCGGCGTACAGCGCGCCATCGGCCCGCGCCATCAACTGGGCGAGCGACTCGTCACCCCGAAGCCTGTCCACGCCGACACTGAACGTGTAGCGCAGCCCGCGCGGCCGCTCGTGCGGCGCGATGGCGGCAAGGCGGGTCCGCAGCCGGTCCAGCAGGCTCACCGCCTCGGCGGCGCTGGTGGCCGGGCACAGCACGCCGAATTCCTCGCCGCCCAGCCGGCCGAACACGTCGCCCGCCCGCAGGTTGCGCGCGACGAACGTCGCGAAGTGGCTCAGCACCTGATCGCCGGCCGCGTGGCCGTGTTGGTCGTTGACGGCCTTGAAGGAGTCGATGTCGATGATCGCCATTGCCAACGGCGAGCGGCTTCGCCGCGACGCGTCCAGCAGCGCGTCGCCGGCCGCCAGAAACGCACGGCGCGACAGCGCGCCGGTCAGGTCATCGATATTGGCAAGCCGTTCGAGCCGTTCCGCGAGACGGTCGTGCGCGAGCATCACGACGCCGATCGAAAGGCACGGCGACGCCAGAATCCCGAGCGCGAGAAACAGGACGTTGGACGGCGAGACCTGCAGCAGGCTGGTCTGCGTCATCCAGCCGAGGCCGTACATGAACCCGCGCGCAGTATGCGCGGCAAACAGGAGTAGCGCCGCCCCGGCGACGAAGAAATAGCTGTAGCGCGGCCGGTTAGAAGGACGCCCACGCAGCATGAGGACGGCGAGCGCGACGCAAAGGCTCGCGTGATACGCCGACACCACCGCGACACGCGCGTTGAAGTTCGGCGCGGCGAAGGTCCAGTACGAAATGCCGAACAGCACCGCGACGAGGCCGAGGTAGGCCGGCCAGGGGCGCGTGCGCCGCCCCAGAAAGCGCAGGCAACCTTCCAGCACCAGCAGCAGCGAAGCCGCCATCAGGACGTTGGACGCCACCAGGGTCAGCCACTGCGACGCATGCGCATGCCCTTGCAAGGCGAAAGCGAGCAGCGCGACGATCGCTGCGGCGTTGGCCGACAGCCAGTAGCCGACGCCGGGAATTGCCGCGCGCCATAACGATCCGAGCACGGCGATTGCCATGACGCCCGACAGAACGGTAACGAGAAGAATGCTAAGTGGATTGAACATTTGCAGCGAATGAATCGAACGGCATCGTGACGACGTGCCACTGAGGTGTCACTGAGGTGCCACCCACGAGCTAGGTGCACGCAGCGAGATACAAGTCCGCAAGCTTAACGGGCGCGGGCAAAACCTGAAGTATGAAAGCAAATGGAAAGATTCGGGAAGATTGCCGGCGAGATCGATTCGGCGAAGCTGCACGAGGCGCGAAACGTTGCATTTACCACGAAACGAAACGGCTCAATCAGGCGACGAATCAAGCCGTTAATGCAGACATCAGGGACGCAATTTTACCGGGCATCGTTGGCCGCGCGGCGAACAGCCAATTCAAGCAGCAAGATTTACCCGTTGATCCGCATCCATCGCAAGCGGATCCGCGTATACGCAGACGAATGGAGAGTGGTTAAATCTTAATGTCTTAAGTAGACTGCTTCGGAGTGTGGTGAACGGACTAGACAGCCCGAGAAAAGTAACCTAGGCCGGATGCAATACGCGATTTCCCGATAACACTTTTTCTTTGCGCTCGGCCGTGAGCGGCCGATTTCAAGCGGCTCGAAGCAACGGCCATTTCCCGGAAAACATGGTTCCAATTCTCGATTACCTGCTGGAACGCCAAATCTCGCCACAGTGGCGCGGCATGCTCACCGCGTTGGCAAGCGAGTTCGAAGCGCAGATCGGTCGCGACGAACTGCGCCAACTGATGCATCGCGTCGGCACCCGGTTCGCGGCGGCGCATCCGCTGCCCGCCTGCGACTCGACCGCCGAACTCGCGCGCACCTTGAACCTGTACTGGCATGAGATGGACTGGGGCTACGTCGAATTGGCGGACGAACCCGAGTCGCTGCGCATCGTTCACTATTGCGCGCCGTTGCCGGCGTTCGGTGGCAACGCGCTCGCATGGACGCCGGCGTTTCTCGAAGGCGTCTATCAGACTTGGTTGAGTGCGTTGGGCGCGCAAGGTTTGTCGGTGGCGCAAACGAGTGGGTATAGCGAGGACACCGCGATCGAATTTCGTCTTGGCCGTCATCCTGTTTGAACGGGATGGGCGGCGCACCGTGATGTGGTTGCTGCGAGCGCGTAGCGAACAGGCGAAGCAGCACAGGCAAGACCGAGCAACACCAGGCAACAGCAGGCAACACCAGGCAGTAGAGAAACGCGCCAGACCGGTGCGCGTGAAGTGGCGGGACAGGCAGTCCCGTGTTATAGCGCCGCGAACACAAGTTGGGATCGGGGCAAGGCTAGTCATGAACAAGACGGCGGCACTATGAGTTCATCGAGCGACATCGAGAAACTTTTCGATCATTTTGGCGGCGACGCCAACGCGTACCAGGAAATCGGCCGCGAAAACGAGGCGCGCTCGGCGCGCACCCGTTGGCCACTATTAGTCACGCTCGATCTGACCCAACCGACGATTCCCGCAATCGGGCAGCGTCGCGAGGCCAAGCCTCAGTCACCGGTGGCCGCGTCACCGGTGGCTGTCGATCGTCAGGACACCACGCCAAAAGATGCAGCGTCCGTGACGCGCGCCAAAGCGCCGTTATTCACGCGTTCGCATCGGCGGGATATTCCGCCGGTAGCTGTCGCCGCTCCGGCTAGCACGCAGAGAGGCGCGTCACGCTTTGGCGAACTCGAATCGAAAGTTGATGCGGCGCCGCTGGCGGTGGCCGGCGCTGCGCGAGTGGGCACGGTGGCTGCGCAAGCATCGCCGGCCGCGTTCGTGGCTCCGGTTGCTGTGGCTCCGGTTTCTGTAGCTCCGATTTCTGCAGATCCGGTTTCTGCTGCACCTGCTTCCGCATTCCCCGCTTCCGTGCCTCCCGTCATCGCCTTGCGCACACCGATCGCGCAAACGATTCCGTCCGTCGCCCCCAGTTGGGCACACGCGCCGGCACCGGTGCGCGCTTACACGAGCGCGCCGTTAGCACCATCAGCACCATCGACGCTGCCGGCAGCAACCGCACCCGCCGCGCCGACGCAACAAGCTGCTTCGATCCTCGGCAAGCTTTTCGCGCCGGAACCCGAACCCACGCCGCCGCAACCCGACGCGGCCAGCGGCGAGTCCGCGCCCCTGCAAGGCATCTTCGACCGTCTGCGCGGCGCCCCCGCTCAAACGGCCGCCGCTCCCGCCAGCGCTACGTCTGCCGCTGCGCCCCGCACCTCCAACTCGTGGCTGGTCAACGGCCCTCGTCGCTCATGAAAGTCATCGCGGTGGTGTCCGCCAAAGGCGGGGTCGGCAAGACCACCCTCGCCGCCAACCTCGCTTCCGTGCTGGCCGCGAGCGGCCGGCGTGTGATCGCGCTCGACCTCGACCCGCAGAACGCGCTGCGCCTGCACTTCGGCGTGCCGCTCGACAGCATCGACGGTTTGTCGCGCGCCACGCTGACGGGCGACCCGTGGCAGAGCGTGATGTTCGACGGCGTGGACGGCGTGACGGTGCTGCCATACGGCGCGGTGCTCGAAGACGACCGCCGCCGCTTCGAAGCGTATATCGACCAGGAGCCGCGCTGGCTCGCGCAGTCGTTGCAGAACCTGCACCTCGAAGCGTCCGACATCGTGATCATCGACACGCCGCCGGGTTCGTCGGCGTATGTGCGCACGGCCTTGTGCGCGGCCACCTTCGCGCTGAACGTGGTGCTCGCCGACGCCGCCTCGTACGCCGCGATTCCGCAGATGGAGCGGCTGATCGCAACCTACGCGGCGCCGCGCGCCGAGTTCGGCGGCGACGGCTACGTGATCAACCAGATCGACCAGTCGCGCCAGCTGACCAAAGACGTCCTCAAAGTGCTGCGCCAGATGCTCGGCGCCAAGCTGTTCCCGGGCGTGATCCATCTGGACGAAGGCGTGAGCGAAGCGCTCGCGTGCGACACCACGTTGATTCACTACGATCCGCTCAGCCAGGCGGCCGCCGATTTCCGCGCGTGCGGCACGTGGCTCATGGCGGCCATCGACGCGATCGCCGTCTCGCCGAGGAACGTCGCATGAGCACGACACCGTCGCAGGGTCTCGAGCCCGCGGAACCGTCGCGGCTCGAGCGTTTCGTCGACGCGCGCTTCTGGAACAGCCGCATCGTCACGGGACTCGTCACGCTGTTCGCGCTGGTCATGCTGTACTTCGTGTTCACCGTGCCGCTCGCGTTCTACGAACAGTTGACGTTCGCGACCTGCTGCTTCGTCACCGCCCTCATGTTCCGCCGTCTGCAAGGCCGCTACGCGACGATGGTGATGATCATGCTGTCGGTGGTGACTTCAGGCCGCTATATGTACTGGCGGCTGACCGCGACCACCTACTGGGAGCATCCGCTCGACGCCGCCTGGGGTCTGCTGCTGGTGTCGGCCGAAGTCTATTCGACCATCGTGCTGCTACTCGGCTACTTTCAGACCGCCTGGCCGCTCAAGCGCACGCCGATGCCGCTGCCCGCCTCGCGCGCCGAATGGCCGACCGTCGACGTGTTCATTCCGACCTATAACGAGCCGCTCTCGGTGGTAAAGCCGACCATCTACGCCGCGCTCGCACTCGACTATCCGGCCGAGAAGATCTCGATCCACGTGCTCGACGACGGCCGCCGCCCCGAGTTCAAGGCGTTCTGCGAAGAGGTCGGCGTCAACTGGACCATTCGCACGCACAATCGCCACGCCAAGGCCGGCAACATTAACGAAGCATTGAAGATCACCAGCGGCGAATACCTCGCGATCTTCGATTGCGATCACATTCCGACCCGCTCGTTCCTGCAGATCGGCCTCGGCTGGTTCCTGCGCGACAAGCTGCTGTCAATGCTGCAAACGCCGCACCATTTCTTCTCAGCAGACCCGTTCGAGCGCAATCTCGGCACCTTCCGCAAGGTGCCGAACGAAGGCGAGCTGTTCTACGGCCTCGTGCAGGACGGCAACGATCTGTGGAACGCCACGTTCTTCTGCGGCTCGTGCGCGCTGCTGCGCCGGACCATGGTCGAGGAGATCGGCGGCATCGCGGTCGAAACCGTGACCGAAGACGCGCACACCGCCCTCAAGCTGCACCGCCTCGGCTACACCACCGCGTATCTGGCGATTCCGCAAGCCGCGGGGCTCGCCACGGAAAGTCTTTCCGGCCACATCGGCCAGCGGATTCGCTGGGCCCGCGGCATGACGCAGATTTTCCGGATCGACAATCCGCTCACCGGCAAGGGCCTCAAGTTCGGCCAGCGGCTGTGCTATCTGAACGCGATGATGCACTTCTTCTACGGCATCCCGCGTCTGGTGTTCCTGACCGCTCCGCTGTCGTATCTGTTCTTCAACGCGCACGTGATCGAAGCCGCGGCCGGCACGATCGCGATCTACGCGCTGCCGCACATGATGCACGCGAGCATCACCAACTCGCGCATGCAGCGCTCGTTTCGCCATTCGTTCTGGGCCGAAGTGTACGAATCGGTGCTGGCCTCCTACATCACCGCGCCGACCCTGCTTGCGCTGATCAACCCGAAGCTCGGCAAGTTCAACGTGACGGCCAAGGGCGGCCAGATCGAGAAGAACTACTTCGACTGGGCCATCTCGCGCCCGTATCTGTTCCTGCTGCTGCTGAACCTGATCGGCTTCTGCGTGGGCATCGTGCATATCTATTACAACTGGCACATTCGCAGCGTGGTGCAGACCACGATCCTCAATCTCGGCTGGACCACCTACAACATGCTGATTCTCGGCGCGAGCGTGGCCGCCGCGAGCGAGCGCAAGCAGATTCGCGCGGTGCACCGCGTGGCGATGCAGATGCCCGTGATGCTCAAATTCTCGACCGGCCGCACGCTTGCCTGCGAAACCATCGACTACTCGGAAGGCGGCGTCGGCGTGGCGCTGCCCGCCGCGATCCAGGTGCCGATGCACGAGCGCGTGACCGTGTCGCTGTTTCGCGGCGACGAGGAATATGCATTCCCCGCCACGGTCGGCTTCACCGCACCAGGCCGCGTGGGTCTGCGCTTCTCGGCGATGACGCGCGAGCAGGAATACGAGTTCGTCAAGACCACCTTTGCACGCGCCGACGCCTGGACCGGCTGGGCGGAAGGACGGCAGCAGGACACGCCCCTGCGCGGCCTGTCGCATGTGCTGACGGTCGGCGCCCGCGGCATCGCGGGTCTGTTCGAGCATCTCTATGCCGACCTCCGCAGTTCGATGAAAAGCCGTCCAGTGGACGTCAAGAAGCTAAAAACGAAAGACTGATCTATGCGCAACAGGATGGCGAAGGGCAACATCGAACGCTCGATTCACGAGCGCAGTGGGACTGGATTGCAGACGCGCCGCATCGGACGCCCCGGCTCGCATCGGCTGATGCGCGGCCTCGCATGCTGGCTCGCGTTGCAGACGGCATTGGCCGCGCCGCTCGCGTCAGCGGCGGAAGTCGTGGCGGCTGCGGGCGCCAGTTCGGCCGGCGCGATTCAGAGCGCGGCGGGCACCGTGCATGGCGCGCCGGCCACGTCCGCTGCTCCGGTCGCGACCGGTGTCGGTAGCGTGCCCGCGCCGAGTGCCGCGGTGCCCTACGATCCGAACACGATCGCGCAGGCTCAACTGGCCACGCCGACGCCGGCGCTCGCCGCGTCGTCGGTGAAAGCGTTGGGCATCAAAACGCCGACCACCGCAGAGCCGGGCACGCTGGTGCCGGGCGGCCGCCGTCAAACGCTGACCTTCGCCGACCTCGGCGCGCTCGACCCGCTGCAACTGCGCGGCACCGACGGCCAGAACGGCGTGGCGTTCTCCGTGCGCGGCGACGAAGTGGTGACGGGCGCGGTCCTGCATCTGGTCTACAGCTACTCGCCCGCGCTGCTCGCGAATATCTCGCAGCTCAAGGTGCTGGTGAACGGCGAAGTCGCCGCCACCCTGCCCGTGCCGCACGAGCAGGCCGGTATGCTGGTGGCGCGCGACGTCTCGATCGATCCGCGCTTCATCACCGAATTCAACCACCTGAACGTGCAGTTGATCGGCCATTACACGACGAGTTGCGAAGACCCCGCCAACTCCTCGCTGTGGGCGACCGTCAGCAATGCGAGTTCACTCGATCTGACGTATGCGTCGCTCGCCAGCAAGCCGGATCTGGCGGCGTTGCCGCAGCCGTTCTTCGACCGCCGCGACGTGCGCCGTCTCGAGTTACCGTTCGTGTTCCCGCAAAAGCCGGGTAACGCCACGCTCGAAGCGGGCGGCATTGTGGCGTCGTGGTTCGGCGCGCTCGCCGGTTATCGCGGCGCGGTGTTTCCGGCGCAACTGGACAACGCGCCGCTGTCGGGCAACGCCGTGGTGTTCGCCACCTCGGATCAACGTCCGGCCGGTATCACGATTCCGGCGATTTCCGGCCCGACCATCGCCGTGGTCGATCGCGAAGCGCCGGCGCGCGGCAAGCTGCTGCTCGTGCTCGGGCGCACCGAGGCCGAACTGAAAACCGCCGCGAAGTCGCTCGGCATCGGCCAGAACACCTTGACCGGCCAGAGCGCGACGATCACGCAGTTGAACGAACTCACGCCACGCGCGCCGTACGACGCGCCGAACTGGCTGCCTACCAACCGTCCGGTGCATTTCGGCGAACTTGCCGATCCGCGCGATCTGACCGTGTCCGGCTACGACGCCGACGCCGTGCACGTGAATCTGCGCGTGCCGCCCGATCTGTTCATGTGGCACACCAAGGGCGTGCCGATCGATCTGCGCTATCGCTACACGGTACGTCCGTTGCGCGATCGTTCTTCGCTGAACGTGAGCGTGAACAACGGCTTCGTGCAGGCGCTGCCGATTCCGGCCGAATCCGCCTCGGTGTTCGAGCTGAGCCATTACTTCGGCCGCGTGTTGCCGGACAAGACTGCCGAAGCGCGCCGTACCGTGCATATTCCGCCGCTGCTTCTGACGCCGCGCGCGCAGGTGCGCCTGCACTTCTATTACGACATTCCGAATACCGGCGAATGTCACGGGCGTCTGCTCGACAACGTGGTGGGCGCGATCGACCCGAACTCGACGATCGACCTCTCGTCGTTCCCGCACTACATGGCGCTGCCCGATCTGGCCGCGTTCGCCAATAGCGGTTTCCCTTTCACGCGCATGGCGGACCTCTCCGAGACCGCGGTGATCCTGCCGAACGACGCCGATTCGAGCGACTACAGCCTGTACCTGCTGACCATGGGCCGGATGGGCACCTCCACCGGCTATCCGGTCATGGGCGTGACGGTAGGCACCGCCGACGACGCCGACAAGTTCGCCAACAAGGACCTGCTGATTTTCGGCGCGCCGGGCAAGCAACCGCTGCTGCAGCGCTGGGCGAAGTCGATGCCGTTCTCCAGCGACGGCGACTCGCGCACCTTCCAGCTCTCCGACATCGCCTTCAAACTCGAGGACTGGTGGCATGGCGAACGCGGCGTCGAGCGCACACCCGCGCGCGCCGATCTGACGCTGGTGAGTTCGAACGGCGACGCGCTGCTGACCGGTTTCGAATCGCCGCTGCAGAAGAACCGCAGCGCCGTCGCACTGGTGAGCGCGGCCGGGCAGTCGGACGCGGACCTGTCCGCGGCGCTGCTCGACGCCGACGTGCTGCCGCAGATTCAAGGCGCGATGGCCGTGATCCACGGCCGCACCGTCACTATCACCTCGAACGGCGAAGCGTATTACGTCGGCCACCTGTCGCCGCAGGAGTATCTGCGCTGGGCGCTGTCGTCGCATCCGTTGCTGTTGATGCTGGGCGGCGTGCTCGCCGCGCTGATCATCGCGGGCCTGTTCTACCGGACGCTGCGCTCGATCGCCGCGCGCCGCCTGAAGGACTAATAGGATTGATATGCGGGTTCGAATCAACAAGACAATCGGCCTCGCGCTGACGCTCGGGCTGGCGGCGTCGGCGAGTTTCGGCAATATCGTGAAAGTGGCGCAGAGCACCGCCGCACCCGGCGTGTGCGGCGACTGGAGCGGTTATCGCGCGTTCGTCGAACGCTTCGTGCAGGCCGACGGCCGCGTGATCGACTACTCCACGCCGACCCAGCAAACCACCTCCGAAGGCCAGTCGTACGCGCTCTTCTTCGCGCTGGTCGCCAACGACCGCGCCACTTTCGACCGCCTGCTCGGCTGGACCCGCAGCAATCTCGCGGGCAATCAGTTCGACGCGCAAAACATGCGGCTGCCGTCGTGGCTATGGGGCAGAAAAACGGACGGCTCGTACGGCGTGCTCGATCCGAATTCCGCCTCGGACTCCGACTTGTGGATCGCCTACGATCTGCTGCAAGCGGGCCGGCTGTGGCACGAAGCGGGTTATACGCAATTGGGCGAGGCGCTCGCCGCGCAGATCGCGCGTCAGGAAATAACCACGCTGCCGGGCGTCGGGCCAATGCTGCTGCCCGGGCCGCAAGGCTTCAAAAATGGCGGCGTGACGCGCCTGAATCCGAGCTATCTGCCGCTGCCGGTGCTGCGCGCGCTCGCGCACGAGATGCCGAACGGCCCGTGGGGCAAGCTCGCCGAGAGCGCGTACAAGCTCGTCAAGACCACCGCGCCGCAAGGCTTCGCGCCCGACTGGGCGGCCTGGCAGAACGGCCAGTTCGTGGTCGATCCGAAAAACGGCGACACCGGCAGTTACGACGCGATCCGCGTCTATCTGTGGGCCGGTCTCGCCTCGCCGGCCGATCCGCTCGCCAAACCGTGGCTCGCGGCGCTCGGCGGCATGCGCGCGCGCGTCGCGCAAACCGGCATTCCGCCCGAGAAGGTCTCATCGACCACCGGCGCGGCGAGCGGCGAAGGACCGCTCAGCTACTGGGGTGCGCTAGCGCCGTATTTCAAGGCGCTCGGCGACGAGCACGGGCTCGGCCTCGCGCGCACGCATCTCGCCGCGCTCGACGCCGCCGTGCCGGGCCGCGAACCGGTTTACTACGATCGTGTGCTGGGCTTGTTCGGCACGGGTTTCATCGACGGCCGCTATCGTTTCGACGAAGCCGGACGTCTCGTGCCGAGTTGGAGAAACGCATGCGATTGAGCGCCCTCGCGTTGTCATTGCGCTTCGCGCTCAGCCTCACCGCCGTCTGCTGCGTGGCGACGGTTTCGCCCGACGCTCTCGCGCAGGCGTCGAAAGATCCGTTGAACGTGCTGATCGATCAGGGCAAGTACTGGCAATCGCATCAGCGTGGCGACCTCGCCGAGCAGGCATGGCAAAAGGTGCTGCGCATCGACCCCAAGCAGCCCGATGCGCTGTTCGGCATGGGCATGGTGCTCGCCGACCGCAAGGACGGCGCCGGCGCGCAGCAATATCTCGCGCGCCTGAAGGCGGCCGCGCCGAACTATCCGAATCTGGATGAACTCGGCCGGCGCCTGGGTGAATCGAGCCTGCGCGACCAGACCGTGAACGACGCGCGGCGGCTCGCGCAAAGCGGTCAGAGCGCGAGCGCCGTGCAGGAATATCAGCGCGCGCTGACCGGCAAACCGGCCACGCCCGAATTGCAACTCGAGTATTACCAGGCGCTCTCGGCCACGCCGCAAGGCTGGGATCAGGCGCGCCGCGGTCTCGAACAGCTCGCGCGCGACAACCCCGACGATCCGCGTTACGCCCTCGCCTACGCGCAGCATCTGACCTATCGCGACGTGACGCGCCGCGACGGTATCGCGCGGCTGCAAAAGCTGGCGGGCGACAGCACGGTCGGCGCGTCGGCGAAAAAGAGCTGGCGCCAGGCGCTGTTGTGGCTCGACGCGCGGCCCTCCGACGCCCCCCTCTATCAAGCCTATCTGCAAACCGCGACCGACGACGCCGCCGTCAAGGCGCGCTTCGATTCGATGGTTCAGCAGGACAGCGCGGCCCGTGCGCGCTCGCAGGAAAACGCCGCCGTCGACGCGCGCGGCCGCACGATCGCCGACGGTTTCGCGGCGCTCGATCGCAACGACGTGACCACAGCGCGCACGAAGTTTTCCTCGGTGCTGGCCACGAGCCCGAACGATACCGACGCGCTCGGTGGCATGGGCATCGCCGCGTTGAAGCAGGAGCGTTTCGCCGAAGCCCGCAACTATCTGGAGCGTGCGTCGCGCAACGGCAATCCGGCACGCTGGAAAACCGCGCTCGACAGCGCGAGCTACTGGACCTATACGAGCGACGCGATCGGCGCGCGCAGCAACGGCGAGTTCGCGAAGGCGAAGTCGCTGTTCGAGCGCGCGATCGAGCTGAATCCGTCGGATGTCACCGCGCAGGTTCTGCTCGGCGAAATGCTGCTCGCCAACGGCGACCCAGTCGGCGCGGAGCAGGCCTACCGGATGGCGCTGCGCCGTCAGGCCGACAACCCGGACGCGGTGCGCGGCCTCGTCGGCGCGCTCGCCGCGCAAGGCCGCGGCGACGAGGCGCTGCAGTTCGCCAATCAGCTGAACGCCGAACAGCAGTCGAAGGCCGGCGGCATCAACCGTCTACGTGGCGAAGCGCAGGCTGCGCAAGCGCGTGCCGCCGAAGCGCGCGGCGATCTCGGCAACGCGCGCAGCCTGTTCGAAGACGCGCTGCTGAATACGCCCGACGACCCGTGGCTGCGGCTCGACCTCGCGCGCATCTACGTGCGCCAGGGCGCGGTCGCCAACGCGCGCAGCATGATGGACGGCCTGCTCGCCGCGCATCCCAACATGACCGATGCGCTGTACGCGAGCGCGTTGCTGTCAGCGGAAACGCAGGACTGGTCGGCGGGTCTCGCGCAACTCGAGCGCATTCCGGCCGCGCAGCGCACCGACGCGATGACGACCTTGCAGCACCGCTTGTGGGTGCATCAACAGGCCGATCTCGCCACGCGCATGGCGCGCAGCGGCCAGACGCAACAGGCGCTCGCCACGTTGCGGGCCGCGGAGCCGGTCGCGGGCAACAGTGCCGAACTGATCGGCGTGATCGCCGCCGCCTACAGCCAGGCCGGCGACCCGAACCGCGCGCTCGGACTCGTGCGCGCCGCCATGAACGCGCGCCCGGCAACACCGATTTGCTGCTGCAATACGCGGGTATTCTGTCGGCCACGCAGCAGGAAGCCGAACTCGGCATGGTGATGCGCCGGCTCGCAGCGATGCAGTTGACGCCGCAGCAACGCACCGACTTCGGCAATCTGAATCTCGGCATCGTCATCAAGCAGTGCGACGCGGTGCGTCAGCGCGGCGACCTGGCCAGCGCCTACGACGTGATCGCGCCGTGGCTCGCGGCCATGCCCGACAATCCCGATCTGCAAGCCGCGCTCGGCCGCCTTTATTCGAGTGCCGGCGACGACCGCAACGCGGTCGCGAGCTATCGCGTCGCGCTGCAACGCAAGCCCGACGATCTGAATCTGCTGCAAGCGACTATTTCCGCCGCGGCCGGCGCAAAGCAGTTCAGCTACGCCGAGTCGCTCGCGAAGCAGGCCCTGAACGCGGCACCAGGCGATCCTGCCGTGCTGGCCACCGTCGGCCGCATGTATCGCGCAGAAGGCAAGCTGTCGCTCGCGTCGACTTATCTGCAACGTTCGCTCGTGGCCGCCAACACGCCGCTGATGGCGAACGCCCCGCGCAACCCGGCGAGCAACGTGCCGCGCGGCTGGGAAGTGGCAATGCGGCGGATCGGCGCGACGCCGCTGCCGGGCACCAATCCCTTCGAGGGCAAGACCGCCACCGTCACGCCGACCGACGCCGACAACGCCGCGCTTGCCGGCGGCAGCTACAACGCCGCGCGCGCAGCGCTCCCGTATTCGCAGTCTTCCTTGCCGACACAGACCGTGCCGAACTATCCGCCGCCTACGCAACCCGCGCCTTACGTCGCGCCTTATACGTCGCCCGCGCAGCCTTATGCGCCTGGCTCGGCGCCCGCTACCCTTCCGTATAACGCGCCGCGTCCGGCCGGCGGGTCGGGTGGCAACTCGGGCGGCTATGGTCAGGAAGCCTACGGGTCGAGCCAGTCGGGCGCGCCGTTGCAGCCTTATCCGGGTCAAGGCCAGCAGCCGATGCAGGCGCAAGCGCCGCAGATGCAGCAGACACCGCAGCAGTACAACCCGGGTTATCCGCAGCAGGCGCCTTATGCGCAGCAGGGCCCTTACGCGCAGCAGCCGCAATACGGCGCGCCGGATGGTTATGCAGCCACGCCGTGGCCGATGTCGCCGGCCGCGCGCGAAGCGCAGGCCAACGCCGGTTCAATGCAGGCGCAACCTTATGGCGCGCCGGGCACGGGTACAAGCACGAAACGCGCGGCCAGCAAGAAGCAAAGTGCGTCGAAAAATACCCGCAACGCGCCCGCCTACGCGCAGGCGCCGTATGGACAACAGCAAGGCTATCCGCAGCCACAGCAGCCCTACTACGGCCAGCCGGCCTATCCCCAGCAGCAGCAGCAACAGCAGGCCTACGCGCAGCAACCTTATCAGCCGTATCCGCCGCAGCAGCAGGCTTACACGAATCAGGGCTATTACGCGCAGCAGCAACAGCAACCATACATTCCGCAGCCGCCCACCGGTTATGCGCAGCCGTACTACCCAGCGCAACCCGGCGCGAACGGCGCGGGCAATGGCAACGCTTATGCGCCGTCGAACGTGGCGAACGCGCAAACGCTCGGCGTCGCGGAAGAGCTCGCGCAGGTCAACCGCGAGCAGTCGAGCACGATATCGGGCGGCATCGTGTTCCGTAACCGCACCGGCGAGGACGGCCTGTCCAACCTCACCGACATCGAAGCGCCCGTTCAGGGGCGCATCAAGGCGGGCAACGGCCATATCGTCGTCACGGCAACGCCTGTCACGCTCGACGCTGGCAGCGCAGCCGCCAATGTGTCGACGCTCGCGCGCTTCGGCTCGGGGCTATCGAGCGATGCATCCAAAACAGCCGCCCAGGCGGGCAACAACACGTACGGCAGCCAGACGGCGAATGGCGTGGGCCTGTCGGTCGGCTACGAAGGCCGCAGCATCAGCGGCGATATCGGCGTGACGCCGATCGGTTTCCGCGAGACGAACATCGTGGGCGGCGCCCAATACAACGGCGGCATCACCGACAAGGTGTCGTATTCGCTCGCCGTCGCGCGCCGCGCGGTGACCGACAGCCTCTTGTCCTACGCCGGCGCGCGCGACTCCGGCTCCGGGCTCGAATGGGGCGGCGTCACCTCGAATGGCGGACTCGCCAGCCTCGCCTGGGACGACGGCACGAACGGCCTGTACGTAAACGGTTCCTTTCAGTACTACGATGGCAACAACGTGCCGAGCAATACCGCCATCAAAGGCGGCGGCGGCGTCTACACGCGTCTGCTGAAAGACGCCGATCAGACGCTCACGATCGGCGTGAATACGACGCTGATGGGCTACAACAAGAATCTGTCGTACTTCACGTACGGCCAGGGCGGCTACTTCAGCCCGCAACAATACGTGATCCTGAACTTGCCGATCGAATGGACCGGGCGCAACGGCGCGTTCACGTACGACGTGAAGGGTTCGATCGGCGTGCAGCATTACCGTGAGGATGCGTCGAATTACTTCCCGCTCAACGACGGTTCCAACCGCCAGAGTACGGCAGCGAACAACGCGGACTCGATCGGCACCAGTGTGCAGAGCGGCGCGCAGTATCCGGGCCAAAGCAAGACCGGCGTGTCGTATTCGCTCAGCGCCGTGGGCGAATATCAACTGGCTCCGCAACTGGCGTTCGGAGCGACCGCTTCGCTCGGCAATGCTTATGAATATCGCGAGTGGCTCGCGGCGGTTTATGTGAGGTACAGCTTCAGCAAGCAGACGGGCTTGCAGCCGTTCCCGCCGACGCCGCTCGTCTCGCCGTATGTGTCGTTGTCGAACTGAGGTTGGCTTGACCTCGTTAGCGGTTTTCCGGCGGCGGCTCCAATCAGGTTGCCGCCGCCAGTGGACAACCCTGCGTCAACCGTCCCGGCGCTCGGTCGCGTAGCGCCGGCAATGTTCGAGATAGCCGGCTGCATGGCTGCTCACCAGTTCCACGATGCCTTTCCACAGCCACCCGGGCGCGTCGAGGGTCTTTGAACGATTTCTGCGCAGTTCGGTGAGCCAGGCCTTGCGCTCAGCGCGATCCATTTGCCGCGCATGCGCCCGGCCGACCACCATTGCCAGAAAGCGCGCCGCCTTCGTCGCTTCGTCGCGGGTCAGTTGCTCGATGGTCAGCTTCATGTCCTGAGGCAGCAGTTCGCGAATCACGACGGCGCGATCCGCGAACCGCGCCGCCCGCATCCGCTCGCCGAGCGACGGCGACAGATGCCGCGCACCCTCCACCACCCGCTCCGCGTTGTCGCGCGGCATCCGCACGCCGGGATAGCGCGGCGCGGCGGCCTGCGCGGCCTCCTTGATATCGATAAGGCACAGGTCGTCGCCCTCCATCGCGGCCCCGTCGATGTCGAGCAGCACCGCATACCGCAACCTGCCGAGCGAACTGCATCCTTTCACCCAGTAAGCAGCGTCGAGCACTTCCACGTCGGTCTCGTCGCCGACGGCGCGCAGCACCGTGGCGAACCGGGCCAGCGAGCCCTTCTCGAACAGCGCTTCGATCTCGCGCCGCTCGCTCTTCGCAAGCGGCCAGAAGCGCGGGCCGAGCGGAATGCTCGGCTCGAGATCCTCGATGCGCTCCTCCGCCAGATGCCGCCACGAGCGGCGCACCGCTTCCTTCATCACAACCCGCACCGCCTCGGGCTTTTCGGCGCGGATGTCGGCGTCGCTGGCCGCTTCGTCGAAGGCGCGCTCGTAGCCGTCCGCCAGCGCTTCCATCATGCTGACGGTCGTCACGCCCGGCAGGTCCGAACCACGCGCGGCGGTCGCCAACGAGAGGCCGAGGCGAATCAGGTCGTGGGCCGGATTGCCGATCACGGTCTGATCGAGGTCGCGAATCTGAATCTCGACGCGCCCTTGCGCATCGGCCACCGGCCCGAGATTGCCGGTATGGCAGTCGCCGCAAATCCAGATGGCGGGTCCCTCCGGCAATGCATGGCCGTCGATGCCTTCGAGCCATTCGTAGAACTTGCTGGTATTGCCGCGTACATAAGCGTGCGCCGAGCGCGCCATTCTGGCATTGCGGCGCGTAACGAGAAGCGCCTGACGCGCATCCGGTTTGGGCAGCTTGTTTCGTGTGCTGATTTTCTTCGCCATTGTGTGGTCCGCGTTGCTTCAGGTTCGAATTCTGCGTGGTGCCCCGCCCTACGATGCGCCAGGCGGCGCACGCGAACAAGTGGGATCAGCAGGATTCGCGCCTGGGGTAGACCTTCCACGCAAAGTCCGCGAACGCGTCTTGCGGATGTGATCCAGCCGATCCGCCGGTCGCCGGGGCGACCTGTCACCCGTTGGGGGTTGTGACCTACAATTGTCGCAGCCTGCCTGCAGCTATCCTGCCGGCAGATGGGGACGGCAAAGGTTCATCCCGCCTGCTGCCAGGCATAGAAGCGCGTCACACGCGCCGGCAGAGTGGGAACACATTGATCGACGTGACCTTTGGAGAGCGCAGCATGCCATTTCCGGCACAAGACCATGGCTGCCCAGGCTGGAGCGGGGAGATGGCGCAGCGCATCAGCGCCTTCGACTGGGCCGCCACCGGCATCGGCGCAATTGAAGACTGGCCGCGCAGCCTGACCGCCACGGTCCAGCTGGTGCTTGCCTCCCCCGTGCCGCTCGTGCTGCTGTGGGACAAGCCCGGCTACATGATCTACAACGACGCCTACGCGGTCTTCGCGGGCGGACGGCATCCCTATCTGCTCGGCAGCCCTGTCGAAATCGGCTGGCCTGAAGTCGCCGACTTCAACCGCCACGTCATGCACACCTGTCTCGCGGGCGGCACGCTGTCGTATCGCGACAAGGAACTGGTGCTGCTGCGCGACGGCCGGCCCGAAGACGTGTGGATGGATCTCTACTACAGCCCGGTCGCCGGCGACAGCGGTGCGCCGGCCGGCGTGCTGGCAATGGTCGTCGAAACCACCACGCGTGTGCTTACCGAACGCTGGCGGCAACGCGCCGAAACCGAACTGCACGAAACCAACGAGCGGCTACAACTCGCCCTCAACACCGGCGCGGTGCTCGGCACATGGGTACTGGACGTGCGCACGGGAAAGGTCAGCGGCGACGAACGTTTCGCGCGCACCTTTTCGTTTCCGCGCGAAGAAGCCGCGAAAGGCATCGATCGTCATGCGGCCACGCAGATGCTTCATCCGGACGATCAGCCGCTCAACGATCAGATGACCGTCGAGGCCATGCGCACCGGCGCGCCGTTTCGCGCCGAGTACCGAATCCGCCGCCCCGATGGTGACTATCTGTGGGTGCAGGCGAACGGCCGCTGCGAATTCGACGAGCATGGCGAGCCGACCCGCTTTCCCGGCGTGCTGATCGACATTCACGAGCGCAAGATCGCCGAACAGTCGCTGCGTCAATTGACCGAAACGCTCGAACAGCGCGTCACCGACGCGGTCGCGGCGCGCGCGCTGGCCGAGGAACAACTGCGCCAGGCGCAGAAAATGGAAGCGATCGGCAGCCTCACGGGCGGCGTCGCGCACGACTTCAACAACGTGCTGCAGGTCATTAACGGCAACCTGCAAATGCTCGCCGCCGACGCCGGCGGCAATCCGGCCACGCTGCGCCGCCTGTCCGCCGCGACCGACGCTGTCAAACGCGGGGCGAAGCTGGCCGCGCATCTGTTGGCGTTCGCACGGCGCCAGCCGCTCTCGCCCACGGTGCTGAACCCGCGCCGCCTCTTGAACGGCATGACCGAGATGCTGCATCGCGCGCTCGGCGAAACCGTCAAGGTGGACACGGTCCTGAGCGAGGATCTGTGGCACGTGCAGGCCGACCGCAATCAACTGGAAAACGCGCTGCTCAATCTGGCGATCAACGCGCGCGACGCGATGCAGGCAGACGGCACGCTCACCGTGCGCGCCGCCAACCGCGTGCTGGACGCCGCGTTTTGCCAGGATAAGCCGGAGCTGTCGCCGGGTGAATACGTGGTGTTCTCCGTCGCGGATACCGGCGGCGGCATGCCGCCCGAGATCTTGCAACGCGTGTTCGAACCGTTCTTCACGACCAAGCCCGACGGCCACGGCACCGGTCTCGGCCTGAGCATGGTGTTCGGCTTCGTCAGACAAAGCGGCGGTCACACCGTGATCGAGAGCGAGGTGGGACGCGGCACCACCGTCTCGCTGTTTTTTCCGCGCTGCTGCGAGCCGGAAACCGCGGAAACCGTCGACGATACCGCTGCGCCGAGCGGCGGCGGCGAAACGATTCTGGTCGTGGAAGACGATGCCGACGTGCGGCTCACCGCCGTCGAGATGCTCGCGCAACTCGGCTACAAAGTGCTGACCGCGTCGAGCGGCGACGCGGCGCTCGAGTTCATCGACAGCGACGTGCCGATCGATCTGCTGTTCACCGACGTGGTGATGCCGGGCAAGGTGAAGAGCGTGGAATTGGCGCGGCGTGCCGCAGCGCGCTCGCCCGCCGTGCCGACACTCTTCACCTCCGGCTATACGCGCGACGAAATCGTCCATCACGGCAAACTCGACGCCGGCATTACGCTGCTCTCGAAACCGTACCGGCGCGACGATCTCGCCCGCATGTTGCGCAGCGTACTGCGCGCCGGTCAGGCCGTGGCGCGGAGTGGGTCCGTGCCCGGCGCCACACCGGTTTTCCTGCCCGCTGGACAGATCGCCGCTTGCGTGCCGCCCGCCGTCTACGACCCTCCCGCGGACCTCGGCCAGCAAAGCGGGCATCCCGAGCCCGATACTTCGGCACGGCCTTCCGGCAGCCCGGCTCGCGTGCTGCTAGTCGAAGACGACGCGGATTCGCGCGCAGCCTTCAGCGATCTGCTGAGCGTCCTCGGCTTCGCTTGCACCGCAGTCGAAAGCGCGGAAGAAGCACTGCCGCTCGTGCTCGCGCAACGCTTCGACATCCTCTTCACGGACCTGACGCTGCCCGGCATGTCCGGCGACTGCCTCGCGCGCGCCGTGCTGTGCCAGCAGCCGGAGATTCGCGTGCTGCTGGTGTCGGGCTACGGCAAGAGCGCGCAGATCGGCGACGCCATTCCCGGCGCGCGCCTGCTCGGCAAGCCGCTCGACATCGCCGAGTTGCGGCGCGAACTCGCGGAATGGATCGACCACACCGAAGCGGCCTCCTAGCCCGCCCACACGACGCCCTTTGACACGAGTTCGCCGATGGATATTCGATGCGGCACCGCAGGCTGGACCGACAAGACGCTGATTGCTTGCAAGCGTTTTTATCCGCGCGGCAGCAACAGCGCTGAAGCACGACTGCGGTTTTATGCGTCACAGTTTCCGCTGGTCGAAGTCGACTCGGCTTATTACGCAATGCCTTCGGCAAGCAATGCGCAGTTGTGGTCCGAACGCACGCCCGAGGGCTTCACCTTCAACTTCAAGGCGTTTCGTCTTTTCACCGGCCATCAGACCTCGCCCGACGCGCTGCCGAAAGACATTGCGATGGCGCTGCCGGCCGGCATCACCGGCCCGCGCAAGAAAAACGTCTATTACCGCGACATGCCGGCCGACATCCGCGATGAACTGTGGCGGCGCTATCAGGAAGCGCTAGAACCGCTGCGCCTCACCGGGCGCCTCGGCGCCGTGCTGTTCCAGTTCGCGCCGTGGATCACGCGCGCGCCGGACGGCCTGGCACTCGTGGAGGAATGCCGGGCGCGCATGGCGGGCTACGTGATGGCGGCTGAATTCCGCAATCAGTCCTGGTTCGACGACCAGCATGCGGCGGGGTCGCTCGAATTCCTGCGCGAGCGCGGCATCGTGCATGTGATCGTGGACGCGCCGCCGGACGTGACCAACCGCGTGCATACGCTGTGGGAGGTGACCCAACCCGCGCTCGCGATGGTGCGCCTGCATGGGCGCAACACGCAGACATGGAGCGCGACGGGCGCGGCGAGCGCCGCGGAGCGCTTCGATTACGACTATGACGAAGCGGAATTGACTGAACTGGCCGCGCCGATCCGCGCGATCGCGAGGCGGGCGGGTCGCACGCATGTCATTTTTAATAACTGCTTTGAAGACCAGGGGCAGCGCAATGCGCGCACCTTGATGAACATTCTGGGAAATGATGCGTAATCGATATGGAATGCGGTAAGTCCGCTTTGATAATCTGATTTCACTCCCGCCTCGGATTTTGCGGCTGAGCACCGTGCATCTTTGAATTAATATCGCAGGCATAATGCAAAAAAAAATCCGAGAGACCTATGCCAAAACAAATGCGCGCGCTTTACGGGGCGGCCTGGCAGTTCACTTTCCTGATGTTGCTGATCGACTGCATATGGGCGGCCCGTATCGGCTTTCGGCTCGAGCGCAGCGGCGTCGCGCTGACCATCGCGCTGACTTGCGGCCTCGTTGTGATTGACGCAGTGCTGTGGATCGTTTCGCGCGTGCCTTTCAAAAACGTCGACAGATCGATGTTTTATCGGAACGTGCTCGACGCGTTCTTGTGGATCACCGTTATGGCCACGTTCAGCAAGGTCGGCGTCGTATTCCAGTATCTGTGCGTGACGACGAATTTCCCGCTCGCGACCCATGCATTCATTGCCGCCGACGCCGCGCTCGGATTCCACTGGCCCGATCTCTATCGATGGGTTCAGGCGCACCCGTGGCTGCACACGGCGCTTGCCTGCGCCTATAAGTCCGGCGCCTGTCAGCTCCTCGTCATTCCGGCCATTCTCGCGGTGACCCGCAACACGCAGGACTATGCAGAGTTCGTCGTGCAGTTCATGGTGTCGGCTACGCTGGTGATATTGATCGCTCTGCCCTTTCCGGCTGAAAGCGCCTTCGTGCATTTCGGCATTCACGATCCCAATACGGCCTCGACCGTGTCGGACTTTGCCGTTTTCAGAAGCGGCCACACGCGAGAACTGAATCTGTCATTAGCGCAGGGACTGGTTTCCTTCCCGTCGCTGCATACGATTCTGGCGCTCTGCTACGCGTATGCATTGCGTCACGTTCGGTATGTCTTTCCCATGGCGATTGCGCTGAACGCCTTAATGATCATCTCGACGCTCACGCAGGGCGGCCACTACCTGGCCGACGTTCTGTCAGGACTGGTCGCCGGCGCTGTTGTGATCTGCGTGGTCCGCAGGGCCGTTTTCCGGCTGGCCGTTCCGGCCGCCGAGCAGATTCCTTCGGCCGTGACATCGTAAGGTTTGCGTGGCATCGCGCTTTTTAGCCTGCTGCGGGAAATGCAGCTTATATTGATGTTGAGCGTGTTCCTGCATCAACGGGACTGCCGGTTCAGCGCAATCGCCGCGCTCGTACTGGCGATCGGGGCCTTGGAGTGGGTGGTTGGCGCGGCATGAAATGCGCGCCACGCACACACCCTGGTATGATGCCCATCGCGCTTCTTTTGCGGAGTCCGGTTCACCAATGCTCCCCGCGCTGCTTTTCCTATCGTCACGAGATCCATCATGCCCGCCCAACACGACAAAGTCCCCGCTGACAGCGCCACGCCGGGCCAAGCCAGGCGCCGAACCATGCCCATTGCGGCGCGCAATCTTCTGATGGTGGCCGTCGGCGTCGCGGTCTTCGCGATCGTGGCGACCGTCGTGCTCTATGGTCCGATCACATACGGCGACGAGATTCCGAACTTCGGCATCATCCTCATGCTGACGGTGCCGGTTATCGCGGGCGTGGCGTTCCGGGTCGGGCTCGATGCGTGGCTTGACAGAAAATGAAGAAAGGACGCCCGGCAGCAAGGCGACCGCTCGCCGGACCCGCGACGTGTAAGCCAGGTGACGGCCAGGCGCGCGGAAGATGGCATGGCCCGAACCGTACGCGGGAAGTCGCGATCGCTAGCGTGGCGAGCCACTGAAAGGCAACACGACCCACACCTCCAGCCCGCCACCCTCGCGCGCATGAAACTGCAGATTGCCGCCATGCAGCCGCGCAATCCGCTCGACGATCGCCAGCCCCAATCCCGTACCGCCGCTATGCGAACGCGCATTGCGGCCGCGCTGGAACGGCGCCTTGAGCTGCTCCAGCTCGGTCGCTGAAAGGCCCTTGCCACGATCGCCGACCGCCACATACACCGCCTCGCGCGTCGCCCAGCTTCGTACCGCGAGTCCGGTTCCGGCGTAGACGATCGCGTTCTGCATCAGGTTCATCAAAAGCCGCATCATGCTGATCGGACGATAAGGCACAGGCGGCAGATTCGCGAGAGAGAGATCGAACTCGTGCCCGAGCCCCGCGAAATCGCCCGCGAGCCGTTCGATCAATGCATTCAGATCACCCGGCTCCGGCTGCTCGCGCTCGCCGCTGCCCGCGTAATCCATGAACTGCTGCAGGATCGTTTCGATCTGATCCAGATAGGATTCGGCGGCGACCGCGAAGCTGCTGTCGCTGCCGTCGGGCATCGCCATGGCCATTGAAAGTCGCAGCTTGGTGAGCGGCGTGCGGATGTCGTGCGAGATGCCGGCCAGCATCAGCGCGCGCGTCGCCTCGGCTTGCTGCAACGCTTGCGTCATCTGATTGAAGGCGCCGCTCACGGCGGCGATTTCGGTGGGGCCGTCGGTCGGCAGCGGCGCGGGCATTTCACCGGCGCTCACGCGGCGCGCCGCACGCGTCAACTCCTGGAGCGGCCGGTTCAGGTGGCGCTGGATCACGTAACCGGTCAACGCGGCCAGCGCGCCCAGGCCGAGCGACAGCAGGATGGCGGCGTCGAGTCCATTACCCTGCGCGTCCTCGGGAACCGGCAGCGCGATCCAGTACGGCGCCTGTGGCGCATCGGCCGGGCCGTGCATCCGGATCCACAGGCGCTGGCCACCCACGGACTGCCAGCGCGCCGGCATATCGGCGGGCAAGTGCGCGCGCAAGCTATCGAGAAACAGGTCGCGCTGATAGATGCGATAGGCGCGCATCCAATTCCGCGGCGGCGTCTCAAAGGCTTCGGCCGGCAATTGCGCGCGAGCGTCGAGGCGCGCCGTCAATTCGACGCGCGCCTTGGGTGGCGTTGCCGCGAGCAGATTGTCGAGCGTGGTCACATACGTGGCGAACACAGCCGCGGCGCGCTCGACGCGAGGCCGCTGCACGTAGTGCAGCAGCACGCCGAGCGCGCACACCTGGCTCAACATCACGAGCGCGATCAGCAGCGCGATATTGCGCGCCAGCAGCGTTCTGGGCAGCGCTCTTTGCAGCAGCGAGCGCGTCATGAGTCGACGTCCGCTGCCAGCATGTAACCCACGCCCCACACGGTCTTGATGAAGCGCGGCTTGGACGGATCGGCCTCCACGATCTGCCGGAGCCGCAGCACCTGCACGTCGATGCTGCGATCGAGCGCATCGTGGTCGCGGCCCCGCGCGCGCGCCAGCAGATTGTCGCGGCTCACCGGCCGGTTCGGCGACGAGGCGAGCGCGACCAGCAACAACATCTGCGCCGAATGAATGTCCAGCAACTCGCCCGCGCGCGACAGTTGCTGCTTGGCGACATCGAGAGAGAAATCGCCGAAGCGCACGCTTTGCGAGGTCACGGTGACCTCGCCCGATGCGATCTTCTGGCGACGCAGCAGCGCATTGATGCGCGCTACCAGTTCACGCGGCAGGAACGGTTTGGCGAGATAGTCGTCGGCGCCGGTTTCGAGGCCGAGCACCCGGTCGAGCGGGTCGCCCTTCGCGGTCAGCATCAGGATCGGCAAGGTTTGGCCCTGCTCGCGCAGGCGGGCGCAGATGGCGAGGCCGTCCTCTTCGCCGATCATCAGATCGAGCACCAGCAGATCGAACGGTTCGCGCTCCAGATAGCGGTCGAGACGCTTGCCGTCTTCGGCGACTCTCACGTCGAAGCCGTGGCCGCGCAGGAAACGCTGCAGCATGTTGCGCAATTCGACTTCGTCGTCGAGCACGATGATTTTCGCGGGGCGATCCATGCGAAAGCTCCTTGGTTCAGCTGGCGGTTGGTCGGGCATCAGGCACGATCGGAGTATGACGGGCCGATGCTTGCGTGTCCGGTGAGCGCCGCGCCGCGCGCCGCGACTCTACGGTCCCGCCCATCGCTTCGCGGCTCAGTGCGCTGCCCCGCGTTCCTGCATGAATGCCTCGATCTGCGGCAGGGTGATGTAGCCCGCCTTCTGCGTATCGATTTCATCAAAGTGCTTCGCCAGCATCGGCATGCCGGAGGCGGCCTGATCTTTGGTGAGCTTGCCGTCGTGCGTGGTATTGGCATTCGCAAAGCGCGTTTGCAACTGCTGCACCATGCGCTCCATGCGCTGCGGATTGCCGGCTTGAGGCGCGGCGGTCTGGGCGAACGTGACGGTGGATGCGCTGCACAGCAACACGATAGCGATCAACTTTTTCATGACTGACTCCTTCGTTTGAGCCACCGGCCGTCGCCTGCCTTTTGCCGCGATCCGTTTCGATGACAGACCGAATTCTTGAGGAAGCGCCGCCGGAAGGCAACGCCACAATCATGTCGACTTATGTCACGCGTTTCACCCACCCGCAGCCGATGATGAAGACACTGCGCCATGGGCGCCGGACGTGCATGTATTCACGGGATTGATGCCGGGTTGATGACCCCGAAACGGCTGTGAAAGCAGCATAGGACATGCCGTCGCGAGGAAAGCCTGGTGAATTCCCGTTGTTGTGAGGAATTTGGAGTCGCCGGGAATAAAGCGGTCGGCACACCGGTTACTGAAGGAGACAAACGAAAGAGAGAAGCGCGTGCGATTTCATTCCGACGAATGCGGAATGGGCCTTGCTGGACGTTATTCATCATGCGAGCCATGTCCATTCGTTGGACATATCTGTCCAACTATCGCATTCGCGAGCGCATGCATGAAACCGGCTCGGACAGACCCGAACCGGCGCCACCAGGTAACCCTTGGGGGAAAACATCAGATGAACCATCTGGAAATCGACAGGGAAATCGCCCACCTCGAACGCGTATTCGTGGTCATCTCCACCAACGACCACATTCCGCTGTCCTATTGGCAGCAGCGCCTGCATGGTTTGGTGAAGCCATGTTTAATGCCGTCACAACGAGAACGCGTCGCGCGCCTCGTGGAAATGCTGCGCCTGCTAGAAGAAGCGGAGGAAGTTTTGCGCGCCAAACCTCCGCTACATCGCACCGGCACCCGGTCGTGACGCCGCGCCCTCGAACCAGCGGCGCCGCATTCAGATCTCGCGCACGCGTCTTCAACCGGTCAGTATTCGCGCGCCGAGAGCCAGCACGAGCGCCGGCAGCATCACCAGCGCCCCTACCTTCAGAAATTTCATGAAGCTCACGTCTTCGCCCTCGCGGCGGATCGCGCTGAGCCAGAGGATCGTTGCCAGTGAACCGGTGATGGACAGGTTCGGCCCCAAATCCACGCCGATCAGCAGCGCGTCGATCACGCGCTCCGGGCTGTGGGCCTGCATCACGGTCGAACTGGCGATCAACCCGGCCGGCAGGTTGTTCATCAGATTGCTGCCGATCGCGATGATGCTGCCGGCCCAGCCCGCCGCGGCCAGTTCGTCGTGTTGCGCGGCGCGCTGCGCCAGTTGGGCGAGCGCCGTAATGACGCCGGTGTGATCGAGCATCTCGACGAGCACGAACAGTGCGGCGACGAGCGGCAGCACGCTCCACGAGATCTCGCGGATCATCGGCAGCGGCGATTTGCGCTCCTGGATCAGCACGATCAACGCGGTCAGCGCGCCGAGTATCGCGGTGGGCAAGCCGAGCGCGACATCGAATGCCGAGACCGTCAGCAGCACGGCAGCCGTCACCGCGATGCCCGCCAGCGCCACGCGCCCGCTCGACGACAGTTCGAGCGGTTCGAGATTGGCCTCGCAGGTGCCGGCGAGCGCCTCACGCTGGGTCCAGCGCAGCATCGCGTAGGTCGCGATGATCGACAGGAGCGAGGGCAGCGTGAAGCGCAGCAGCCAGGCGCCGAGCGCCGGCGTGTGATTGCCGTACAGCACGATGTTGGCCGGATTCGAGATCGGCAGCACGAAGCTCGCCGCATTGGCAATGAACGCGCAGACGAACAGCAGCGGCAACGGATCCGTCTTCGCTTTTTTGGCGGCGGCGAACACGGCCGGGGTGAGGACGACGGCGGTGGCGTCGTTCGATAGAAAAGCGGTGATCACCACGCCGACCAGATAGACGAGCAGGAAAAGCCTGCGCGGCGAGCCTTGGGCGTGATTGACCGCGAGCACGGCCACCCAGTCGAACAACCCTTCACGGCGGCCCACTTCCGACAGCAGCATCATGCCGAAAAGGAAGAGATAGACGTCGGTGCCCTTGCCGATCGCCTCGATCGCCAGATGCACGGGCAATAGCCCGAGCGACACCAGCAGCAACGCGCCGGCCACGGCCCAGACAGCCTCCGGCCATTTGAACGGCCGGGTGATGACACCCGCCGTGGCGACCGCGGCGATGCCCCAAGACAGAAAAATGGAATTCACAACGTAAGCCCTGGATTCTTGATAAGTGCGAGCACGGGATTTCGCCCTCGCTTCGCAGCCGCACCATGAGCCGGCGGCCGCAGGCGCTCACTTTAGCAAGTTGCGCGCCTGCGGCGAAGCCGTTGGCCGCGCTTCATCCCACCCGGCTCACCGCGGCGATGCAGTCGCGCCCGTTGTCCTTCGCGCTGTACAACTGCGTATCCACCAGGTTGACGAAGGCCACCGGGTCGCCCGCCTCTGCCGGAATCGTCGTGCCGACGCCGAAGCTGGCCGTCACCGTCTGCCGGAACGGCGAGCGCTCATGCGCGATCTGCTCGGCGGAAATCCGCTCGCGGCAACGCTCGGCCACCTGGCGCGCGGCCTCGGCGCCGGTGTTGGGCAGGATCAGCACGAACTCTTCCCCGCCGAAGCGGCCGACGAAGTCACCCGGCCGCACCGCGCCGCTCAGCACGCCGGCCAGCCGCCTCAGGCACTCGTCGCCCTGCACGTGCCCGTAGTAATCGTTGTAGGACTTGAAGAAGTCGATATCGACCATGACCAACGAGAGCGGCGCCGCATGGCGCAAGGCCGCGCTCCATTCCCGTTGCAGGTTGGCGTCGAACGCGCGCCGATTGCCGACGCCCGTCAGGCCGTCCCTGAACGACAGCGCCTCGAGTTCGCGTTGCAGCGCGGCCAGTTTCTCCTCGGTCTTCTTGCGCTCGCTGATATCGAACATGAAGCCGACCAGCGATTCCACCTCGCCCTGCGCGTCGCGCACCACGTGCACCACGTCGCGCAGCCACACGTATTCGCCCCGACTCGTCAATGCGCGATAGTCGGCTTCGTGATCGGTGCCGGCCTTCGATTGCGCCACGCAGAATTCGACCACCTTGTCGCGGTCGTCCGGATGCATGCGCGCCGCCCAGTCCTGCACGGTTTTCCAGCTAGCGGGCGCCCAGCCGAGCAGGGCTTCGATCTGCGGGCCGATATAGGCGAACTCCATGGTCGCCCAATCGATCTTCCAGGGAATCGCCCTGGTCGATTCGAGCAACGTGCGGTAGACCGCCGCGTCGTGCTCCAGGTAGCCTTCCACCCCGGCTGCGGCAGCCGCCGTGTCGTGCCGCAGAAAATCCGCGCCGAGCGCGACAGCGTTGTTATCGATTCTGTTCATTGGCCTCAACTCTCCTCGCGGTTCAGCCGGCAAATTACCACAGCGCCCTGTCGCGCGGCCCGTTAAGGCCGCCGCCGCGCGTCATTCCGGCGACATTAGCGTCACGGTTACAACAATGTGTTCTCTTCTGCATGCCTATTCAGTTTTCATTGGCATCCCTACCATCCGCACTTCATCTGCATTTATCTGCATTCGTCGGTTATCGCCGACGCCCCACGAGCGCGACACAATGAAATCCAGCCCTGCCCAACCAGACCGCTACCACGGCGCCGCCATTGCCTTGCACTGGCTGATCGCGGCGTTGATGATCTGCGGCTTCTATATCGGCTGGATCATGACCGATATCCCCGGCTTCACGCCCACCAAGCTCAAATATTTCTCCTGGCACAAGTGGATCGGCGTGACCGTGTTCGTGCTCGCCGTGGCCCGCGTGCTGTGGCGCGCCACCCACCGCGCGCCGGCGCTCGACAGCGCCACGCCCGCCTGGCAGAAGGCCGCCGCGCATCTCGTGCACGCCGTGCTGTACGTGTTGATGCTGGCCATTCCGCTGTCCGGCTACTTCTATAGCTCCGCTGCCGGCATTCAGGTGGTGTATCTGGGCATCGTGCCGCTGCCCACCTTGATCGGCCCGGATCAGGCGCTCAAGGCGAGCCTGCGCACCGTCCACGTGCTGCTCAACTACACGTTGCTCGCCCTCGTTGCAATGCATGTGGCGGCGGCGCTCAAGCATCAGTTCCTCGACCGCGATGGATTGCTCGCGCGGATGGTTCCGTTCCTCAAGTAACTGACCGGCAGGCAACTCATATCAGACGGACCGCAGGTCATTGGCAACGGTTTGTTGGCAATCTAATTCCCAGCGGTGCGCAATCAACGCACGCGGGTTCGATAGGATGCGTACCACTATGAAATCAAACTTTTATCTCTCCGCTCACCGTGTCACGCTCGCCGGCATAACGGCCATCTCGCTGTTCGGCGCGAGCTTCGCGCACGCCGATGTCGACACGAGCAAGAGCACCGTCATTGCCACCACGAAGCAGATGAACGTGCCCGTCGACGGCAAGTTCAGGAAGTTCTCGGCGCAACTGACTTTCGATCCGGCCAAACCGACCGCCGGCAGCGCCAATGTCTCGATCGACACGGGCAGCTACGACCTCGGCGCCGACGACTACAACAAGCAGGCCCAAGGCAAGGAATGGTTCGACAGCGCCGCCTACCCGGCCGCGACCTTCGTCTCCAGCGCGATCGCGCCGGCGGGCGGCAATCAGTACAAGATCACCGGCAAGCTCACCATCAAGGGCAAGTCGCAAACCGTGGTGGTGCCCGTCACCATTGCAAGCCAGGGCGCCACGCAAACCTTCGACGGCGCGTTGCCGATCAAGCGCTCGCAATTCGATGTCGGCACCGGCGAATGGAAAGACACCTCCGTGGTCGCCGACGAAGTCGTCATTAAATTTCACCTCGTCGCTTCGAAGAAATAACCCGACACCGAAGCGTCGCCACACTTTCTGAAACCTGGAGAACACCTTGAAGAAACAACTTTTGCTCGCCGCAGGCGCGCTGGCCGCCGCATTGTCCTTTAACGCCATGGCAGCCGACACGTACCAACTCGACCCGACGCACACCTACCCGAGCTTCGAGACCGACCACTTCGGCGGTATTTCGGTCTGGCGCGGCAAGTTCAAGAAGAGCAGCGGCACCGTGGTGCTGGATCGCGCGGCGAAGACCGGCACGGTGGACGTGACGATCGACATGAGCTCGGTGGATATCGGCAACGACAAGCTCGACGCGGAACTGGTCACGGACAAGTTCTTCGACGCCGCCAAGTATCCGACCGCGTCCTACAAGGGCACGCAGATCCGCTTCGACGGCGACAAGCCGGTGGAAGTGATCGGCACGCTGACGATGCACGGCATCACCAAGCCGGTCAATCTGAAGATCGAATCGTTCAAGTGCTTTGTCAACCCGATGCTCAAGCGTGAAGTGTGCGGCACGGAATCGACCGCGACGTTCAATCGCGACGACTTCGGCGTCGACTTCGGCAAGGCCTACGGCTTCAAGATGCAGACCACGCTGCACATCCAGGCCGAAGGCATCAAGCAGTAAACCGCTGCCTTTCAGGCCGGCGTCAGGCGGTTGCGGCAACCGGTCTCTGTACCGGCATGTCGCCGCAACCCGCCCCTGCCTGAGTACACCGGCCGGTTCCGTCGCTCAGCCGACCAGCCGCTCACGAGCGCGCGGAACGTATCCTTTTTCGAGTGCCGCGTGCGTGGCGAACGGGTCTTCTGCGGAAGTGATTATCGAAGCGGACGTAACGGTTCGATTCACCGAATAGCCCTTGAAAACAGGGCTATTTTTCATATCGCGTGCGATTAAATCGAGTGTTCGGCATGTTTTACGCGTCATAAATTCCTTTTTCTCCGCAACCCAAAACTTGAGCGCGAAGAGCTGCCATAAGTACCCGCTATTCATTCATTTGAACCGCTCGGTTAAACCGTAAAGTCGCCAGCACGGAAATAATCCTTTGTCGGGAGACTGTGCGGTGAAATTGGTAAAAAATGCGGCTGTGGTCGCGGCGTTGGCGGCGACGATGGTGGGAGCAGCACAGGCGCAGGAGATTTATGTTCACGGCGGCTCGCTCGGCGCCGGTGTGGGCGCGGCGCTGCCGCTGACCTCATGGGCGGGCGTGCATGCGGAAGTCGAAGGCTTTGGCCTGTCGCATTCGGTCCACGCCAACGACAACGAATACGACGGTCACCTCAAGCTCTTGCAGGGCGGCCTGTATCTCGACCTGTTCCCGTTCAGCTCCAGCGGTTTTCGCGTCACGGCCGGCGCGCTGATCAACGACGACGAACTGAGCGCCCACGCCGTGCCGAACGCGCAGGGCAACTACAAGATCGGCGACGACTACGTGCCGGCCGTGGCCGCCGCGCCATCGGCCACGGTCACGCTGCCGCGCGTCATGCCCTATCTCGGCATTGGTTACGGCCATAAGCCGGTTTCGAAGGGTTTCGGGCTGACGCTCGATCTCGGCGTCGCCTACGGCCGTCCGCGCACGAGCTATAACGTGCCGGCGATCTATTCGATGTTCACCACGCAGGCAAATATCGACGAGCAGGAACGCAAGATCAGCGACAAGGTGGAGCGCTACAAGGTTTATCCGGTGCTGCAGATCGGCGTGAGCTACCGCTTCTGAGCGGTCCTTGCGGCGGCGGAGCAAGGTAGTATTACGGTTTGGCTTTTGTTGTCATCCGTTTTCTCCATCCTATGAGTTCTGCAGGCCGCCACATCGCGCACCTCGACATGGACGCGTTCTACGCGTCCGTCGAGCTCTTGCGCTATCCGGAATTGCGGGGCCAGGCGGTGGTGATCGGCGGCGGCCGCAGCGGCGTGCCGCAAACGCTCCAAGACGGCACCCGCCGTTTCGCCAGGCTGCGCGACTACGCGGGCCGTGGCGTGGTAACCACCTCCACTTACGAAGCCCGCGCACTCGGCGTGTTCTCGGCCATGGGCATGATGAAGGCGGCCATGCTCGCGCCGGACGCCATCCTGCTGCCCACCGACTTCGACTCGTATCGCCACTACTCGCGCCTCTTCAAGGCGGCGGTCGCCACCTTCACGGACCGTATCGAAGACCGCGGCATCGACGAAATCTATATCGATCTGACCGACGTGCCGGGCGAGCCGCGCGAGACCGCCGCGCGCATCAAACAGGCGGTCAATCAGGCCACCGGACTCACCTGCTCCATTTGCGTGGCGCCGAACAAGCTGCTGGCGAAGATCGGTTCCGAACTCGATAAACCCAACGGACTCACGATCCTCACGCCGGCCGATGTGCCGCTGCGCGTGTGGCCGCTGCCGGTGCGCAAGGTCAACGGCATCGGGCCGAAGGCCGCGGAAAAGCTGACCGCGCTCGGTCTCGCCACGGTCGGCGACCTGGCCGCGGCAGATGCGGGACTGTTGCAGGACCACTTTGGGCGCAGCTACTCGGCGTGGCTCATGCAGGTTGCGCAGGGCCAGGACGAGCGGCCGGTGGTGGTCGAATCGGAGCCCAAGTCGATGAGCCGCGAA